>JABDHD010000079.1:0-1063 GCA_013285685.1 Bacteroidota bacterium
GCCTGCCCGCCGGCGGGACGGGTAACATAGCCCCTTTTACAGCGGTAAATAACGGCAGCATCGCCGTTAAGGCCACTATTACGGCCACTTCCGCCTCGTTCGCTTACATTGCAAATGGGGGCGATAACACGGTTTCGGTTATTAATACACTTACCAACCTGGTCGTCGCCACGATCACTGTAGGCCAGGGGCCGATATCCGTTTCGGTAAACCCGGATGGCAGCCGGGTGTATGTGACAAATTCAATCCCGAGCACGGTTTCGGTGATCAACACGGCTACCAATACCGTTGTTGCCACCATCCCGGTAGGACGCTTTACCAACAACGCGGTGGTGAGCCCCGACGGCAGCCGCGTTTACGCCACCGGTCAGGCTTCCATATCGGTTATCGATACCAAAGCCAATGCGGTTATATCAACAATTACCGTTTTAACGGAAGCATTTGCGATAGCCGTAAGCCCCGACGGCAGCAAGCTGTTTGTGACAAATGAGTTGAAAAACCTGGTATGGGTTATAAGCACGGCAACAAACGCCATTATAGCAACGGTTGCAGTCGGCCATGAACCATCCGGAATCACCATAAGCCCGGATGGCCGCTGGGTTTACACAACAAACTACAGTTCAAACACGGTAACGGTCATCAATACGGCGACCAATAAAGTAACTGCCACCATCAATGTTGGCCCGGCTCCATTTGGCATAACGATAAGCCCGGACGGCCGCCTGGTTTATGTTGGAAATGCCGGGTCGAACACGGTTTCGGTTATAAATACTTCAACCAATATGGTTGCCGGCACCATCTCAACGGACACTGAACCGTATGGCTTGTCGGTGACGCCGGACGGGGCCTATTTATACACAGCGGATGCCAACATCAACAGCGTTTCTGTTTTTAACACGGCCACGTACCTGCCGACGACCACAATAAAAGTGGGGTCGGGCCCCAACTCACATGGCAATTTTATTAGCGGAGGAATTGGCTGCACGCCGGAAACCTATATCCTAACGGTCAATCCAACAGCCGCTTCAACGCCATCGATAACCGCGGGCCCTTTCAGCGGCGT
>JABDHD010000079.1:1073-21290 GCA_013285685.1 Bacteroidota bacterium
GGCTCGGCATCGGTAAGCCCCAATATTCAGCAGTTTACCGTTGCGGGCAATAACCTGGCTTCGGCTATAACGGCAGCGGCTCCGCCAGGTGGCGGATTCGAAATATCATTGTCTCCGGCAAGCGGGTATGGTAGCAGCGTAACCCTTAACCCCACAAGCGGTTCGGTAAATAGTACGGTGATCTATGTGCGTTCGGCAGCTTCGGCCCCGGTTGGTCAGATATCCGGTAAAGTACAGCTAACCTCGGCCGGCGCTGCCAGCCAGGATGTTACTGTAACAGGGGTTGTTAATATGGCGCCTGCTGTTGCTGCGGTTACCAGCCAGGGAGTTACAGCGGGCTTGTTAACCAAACCTATTGCATTTTCGGGGACGGGCAGTACCTATAGCTGGGTAAACGACACGCCGGGTATCGGCCTTGCCGCAAATGGCACAGGCGACATCGCTTCTTTTAAGGGGATAAACAACGGCAGCACGCCGGTAACGGCTACGATTACGGTTACTCCGGAGCCCGCAGCCTATGCTTATATCGCAAACTATGGCGCGAATAGTATTTCGATCATTAATACCATGACAAATGTGGTAACGGCGACAATCCCGCTGAGCGAGCAGCCCGGGGCAATATCCGTAAGCCCTGCGGGCAGCCTGGTGTATACCGCCAATGAAAGTTCAAACAATGTATCGGTCATCAACCCGGTTAGCAATACGATAGTGGCAACCATCCCGGTAGGTAATTCGCCGGGCGCCGTTGCGATAAGCAGGGATGGCAGCCTGGTATACGTTACAAATATTGCCGACGGTACCGTTTCTGTAATAGCGGCATTATCCAACAAGGTAACCGGCACGATAAGCGGTTTTACACAACCTTATTTCCTTGCTTTAAGCCCCGCCGCAAACCTGCTTTATGTCGGAAATTCGCCCCTGGGAACAGTTTCAGTCGTTAACACAGCAACCAACACCATCATACAGACCATCACGGTTGGGGCCGACCCGGTACAACTGGTGGTTAGCCCTGACGGCAGTTTTGTTTATACCGCCAACCAAATGGATAACAGTGTTTCGGTGATCGGCGCGGCAACCAATACCGTGGTGGCGACCATACCCACGGGCAACAGGCCCTACGGAGCGGCCATTAGCCCCGACGGCAAGTTTTTGTATGTGGGCTGCAGCACCGGCGGCGCCGTCGACGTGATCGACACGAAGATAAACCAGGTTGTTAAAACGATAAATGTAGCCGGTATGCCGACGGGGATATCCGTAACCGCCGATGGCAGCGAAGTGTACGTCACAAACGATAACTCACCGGGCACGGTTTCGGTTATCAGCACGGCCGCTGATGCGGTTGTAGCAACGGTACAGGTAGGTTTGTACCCGTATTCCCTCGGCGATTTTATTGTACCCGCCACGCCTTGCGCGGGTACCTCCGTTACATTTACCATTACGGTAAATCCCGCGCAGGCAACCAGCCCCACCATCGTTACCGGCGCCGTCACCGGGGTTATTTCCGCTTGTGCCGGTAATGCATCCGGCAGTCCTGATGTCGAACAGTTTACCGTTTTTGGGAGTGATCTGGCGGCTAACGTTGTCGTCACCGCCCCAACCAACTTCGAAGTATCGCTTTCTGCCGCGAGCGGCTACACAAGCAGTATAACGCTTCCACCAACTGCTGGTATGGTAAATAACACGGTCATCTACCTGCGGTCCGCGGCTTCGGCCCCCGCCGGGCCAATATCCGGCAATGTGCAGGTAACCTCGGCCGGCGCTGCCGGTCAGACCGTTGCGGTAACAGGTGTTGTAAATAGCATACCAACCGTGACTACCGTTGCGGATCAAAATGTTACGGCGGATGAAATAGTTGCTGCCATCAGTTTTACGGGCGCCGGTAACTCCTATACCTGGGTTAATGATACGCCGGGCATTGGCCTGGCAGCGAACGGTACCGGCAATATCCCTTCGTTTGTAGCCTTAAATTCCGGCACAACACCCGTAACGGCAACTATTAGTGTTACGCCAAAAATGGACGCATTGGCTTACATTCCCAATAACGCCTCAAACAACGTTTCGGTCATCAATACCGCCACTAACCAGGTTTCCGCCACCATCCCTGTTGGTTCTTATCCGTTTGGGGTGGCGGTAAGCCCTGATCAAAGCCTGGTTTATGTGACTAACTTGTCGGCGAACACGGTGTCCGTCATAAAAACTGCTGCAAATAAGGTAGTGGCTACCATACCGGTAGGGGAGCACCCCTCTGCGGTTGTCGTGAGTCCCGACGGGGGCGCATTATATGTTTTGAATACGTTTGCGTCAACAGTGTCAGTAATCAATGCGGCTACCTATTTAACGACAGCCATTGATACAGTAGGTTCTCAGCCTTATGGCATGGCGATAACGCCCGATGGCAGCCGTCTTTTTGTTGCAAACGTGTCATCGTTAAACGTTACCGTCATCAATACGGCCACCAACAAAACCATCGCCACGATAAATGTCGGTAAGGACCCTACCGGCATAGCGATGAGCCCTGATGGCACTGAGGTTTGTGTAGCCAACCAGGGTGACAATACGGTTTCGGTAATCAGCACATCGGCAAACGGCACCCAGGCGGTTATTGCCATTGGTCCGCCGCCAACCAGCCAGGACTTCGGCCCGGAGCCAACGGGTTTGGCCTATAGCCCTGATGGCAGCCGTTTATATGTTACAAACTTTGGCAACAATACCGTGGACGTGATCAATACTGCCAACAATAAGATCATCAGTACCATTCCGGTAGGCCTGGAGCCTTACGGGGCCTCGGTCAGCCCGGACGGCAGTGAGTTATATGTCGCAAACAGAACCTCAAATAATGTATCGGTTATCAATACGCTTACCAATAAGGTAATAGCGACAGTTCCGGTTGGAACAACCCCTTATGCATCAGGCTATTTTATTGCAAACGCTTCCGGGTGCACAGGGGCAGCGGTTACATTCACGCTTACCGTAAACCCAAATACATCGTCGTTTATAACTGCAGGCGCTGTAACCGGCAGCATTACCGCCTGCCAGGGCTCAGCTTCGGCAAGTCCAAATATCCAGCAGTTCCCGGTTTCGGGCATTCGTTTAACGGGCGGTATCGTCGCAACCGCACCGGCGGGATTTGAAGTTTCGCTTACGCCCGCAACGGGGTATGCAGGCAGTGTTACAATTGCTCAAACGGGCGGCAGTATAACTAATGCCATCATATATGTTCGCTCCGCCGGCTCGGCTTCGCCCCTCAATATTACCGGGAGTGTCACGCTGGCGTCCACCGGCGCGGTGAACCGCCAGGTTGCCGTGTCAGGCCTCATCAATCCATTATTTGTCGTTAATGCCGTTCCCGATCAAACCGTCGCAAACGGGGATGCCGCAGTTGCCGTTACCTTTACAGGTACGGGCAGCACCTTCCATTGGGTAAATGATAAGCCCGAAATAGGCCTGCCTGCCAGTGGCACAGGCAATATCGCTGCCTTCACTGCGGTCAATAAAGGAAACACGCCCATTACTGCCACCATCACGGTAACTGCATCGGGCTCCGGATTAGCCTATATCGCAAATAACGGCGATGGCTCAGTCTCTGTCATTAATACCAATACCAATAAAGTGGTTAATACCATAAAGACGGCGCCCGGAACCGGTTTGACCTCGGTCTGCGCCAGCCCCGACGGAAGCCTGGTTTACATCGTAGCAGAGTATGCAAGCCAGGTTTTGGTTGTTAGCACGGTGCAGAATTCAGTTATAGCAACCATACCGGTAGGCCCATACCCCGCAGGTGTAGTTGTGAGTCCAGACGGCAGCCGTGTTTACGTTGCAAATAATGGTTCGGATGATATTTCGGTAATCGATGCGCGATCTGATACGGTGATAAACAATATCCCGGTTGGGTCTAACCCTCTCGGGATAACGATTAGCCCGGATGGGAATTTTTTATATGTTACGTATGGAGAGGACGATTTTTTTGTATCGGTGATTGATACCAGGACCGATACTACCGTGACAAATATCAAAACGGGATATTGGGATTATGGCATTACCGCCGCGCCCGACGGCACAGAAGTATGGTTTGTAAACGGCACGACCAATAGCGTATCGGTGATAAACACAGGGTCAAATTCAATTGTTTCGGGTACCCTGGTCACCTCATCGAGTGGCTACGGCCTTTACGGCATCGCCATAAGCCCCGATGGCAATCGCATATACGCGGTAAATAGCGCTGATAACACCGTTTCTGTCATCGATGCCGGATCCGGATCAGTTTTGGCAACAATTTATGTGGGCGGCGACCCGGTAGGCATATCGGTGAGCGCCGATGGTAAGCGGGTTTATGTTACAAACTACAATGATAACACCGTATCTGTTATTGATGCGACGACGAACAATGTAATCAACACAATCCCCGTGGGGAAAAATCCGGTTTCCATCGGGAACTTTATTTCCGCGGGCACGGGTTGTGATGGAACGCCAACAACTTTTACCATCACCGTAAACCCCGGGATACCGGGTATTAAGCCGTCCCCGGTTACCATCCCCAATACGTTTACACCCAATGGCGACGGGGTGAATGATAAATGGGATATCAAGAATATTAACAGCTTTCCGAATTGTTCGGTGCAGATATTCAACCGCTGGGGGCAAAATGTGTATTCTTCAATAGGATATGAGATACCATGGGACGGGACTTACAAAGCATCGGCGCTGCCGGTTGGAACTTATTATTATATCATTAATTTACAAAACGGAATGACGCCATTGTCGGGTTTTGTGGCGATCATCAGGTAAAAGCGGGATAGTGTCGTATCGAACATGGGTTGACGCTCGGTCTCAAGTCGGAATATTGAAAAAAAGATTTTGGACTTAAGGACTAAAGACCGTTGACCTAACACATTTGGGTTATTCAATACTAATTGGATGCCTGCACACGTTCTTACCACAAAACCGCGCGGCACGATTTGTGCATGATATTATTTGTGCCGCCCGGCGGGGCATAAATTACGCGGAATAAATAAAAACCTTATTTTTTACTTAAATTGCACAATAAACTTATACAACAGATGCTGATAAAAGGTATATTCGTCATTTGGTTAAGGAATATCAGGTGACGGCAAGTAACCATGTTGCGCCTGAAAGTTGACACCAATTGTATTAAAAACCTAATAGCAGACTTTAAAATTTATCGGCTCGTGTGGTAAATATCTTATAGATAGATGAAAAGAACTTTACTAATAATTGTTTTATTTACGTCGTTTAATCAATTTGCATCAGCACAGCAAAAACCGCAGTACACGCAGTATATTTTTAATTATTTGCTGATAAACCCTGCTGTTGCCGGGATTGAGAATTATACTGATGCAAAGGCCGGCTACCGGAGCCAGTGGACGGGTTTGCAGGGTGCGCCCGTTACCGCTTATCTGACGGTGGATTTTCCATTGGGCGACAAATTTATACAGGGCGATGCAACTTCATTCCCCGCTGAGGGAGGAGTTGACCCCTCCAGCCGCCAGTTTACACAGACTTACATGGCATCGGAACCGCACCACGGGCTTGGTTTTTCAATCGTATCCGATGTGGCGGGGCCTATTAATACCACGAATGTGGATGTTAATTACGCCTATCATATCGGCTTGACGGATAAAATGAACCTGGCGCTCGGCGTGGCGGCGGGAGCCAACCATATCAGCCTGAATACTGCGGAAATAACCCTGGAGAACCCATATGACCCGGCTATTGCAAATGGCAATAACAGCCAGTGGACACCTGACCTTAGCGCAGGGGTTTGGCTTTATTCCGGAAATTATTTTGCAGGCGCCTCGGTACAGCAGTTGTTGCCCGGAAATCTTTATTTCAGCACCCAGCACGCAACCAATGTGGCTAAAACCGTTCCGCAATATTTCCTGACCGGCGGCGTAAAGCTTTTTTTGGATGATGACCTTACCCTGATGCCATCCTTTTTGATAAAGCAGATCAGCCCCGTTCCGTTAACTTATGACCTGAACCTTAAGCTTAATTTTAAAGATAAAATATGGCTTGGCGGTTCTTACCGGCATGATGATTCGTTTGGCGTACTGGCCGGCCTCAATATAAGCTCGTTCGTTAATGTAGGCTATTCATACGATATTACCACATCAGCTTTAAATACCGTAAGTAACGGTACCCACGAAATCGTTATTACGATATTGCTGAATAACCGGTATAATGTGGGGACGTCGATGCACCTGTTTTAGTTCATAGTTCATGGTTCATGGTTAATAGTTCATAGTTGATAGTTCATAGTTCATAGTTCATAGTAGGAGAGCTGTACACAAAGCCCCTGGGGTTTTGGTAACGCGGTGAGAAAGGTTTTACCAGCCATTTTTCGCCGTCATCCCGGAATTTTCTTAATTGAACGAAGTGAGCCGGTTCTGCACGAAATGTGCCATGAACCATGAACCATGAACTATGAACCACCCTACAGCTCCCTTCTCAAACGCGCAACGGGGATGTTCATTTGTTCGCGGTATTTGGCTACCGTGCGGCGGGCAATATTGTAGCCGGCATCTTTTAATATTTCGGTTAGTTTTTCATCAGCCAATGGGCGCTGTTTGTCTTCCTTCCCGATATGCTCTTCAAGTATTTTCTTAACCTCTTTGTTGGATACTTCTTCGCCGCTTTCGGTTTGAATTGCTTCCGAAAAAAATGATTTCAACAGGAATGTGCCAAATTCAGTCTGCACATATTTTGAATTGGCAACGCGCGATACGGTTGATATATCCATACTTATCCGGTCGGCTATGTCCTTCAGGATCATTGGCCTCAGGTTTTTATCGTCACCGGTTAAAAAGTAGTCGTATTGATACTGCATAATGGCATTCATGGTCTTCAACAGCGTTTGCTGACGTTGCTTAATAGCATCGATAAACCATTTAGCCGAATCGAGCTTTTGTTTTACAAACTGTACCGCTTCCTTTAGTTTTTTATCTTTTTGCGAGGCCTTGTCGTAATGCTCAAACATCTCCTGGTACGACCGGCTTATCCGCAATTCCGGTGCGTTTTTCGAATTCAGCGTAAGCACAAGCATCCCATCATTATTGGTGATGTGAAAATCGGGGATAACCTGCATCTGCTTGGTATTGTTCTCGCTGGAGTCGCCCGGTTTCGGGTTGAGCTTTAGTATCTCGTTTACCACCCCGCGCAACTCATCCGACGACATGTTTAACGCTTTTTCCAGCTTGTCGTAGTGCTTGCGGGTAAATTCGTCAAGGTAATCCTCAACAACATTGATCGCTTTTTTTATGATCGGGTCGCGCGGGTCTTTTTTGCGCAGTTGAATTAAAAGACATTCCTGTAAACTGCGGGCGCCCACGCCCGGGGGATCAAAGCCCTGGATCACCTTCAGCATATCCTCCACTTCTTCATCCTCGGCAAAAATATTTTGCGAAAAAGCAAGGTCGTCGGTTAGCGAGGTTATCGGCCGGCGCAGGTAGCCGTCATCGTCCAGGCTGCCAATGATCTGCCTGCCTATCCTGAAATCTTTGTCCGACAGCGGCAGCAGGTCGAGCTGCAGCTGAAGACTTTCAAAAAATGAGCTTTGTACGGCAATCGGTATTTCTTTCCTTTCATCGTCATCGTCGCCATTCTGGTCATACCGCGAGCCGTACTCATTTACATTGTCTTCCTGCAGGTAGTCATCGATATTAAATTCATCAGCTTCGCCCTTTTCTTCATCCGCATTAAAATTATCTTCCTCCGGGTCGCGGTCGGGATATTCTTCTGCTTCGGTGATGCTTGTCAGGCTCAAATCTTCAAGTGCGGGGTTTTCTTCCAGCTCTTCTTTTATCCGGGTATCAAGGCTTACGGTGGGTACCTGCAACAGTTTAATAAATTGTATTTGCTGCGGGGAAAGCTTTTGTAAGAGTTTTTGTTGAAGATTTTGTTTTAGCATGATGTGGTTGGGCAAAAATACATCAATTACCTATAACTTAAAAATTTGAAAAGCGTTGGCATTGAATTAGGCTGAATACGGAAAATATATTTTTTTGTTTGTTTTGATATTTGGTATATTTCCGCCAATTAAAGCCTCAAAATTATGTCGGTAGTAAAAGAATTTAAAGAATTTGCCATGAAGGGCAGCGTTGTCGACCTCGCTGTCGGTGTGGTAATAGGCGCAGCATTTGGCACTATTGTTACGTCTCTTGTTAAAGACATCATTATGCCGCCAATAGGTATTTTAACCGGTAAGGTTGATTTTTCCGAAAAAAAATATGTACTTGTTCCGGCCGACGCGGCTCATAAGGTTACGGAAGTTGCTATACGATATGGGAATTTTATAACCGTGGTTTTTCAGTTCGTCATCGTAGCATTTGCTATTTTTTTGGTAGTCAAAGGCATTAATGCGCTAAGGAAGGATGAACCCGAGCCCGCACCTGCGCCCGATCCGGAACCAACAAAAGAAGAGTTGTTGCTTACTGAAATACGCGACCTGCTGGCAAAGGGAAAATAATCATCGCCCGCTTGCCTGGGGTACCTGCTTTTGCCTGCCAATGCTGTTCAATTGCAAATTGGCTGCATTGGTAATATTTTTGCCCTTTGGCGCCACCCGTATAACATATGGCCACCAGATCCCGGCGGAGAGTTTAATATTATCATCAAGATAATACCGGTCCTGCCCTTTTATTTGTGTACTGTCGAAACCCGCATAGAGTTGGCCATCCGAGTAGGGGTCATGTATTTCCAGGTAAAAACCATTGTTTAACTGCACATACCCTTTAACCAGCAAAAAATGCCCCCACCCAACGGTATTAGCGTCATAAAATTTTTGCGTATGCTGGTATTCGATCTCATTCTCCGGTACATAATACATATCAAGGCATAAAATAACCAGGTTGTTATTATCGATATTGGTTTTAACCAGGCTATCTATGTTTTTCAGCGTATCTACAGCGTTGCTTATGCCGTTTTGTGAAAGGTAGTTTTGCACGTCGCCGGTAAACCACCATCCGCCAAGCGGCCGGATAAGCGAGCGGGCATCCACCGGTGTTTTGGTAAAAGTTGAGTCCGCCCATTTTATCGCCATAGTAGTTACCGTCGGGCCGCAATTTATTGACTGGTAGGCACTGCCGTCGAACTGATCGATATAAAAGTTGTAGGATTTATTTAAGCTTTTTTGAGACCTGATGGTACCATCCAGGCCGATATACGAAGTTGCATTTTCAACAATTATTTTGAAAGACAAGGGTTTTTGACTGGTTGGGGTTGATAAAGTTAAAACCACCGGCTGGGTGAAATCATAGGAGATACCCGCGCCTGCGGCCGTGCTGTTTAGCTTTGCCGATACGCCGCTGGCCACGCTAACGGTGGCTGTAAGGCTGTGCTGATTCATTGAATTGGGCACGGCTACCGTGATGGTGTTTGCCACCGTATCGATCATTGCGCCGGCAATCTCGCCGTTTATTGAAAAATCGACCAGGCCCTTTTCCAAATCGTAACCTTGCTGCTGTTGCGCCGGTGGATCTTTTTTGCACGCCGGCAATAGGGCCATGCTAAATAACAGCAAAGGGCTAACAAGTTTGCTTTTCACGGCTTTGGCCCGGTTATGTAAAGGTAGCTGAAAATGATGTTTCATTGGTGTTGCAGACTATTATTTTTGCAATAGTCGGATGAAGGGCGGCATCGTACTATAGGAAGGTCAATTTTTTTTTGAACTACAAATGTGTTATACAAATGGCTATCATTTAAAACGTCTTAGGCAACCCTGGATCGGTCACTATGATATAGTCGCCATTTTTACTTAGTTTATTCCAGTCGGGGTTATTGTAGTTATCATCGCAATAAACGGCTATATTAAGGATGCGCAATTTAGGTGCATATTTTTTGAGCTGCGCCGCCGCGCCCAGTTTCCCTTCGCTGTGAAAGCTGCCGTTTACCTGGAATATTTTATAGTCCTTGTTCTTTTTGGCAAAACGCGCAATAGACCAGCCCATGGCAGCATCCCATAAATTTTGCGACTGGAATATATGCATGCCGCCCATGGAAGCATGTCCGCCCATAATTGCTATAAATTTTTCATAGTACCCGCCTGCAGCAGTGTCGATAGGCAAAGGAGGGAGGTATGACTTGCTGATGGCATTCAATTGCTCAAGGCCGGTAAGGCCGAGGCGGTTGGTCATGTTTACATACCTTGCAGGCGCGTTGGCGGCGATGACAGGAATGTGACCGGCTTTTGCCCATTCAATAAGCGGGCGGTAATCCTTATAGTTATGCCAGGCGCGCGCTTCGGTTGTAAAATTCTTTTCGCGGATAAAGCCGTCGAGGTATTCATCTAAAATATTCTGGCAGTCGGTTTCAAACATTTCCATCGACAAGGCCACCTTTTGCGGATATTTTTGCGAAAGCTTTTTAAACAGGGCGTACTCCAGGTAATGGCTGGTTGAATCGTTATGTTCCTCACCAAAAAATAACACATCGGCGTTCGCCATATCATTGGCAATGTCATCAGGTGATATTACTTTTTGCTGCGCGGTGCTGTAAATTTTGTAATGATTGGAAAGGGAATCCTGCGAAAAAGCAAAAAGGGGAAAGGCGAAACAAAGGATCGTCAAAAATTTCATGATTCAAGCGTGAAAGCAGTTTTAACAAACTTAGTCAACTTAATCAACTAAATCCAACTTAATCAACTCGTAAAAATACCTTTGAAAAAAAGAAAATTAACACTACATTTGCGCTCTTGTTTAAAAAACGACGAATAGAATAAAAAGCCATGAAAAGAACGTTCCAGCCTTCACAGAGGAAAAGAAGAAATAAACACGGTTTCCGCGAGCGCATGTCTACCGCAAACGGCAGAAGGATTTTAGCCGCAAGAAGGGCCAAAGGAAGAAAAAGACTTACCGTATCTGACGAACGCAGTCACAAAGCATAAAGCCGGTTGCTTTCTTCCGCCTGAGGGCGGACTTGGGCCGGTATTAATCCATTCGGCCCAATCACAGCAACACCATGTATACCCTTAAAAAAGAAGAACGGTTATGTAATAAAAAGCTCATCGACAAGCTTTTTCATAACGGCTCTTCTTTTTTATGTTATCCCTTCAAAGCATCGTGGATGTTTGCCGATGCCGCACAGCCATTTCCGGTACAGGTTTTATTTTCCGTTTCGAAAAAGCGGTTTAAACGGGCTGTGGACCGTAACCGCATAAAAAGAATTAGCCGAGAAGCCTACCGGCTGAATAAGCAGGCCTGTTTGTACGACCGGCTGAACAGCGCCGAAAAAAAAATCACGATCTCAATCGCTTATATTGGCAAAGAGTTGCCGGAGTACCAGTTTTCTGAAAAGAAAATGGTTAAGCTGCTGAAACAACTTTGCGCGGAGGCTGCGGTATGAAGGCGATAACCGGTATCCTGAAAACTGCGGTCGGTTTTGTTTTTATTGTGCTGATAAAAATATACCAGTATTTTATTTCGCCGATTACCGGGGCATCGTGCCGGTATACGCCCACCTGTTCGCAGTATGGCGTTGAAGCTATAAAAAAATACGGGGCCTTTAAAGGCGGGTGGCTGACTATAAAACGCATAGCAAGCTGTAGTCCCTGGGGAGGGCATGGGCATGATCCGGTGCCTTGATTAAGTCGGAAGTCCGAAGTCCGAAGCCGGAAGGCAGGTGGTTTTTGGACCCGTTTAAAAAGAAGTATGATATTACAAATAGAAACCGCTACTGCTTCGTGCTCGGTTGCCCTGGCGAACGGGGGGGAAGTTTTGGCTGTTAAACAGTTGTCGGGGCGCAACGTACATGCGGAAATGATTACTTTATTTATTGATGAGGTGATCGCTTCAGCAGGCATAACCTACCAGGATCTCGACGCAATAGCCGTGAGTTCCGGCCCCGGTTCGTACACCGGTTTGCGCATCGGTGTATCAACCGCCAAAGGTTTATGCTTTGCCCTTGAAAAACCATTGATTGCTGTTGAAACGCTTGGGGCCATGGCATCCGGGGCAGCCGGTCAACAAACCCTCTCTGTGGCAGGCAATATGCTTTTGTGCCCGATGATAGATGCCCGGCGGATGGAGGTTTATACAGCGGTTTTTACGGCGGACGGGGCCAGGATTAGGGCAACTTCAGCCGAGATCATCACCGAAGACAGTTTTGCGGACCTGTTGCAAAACGGGAAAATTTTATTTTTTGGCGATGGCGCTGAAAAATGCCGGGAAATACTTGGCCAAAACGCAAACGCTTGTTTTTTACCCGGTTTTATCAACTCGGCCGCCGATCTAACCAAAAAAGCCTTCGAAAAATTTAAAAGGAGCGAGTTTGAAGATGTCGCTTATTTCGAGCCGTATTATTTGAAGGATTTTATCGCAGGAAAGAAGCGGGAATAATTTCGGATTTCGGATGTTCGATTTCGGATTTCGGTTTATTAAAAAGTTGGGAATTTAGCATCCGAAATAAAACTAAATCCGAAATCGAACATCCGAATTCCGGAATCAATTACTATACGTTTTAAACCATCTGCTCCACAGCCTGCCTAAAAAGCCTTTCTCGCCTGTAGGGATGGTGCTGGCGTTCATTGGATGTTCAACCACGGAGCCAAGTTTTAATGAAAAGCCAAGGAAGAAACTCATTCCGGAATACGCGCTGTTCATCGTCACGTTCGGAGCGTTTTTGTTTAGCAGATCGCCTGCCAGGCTTACCGATTGTGTTATCCTGTCGCTGCCGATATAAAACTCCCAGTTAGGCGTCTGCATCATAAACTGCACGCCCAGGTTGAATGCTTTCAGATCGTCATACGATGGCGTGATGGCCAGGGAATACTTTTTTTGATATTGAATTGAGTTTACAAAGCCGGCAACAAATCCCTGGTAAAACAACTCTTTCGAAACTGCCAGCGTAGGGGAATACCTAAACTGCTCATCGTCATCTATCCAGAAGCTTTTCGATGCACTTAACTCAGCCACGCCATCGATCGGGGTGGTGAACGAGCCGGCTGTACCGCCCGTGGCGTGAATAAGTTTATTGAGCTTGTTGTAAACGCTGTCCTCGCGCTGCGGGGTTGAAAGTCCGTAAATCGCTGTCGAGCCGTCAAAATCATAGGTGTGTGATAACGGGCTCCAGTGTATAAAGCCTAAATCTTTTATATTACCCTGTATAATAACATTATCCTCGGTATGGTACGTAGCCCCGAGGCTTATCGAGAGGCCCGGGCTCCGGAATGTTGGCAGATAATCGTGCGCTGTAAAACGGCCGGGTATATATCCGGCGGCATAGTGTCCCTGTAAGGCCACCAATGCACTATCCGCAGCCTTATCAAATACGGCGCTGGAGCTGTTAATGTTCAATTTTTGGTATTCAACACCGGCTAAAATGCTGGCTTTGAGCCCAAACTGGAGTTGCTTGTTAAACTTTTCGCGGTAGGTAAAGCTTATCTGGTGATAGGTTTGGTAATAATAGTGACTGTTTAAAACATTATCATACTCCTGCCCGCTATTGAAACTGCCCGTTCCGTTAAGCGCTGCAACGCTCGCGTCTGTAAGCAATGCCTTGCCATCAGATTTCAACTGCCAGGAAACGCCCATTTCTTCATCGCCTTTCAAATTGGCGAACCACTTGAACATAAGAATATAGGCATTTACATTTTCCGTTACATGGTTATATTTAGTTGGACTGATAGCCAGCCCGGAGTTATCATACTTATTCAAAAATGCCCTGCTTTTTAAGGTAGCCTGCGCATCGCCGCTTAAAAAAAAGTTTGCGTTAAAATTCGGTATGAAAAAGTTAAATGCGTACTGTTTGCTGGTGTCGGGAATGAAAGCCCTTTGCGATGGGTTTTCAAATGCATCGTATAAAGTGCCGGTGTTTAATAAGGAAAATTGCTGTGCAAAGATCTTGACGAAAAAAAACAGTAGTAGTAAAACGAGTAAAAATTTCTTCATATAAAGCGTTGGGGTACGGTCTTTATCCGTTTTAAAGATAATCTTCCAAATCCAGTATTTAAAATATTATGACATTTTAACCCCTTTAACGGAATAATTGAAGGATAGTTGTACAACAAATTAATTTTTAGCCCCGGCCGTATCGGTCTTTAATTTAAGGCAAAAGTTTGTGTAGAAGTTTTTATCGACTGTAGCGAATTGCCACGACATGGCGTAGAAATCTTTCCAGCCAGGCTCGTTTGCGCGCAGCGCCTGTAAAAAGTTGTCGCTCATGTCCCTGTTAAATATCGGTTCGGCGTTTTTAAATATCAGCAAAAAGGCCACGTTACTTTGGGCAGCCACCAGGTTATCGAATAGCTGGTACTGATCATTTTTGCTTAAAAACTTCCGGTTAAGGTAGCTGTCGTCATAGCTTTTCAACTCGGCAGAACTGTTTGCCAAAATCAGGTAATTATCGATGATCAGGAAATAAGGATGCTTAAAAATGCCAAAAGCATCGCCAAGTAAAAAGAACGGCAGCTTGTCGTAAATGAACTGACCGGAGTTTACATCTGTAATTTTGCTGACATTCATCAGCAGCGAATTCAACTTCGAGCCGTCTTTTACCTCTATTATTGCTAATTTCTCGAAATAACGGGTGGTTACTATGCCAAATTCGTTTCCTAAAAGGCCGTTAAAACTATTAAGCACATTAATACCTGTTTCGGCCTGTATCTTATTGAAAAGCTGATCTTCTTCATTCTTAAACCCGGTTTTGACGTACAACCGGTCGAGGTCTTTACTAAACCTTACAGGGTCGGAAACCGAGAAACTCGTGCTGTAAGCCGTTGTGGATGGAAAAATATCTTTTAAATGATTGATTACCGGTTGCTGGCCGGCAAAAATGCCAAGGTAACCAGCCTGTTTGCCTGCGCCGACGGATGTGGAGCCGTCAAACATCAGGGCCTCTTTCCGGTAGTTTAGCGTCAGTGCGGCAAAGGCCGGCAACATCCTGAAGGTTTTGAAAATATCTGTATTCCGGTTTTTAAAAAGCAGGCTGAACAGGCGGTCGAACTGGCTGTAATTGACGTAAAGATTAGCAAGGGAGTTGGCGTTTTGCTGATCTGGCAATAACGTGAATGACTGCTCGCCCTTTTTCGGTTTGTAAATCGCCGCCTGCTCCGCCAGGTCTGCAGAGAAGCTGCCTGAGAATACGTTTTCCCCCTTTTCGACCAGGTAAAACGGTTTGTTCATTGCCTTGATATAAATAATGAGGCCATGTTTGGCAGAAGTATGCAAAGGCATGACCGAAAATCCGCTATTGGGCTGTTTTGCCAGCAAATTAAAAATGTTGATGTTGAAATCCTTCGTTGCCGAAAGGGTCAGCAGGACCTCTATTTGTTTGCCGGGGAACGGATGGATAGAAATAAATAGATTTTGCCCCGTAAAATACCTACGCAGCTTTGCGTTTAACAAAACCTGCCGGCGCAACGTATCTAACTGGCTAACAGTTTCTTTACCGGCTACCGCGCTGAATAAAGTATCCCCTTTGAAAATGTCGTAAACGCTGTTATCATTATTAAACTCAAATATCAGCGGGGCGCTGTCCGGTATTACACTTATTACGACTGCGGCATGACTTTCGGGCGAGTTTAAATTTTTGAAATAAACTATAGTTACATACGCCGTAAGCGCAAGCAAAATTAGGGTAATTACGATGTGTTTTCTCATTGCTGCCCGCTACACAAAGTTAATCTAAATACTGTTGTTATCTGTTTAAAATTGATGGGGTTTATAGTTTGCCCGGTAAACAGGGAAATCGCTTTTAACATTTAATTGCAGTTACCCTCTTTACGCCGCAGGCGAAGAGAGGGTGGTCGAGCAAAGCGATGACCGGGTGAGTAGATGCCGAGCGACATTACCGCCAATGCATTAGCGCTAATGTCCGCCGGGTCGACTCACCCCGAGTACGCTGCGCTGCTCGACCCTCTCTTCCGCTTCGCGGGAAAGAGGGTAAAGCACTTATTTACAATTTAACAATCAAAATCATTTTAAAAGCGATTGCCTGGCCCGGTAAATTATCCGGATTTGTGATCTGCTAAAATTGGTTAACTTAGCCGTTTATATTTTATGAAGAAAAGAATTATAATTACCGCGGCAGTGTTCGGTGCGCTTGCGGTTGTCGCCGGAGCTTTCGGCACGCACGGTTTGGACGGGACGCTTACTCCTCAGAATCTGCAAATTTGGCATACCGCCGTTGAATACCAGTTTTATCATGTTGCCGCTTTGGGCTTGTTATCTACACTAACCAGGTACCAGATCAGGATCGTGCGCCATTGTTACTACCTTTTTTTGATCGGTACTGTCTTATTTTGCGTATCGCTTTACCTGCTCGCCTGCAATAAACAGATCGACATTTCATGGCTGCCACCTGTGCTGGGCCCGGTAACCCCAATGGGAGGGTTGTGTTTAATAGCCGGATGGGTGACGCTCGGCATAGCAGCCGCAAAAATTAAGTATAAATAAATGCATGTTACAATTTGCCGAGGCAAACCATATTGATCGCGAGACCCTTTTTATCGAGGTTGTATTGCCTTTGGCAATCGCTAAAAACTATACCTATCGCGTCCCGTTTGAATGGAACGGGCAGGTTGAGGTCGGAAAAAGGGTGGTGGTGCAATTCGGCAAAAGCAAGCTATATACCGCTATAATTGTCGCAATCGGTAACCGCCCGCCTGAGAAATACGAGGCAAAATACATCATTGAGATACTGGATACGCGCCCGGTAGTAACGCCGGGGCAGCTGCAGTTTTGGAGCTGGATGGCCGACTATTATATGTGCTATCCCGGTGAAGTAATGAATGCCGCTTTACCGTCCGCATTAAAACTGGCCAGCGAAACCAGGATCACTTTAAATAAAGGCTTTGAAATTGACCGGACAGCCCTGCATGACAAAGAGTATTTGATTGTTGAGGCACTTGAAATACAGCCCGAACTAACCGTAAGTGACATTGTGAAGCTTTTGGGGCAGAAAACGGTGATGCCCGTGCTGAAGCTGCTGTTTGAAAAAAATATAATCCACATTTCGGAGGAAGTAAGCGAACGCTACAAGCCGCGCACACGTACGTTTATCAGCCTGCACCCCGACTACCATAACCAGGATAATTTAAAGGAGCTTTTTACGATTCTTGAAAAACGCGCCCCGAAACAGGCGGATGCCGTGCTGGCTTATATCAAACTGGCCCGCCATCAAAAGGCTATTACAAAAAACGAGTTAACCGAGGAAAGCGGTGCAGGGGCCGCCAGCATAAATTCCCTCATCGAAAAAGAGATATTTATTGCCGAAGAGAAAAATGTCAGCCGGCTTTACCTTGAAGATGGTGAGGATTATGACACCTTCGACCTGAATGAACAGCAGCAGGAGGTGTTAACGCAAATCGGCGAATCGTTTCAGCAAAAAGAAGTGGTTTTGCTGCATGGGGTAACCTCATCAGGTAAAACGCAAATCTACATACGACTGATTGAAGATATGATCGCTGCCGGGAAACAGGTATTATACCTGCTGCCCGAGATTGCGCTTACCACGCACATTATTGAGCGGCTGCGAATGTATTTTGGCGCAAACATCGGTATCTATCATTCGCGGTTCAATGATAATGAACGTGTTGAAGTTTGGCAAAAAGTGCTGAACAACGAATACAAAGTTGTGCTGGGGGCAAGGTCGTCCGTGTTTTTGCCGTTCCAGGATTTGGGACTGATCATCGTTGACGAAGAGCACGAAACATCGTATAAGCAGTATGATCCCGCGCCGCGCTACAATGCCCGCGATGCCGCGATCTTTTTGGCTAATATGCATAAGGGCAAGGTTTTGCTCGGCTCGGCCACACCTTCCTTTGAAAGTTATTACAATGCGCGGATGCACAAGTACGGCTTTGCCGAATTGACGGAACGCTACGGCGGGGTAAAGCTGCCCGATATATCGGTAGTGAGCATAGCACAAGAAACCAAGCTGAAAACCATCCGCTCACATTTTACCAGTGTGCTGTTGGCTGATATTGAAACAGCGCTGGCGGCCAAAGAGCAGATTATTTTATTTCAAAACCGGCGCGGCTATGCGCCGATATTGATGTGTAAAATTTGCGCTTATACGCCAAAATGCATCAATTGCGACGTTAGCTTAACCTTTCATAAAAGCAGCGGCAAACTGCATTGCCATTACTGCGGGTATAAGGAAGACTCGCCAAAAATATGCCCGGCCTGCGGTTCTACGCACCTGGAATATAAGGGATTTGGTACCGAGAAAATTGAAGATGAACTGCAATTGCTGCTGCCGGATGCCCGTATTGCACGGATGGATTTGGATACCACACGGTCCCGCAATTCGTTACAGACGCTATTGAATGATTTGGAAGAAAAGAAGATCGATATTTTGGTTGGCACCCAAATGGTGGCAAAAGGGCTGGATTTTTCGGGCGTTACAGTGATTGGGATCATCAATGCTGATAGTTTGCTAAAATTTCCCGATTACCGCGCCAACGAACGAAGCTACCAGTTATTGGCGCAGGTAAGCGGCCGGGCCGGCCGGCGCGACAAGCAAGGCAAAGTTGTGATCCAAACGTATGATATAAAACACCGGGTGCTGAAACAGGTGATCGATAACAACTACACCGATTTGTACTTTACCGAAATGGAAGAGCGCCGGAGTTTTAAATACCCGCCCTTTTACCGCATCATTAACCTCGACATTAAACACAAAGACCCCGAAATGGTAAATAACCAGGCGGCATACCTGGCAACCGAATTACGCAAGCATTTCGGCGACCGCGTTATCGGACCGGAGTATCCGCTGGTAGCCCGCATCCGCAACTATTATATTAAATCAATCATGCTGAAGTTTGAAAGGGATGCCGTGTCGATCGTGAAAGCCAAAACTATTATCCGCGAGGCAATTACGCAGTTTCAAACTACAAAGTTGAGCAAGGGGAGTATTGTGCAGCCGGATGTGGATCCATATTAGTCTGAACACGATTTATAAGATTTATAGGATTAAGAAGATTTGAGAAGAATTTTGAACACGATTTTTAGGATTTTAAAGATTAGGAAGATTGAGAATAATTTTGAAGATTTTTTATGGAGAATCTCGACATCAACGAATTGACGCACAAAATAATTGGCTGTGCAATGAAGGTGCATAGCTACTTGGGAAATGGTTTTCAAGAAGTTATTTATCAACGAGCATTGGCAATTGAGTTTAGGATGGCTGGAATAAATTTTGAGCGAGAGAAGGAGATGTCAATACTTTATTATGACGAACTGATCGGCACGAGACGGGTTGATTTTTTTGTTGATGAACGGGTTATGGTTGAATTAAAGGCACCGGAAAAAATTGAAGAAGTTCATAAAGCGCAAGCCATAAATTACCTGGAGGCTTATCATATTGCAGACGGTTTATTGATTAACTTTGGAGCATTGAGCCTGGAGTTTAAACGAGTTTTTAATAAGAAAATGGTTAAACCAACAGACAAAAAATCTTTTTAATCTAACTAATCTTATAAATCGTGTTCAGACAAAAGATGATTAAACCAACAGACAAAAAATCTTTTTAATCTAACTAATCTTATAAATCGTGTTCAGACTTGTTAACCCGGCAGATAAAAAATCTTCTTAATCCTTAAAATCCTAAAAATCGTGTTCAAACAGAATGGCAAGTAAATATGCTGACGGTTATAAAGAACAAGGCGCGCGTAAAGCCCTTGTTGAAGAACTGAAAAAAAAGGGTATAAGGGATGAAAATGTCCTGAAAGCAATCGGCAAAGTGCCCAGGCATGTGTTTTTCCAGGAAACTTTTTGGAACCAGGCTTACAGAGATATAGCGTTCCAGATTGGAGAGGGGCAAACTATTTCCCAGCCTTTTACGGTAGCTTACCAAAGTGAGCTTTTGCATATTAAAAAGGATGATAAAGTATTGGAGATCGGTACGGGCAGCGGCTACCAAACCTGCATCCTTGCCGAGCTGGGCGCCCAGGTTTATACCATCGAACGGATTGAGAGCCTTTATCAAAAGGCAGGCAGGCTTGTCCCCGATTTGGGCTATAAAGCCCGTTTTTTTTTGGGCGATGGCTCAAAAGGCCTGGCAAAACGCGCACCTTATGATAAGATAATCGTAACCGCCGGCGCGCCAACAGTGCCGGATGAACTGGTAAAACAATTAAATATAGGCGGTATATTAGTGATACCGGTCGGTGACCAGAAATCGCAAAAAATGATCACGATACTAAAGACAGGGGAGAACACCCGGGAGACAATAGAACTGGACACTTTTAGGTTTGTGCCGTTGGTA
>JABDHD010000080.1 GCA_013285685.1 Bacteroidota bacterium
GGCAATAGCTGCCTCAGGCTGATCACCTTATCCACCAGCAAGGGTTGTTTGATATCCAGCACCGCCTCCAGGCTACCCGGGTAAAACTTAACGGTGAAGATATTGTCCGTCGGCGTATTATAGCGCTCGACTATTGAGTTTCTAAGGATCAATATATCCTCGTCGGCCCCAATAAAATGATGTTTATTGCCAACCTGTATTTCATACGGCGAACCCAGGTTGATATAAAACGTCGGCGTCCAGCTGGCAAACATTTTTACCGAAAAATTTTTACCGGATACGTGTTGTTGGGTCGCCTCAATGGAGGATTCGGAGAAAAATTCGATATGATCAGCCAATTCTTCGCAAGGCTGCTGAAAGGTGTATAATTTGCGGATGTTTTGGAAGATCTCGACCATTGAAAATCGCCTGTTGATGATATGACGTGATTTAAAAAAAATAGTTACAGGGCAATCGTAAAGGATTAGTTTTTATACCTTTACAAAGACTAAACTGACAAATTCATCGAAATCCACACCTTTCACTCAAACCAGATTAATATGAGCACCTTAAATCCAGATTTGATAAAATCTTACATGCACTCATTTTATGGATATGGAAACTGGAAAAGTAACTTTTGGTTTGTTGGCATCGAAGAAGGGGGTGGTGGAGATATAGATAATGTAAGGCGCAGACTTGATAGTTGGAATCGACATAAGGTCGACTTATTGGATAACCAAGAACATCATTCTTACATCAGGCTTGACTGTTTCTTCGTTAAGGGTCAATTACAAAACACTTGGAGAAAACTAATTCTAACTAAGTTAAGTTTTGAAAATAAAGCAATCGATATAGAATGTGTTAGATACGTTCAGCAAAAAGATTGGGGCCATTTAAACTCAACGAATCTATTGATAGAACTTTTTCCTCTACCGTCTCCAAATAATACGTGTTGGTGTTATAAAGAATGGACCGGGTTAGATATATTAGAAAGTCGGGAATCATACTATAACTATATTACCGCAGAAAGAATAAATTACATAAAAAATAAAATCAGTGACTATCAGCCTTCCGTAATAATATTCTATGGAAAAAAAATGGAAGATAATTGGAACAAGATTATCGGGACAAACGCATCTGAAGAAATTTTGGTCAGAAAATCGAAGATCAAGTTTATAAAAATAAATAACACGTACTACTTCCAATCTCCACACCCAGCCAGTGTATACTCAAATAAATTTTGGATCGAATTGGGAGTTAAGGTAAGAGAACTCTTGGAAAGTTAGATTTGAATTGTTTAGACACAACACGTTGTCTAAACGATGTGTGACCACGACCAATTGGGACAACAACGAAAATATTGCCGACGCATCAATGTGATATTGACAGATTTTTATGTTAACCCTCTATTTTTTAACATATTGATTATCAATTATTTAAATTAATGTTAACATGAAATATGTTAAGTTGTGTTAACCCTTTTCCTTGTTTGATTTGTCAATGCAGGTTCAGATAGTGAGGATCATCCCTGTTTTTTACCCGTAATTTAACCCACACCATGCAACATCGGCCCCGAAATTCCGGCCCATTGGGTAAAGCGGCATTTGTCATCATTTCATAACAATTCCGTTCCCATCAAACTTTTAAAAAAAATTATCCGTTCCTTTATATCAGAAAGGGTATCCCATGCGCGGTTTTGAGTTTTCGAAGTATAAGCCCAGCCAGCTTCCTAAAGGCGGGTTTGAAGATCTGCTAAAATTATTCCTTGAATTGCTGAACTATACCGCCGGCGATGCTGGCGAAGCTTTGGCCTGGATGAATGAGCTGGACAAGCAATACAACATTACCAACGACCAGTACGGTATGGGTAATTTTATTGACGACCTGAAGGAAAAAGGCTACCTGACGGAAGAAAATGAAAAAGGGGAGTTCCGTATCACTGCCAAAACCGAGCAGAGCATCCGCCAATCAGCGCTGGAGGAAATTTTTGGCAAGCTGAAAAAATCAGGAAGAGGTAACCATCGTTCGCCGCAATCGGGCCAGGGCGAGGAAAAAAATGCGGAACGCAGGGAGTTTGAGTTTGGCGACAGCTCCGACCAGATCGACATGACGCAGTCCATCCACAACGCCCAGGTCAACCACGGCATCGGCGATTTTATGATGACCGAACGCGACCTGGAAGTGGAGGAAATGGACTATAAAACGCTGACCTCCACAGTCCTGATGATCGATATATCGCACTCCATGATCCTTTATGGCGAGGACCGTATAACGCCTGCCAAAAAGGTGGCCATGGCGCTGGCGGAACTGATCAAAACAAAATACCCGAAAGACACTTTGGATATTGTGGTGTTTGGCAACGATGCCTGGCCGATCACTTTGAAGGATCTGCCTTATTTGCAGGTTGGCCCCTATCATACTAATACCTACGCCGGGCTTGAACTGGCGACCGATTTATTGAGGCGCCGCAAAACGCATAACAAGCAGATATTTATGATCACCGACGGAAAGCCTACGTGCCTGAAAGAGGGGACAAAATATTATAAAAACAGCATCGGCCTGGACCGTAAAGTGGTTAATAAAACCCTGAACATGGCAGCCCAATGCAAACGACTAAAAATACCGATCACCACATTTATGATCGCCAAAGACCCCTACCTGCAGCAATTTGTTCGTAAATTTACCGAGACAAACGGCGGCAAAGCATTTTACAGCTCGCTAAACGGTTTGGGTGAATATATTTTTGAAGATTATATCCGCAACCGGCGGAAAACGGTTAGATGATGTGTCCCGCACGTGCGGGATGCGGATATGAAGATGATGTGATAAAAGGACGCTGCCACCAATGACTAATGACTAATGACCACTACCCATGAAAGTTGAACGTATTGATCACCTTGTTTTAACGGTAAACGATGTAGAGGCGACCTGCGATTTTTACCGGGATGTATTGGGTATGGAGGTTGAGACGGTTTCGGTAAGGAAAAAGGCGTTAAGGTTCGGCAGTCAAAGGATTGATCTCCGCCCCAAGGGACGTGAGTTTTTTGCAACGGCTCACTTGACAATACCCGGTACCATCGACATTTGTTTTGTGGTTACGGAATCGATAGAGCAGGTAAAAAGTGAGCTGGAAAGTAAAAACATCACTATAGAGGGTGTGGTTCAGCGCAGCGGGGGAACCGGGAAGATACATTCGGTCTATTTCCGCGACCCGGATCAAAACCTGATTGAAGTTTGCAGCTACGCTTGATGATGTGCGGATGTGCAGATATGCAAATGTGCAGATATGCAAATGTGCAGATGTTGGAATGATGCACTAATGAATAATGACAATTGACTAATGACTAACAAATTACAGATAAAAACACTCGGCGAGTTAAAAGCGACGGGGTACAAAAGCCGTTCGGTAAAGGAAGAGTTACGGGAAAACCTGATCACGCAGCTGCGCAAGGGCGAGGGTGGTTTTGAAGGGATCGTGGGCTTTGAGGATACCGTTATACCCGACCTGCAAACTGCCATTCTTTCGCGCCATAACATTTTACTGCTTGGTTTGCGGGGGCAGGCTAAAACCCGCATCGCCAGGCTGCTGGTTAACCTGCTGGATGAATATGTGCCTTATATTGAAGGTTCGGAATTGTATGACGATCCGCTGGCCCCCATATCCTGGTACGGCCATCACCAGTTAAGCGTTCATGGTGATAATACCCCGATTGCCTGGGTCCATCGGTCGGAGCGTTACACCGAAAAGCTGGCGACACCGGATGTTACCGTAGCGGATTTAATAGGCGACGTCGACCCGATCAAAGCGGCTACAATGAAGCTGACTTATTCGGATGAAAGGGTGATCCACTTCGGATTGATCCCGCGCGCGCACAGGGGCATTTTTGTGATCAATGAATTACCCGACCTGCAGGCACGCATCCAGGTTTCCCTGTTCAATATCCTGCAGGAACGTGATATACAAATACGCGGCTTCAAGCTTCGGCTGCCGCTTGATATACAATTTGTATTCACCGCCAACCCGGAAGATTATACCAACCGTGGGTCCATCGTTACGCCGCTGAAGGATCGTATCGAAAGCCAGATATTGACACACTACCCGCGTTCGGTTGAGATTTCGCGCAAAATTACCCAGCAGGAAGCATCGCTTACCGCCGACCAAACTGCGGCAATCGAAGTAGACGGGCTGGTGAAAGATTTGATTGAGCAAATCGCCTTTGAGGCGCGCAATTCTGAGTATATCGATAAAAAATCGGGGGTATCAGCGCGGCTGACCATAACAGCCTATGAAAACCTGGTGAGCAATGCCGAGCGCCGCATGCTGATCAATAACGAAAAAAACACTTTTGTGCGCATCAGTGATTTCCTGGGCGTTATCCCGGCCATAACCGGTAAAATCGAACTGGTTTACGAAGGTGAGTTGGAAGGCCCGGGAAAAGTGGCCAACATCCTGATCGGCAAAGCCATAAAAACATTGCTGATTAAATTCTTTCCCGATCCTGAAAAGACCAAAAAGGCCAAGGCGCCAAATCCCTATGCCGAAATAATTAACTGGTTTGGCGATGGCAATAACCTGTCGGTGATAGATGAGCTGCCTCAGCAGGAATACAAAAAGGCGCTGAACTCCGTTAGCGGTTTAAAGGCCCTGGTTAAAAAACTGCATCCGCGTTTAAATGAAAACCAGGAGCTTTTGCTGATGGAATTTGTTTTACACGGTCTGTCGGAGTTTTCGCAGCTTAACAAAGGGTTCCTGGACAATGGTTTCGCATTTTCGGATATGTTTAACAGCCTGTTTAACCTGCAGCCCGACGACGATGACCTTGATCTGGATGACGACAGGTATTGAAACGAACCAAGAGTCAAGAACCAGGAACCAAGAGCCGCTAAAAGCATTAATAGGGCGTCTAACCCTTCTGGTGTTTTTTTCTTCTTATCTTGATTCCTGGCTCTTGTCTCTTGGTTCTCTTTATTAAATTTGACAATAATTTAACTACTATTTATGAAGGGAATATCCCTCAATTTGTTGCTTTTTATCGCAGCAACCTTATTGATCGATGTTTATGCATTTAACGGCCTGCGCGCCTTATCAAAAAAATGGCTTTTTCTTGGCAGGAAGTGGTTTTTTTATAGCTACTGGGCCTACCTGGTATTGTTGCTGGCAAGCCTGATATTCGTGGTTTACGTAAAAGTCGATCTCGGTGTAAGGCTGGCAATAATTGTATCTTTTTTTGGCTCGCTTTTATTTGAATTTTGCTTCGCCTTATTTTTATTCGCTGACGACCTCAGGCGCCTAACCGTTTTTGTCCGCCGAAAATTTAAAAAACAAAACACCCCCCGGCAGGATAAAAAACCGGGCATCGACGCTATTCCCCGATCAGAATTTCTTTTAAAAGCCGGCTTGCTTGCAGGAGCCGTGCCCCTGGCAGCCTTGAAACTGGAAATGAAAAGCGGTTTATACGATTATCATATTATACGCCAGGACCTGCACCTTGCCAACCTGCCTAAAGCTTTTGACGGGCTTCGGATCGGGCAGATATCAGATATCCACTCCGGCAGTTTTTTCAATAAAAAAGCTGTGCAGGGTGGTGTTGAAATGCTGATGCGCGAAAGGGCCGACCTGATTTTCTTTACAGGCGACCTGGTAAACGTATTGAGCAGCGACATGCGCGATTACCAGGACATATTCAGTAAGGTAAAGGCCCCGCTTGGGGTATTTTCGTCATTGGGGAACCACGATTACGGCGATTATATTGACTGGCCGACGCCGGCAGCTAAAAAGAAAAACTTTGATGAAATAACCGGTGCCCATAAAAATATGGGTTGGGATTTGCTGCGAAATGAAAACCGCAGATTAAAGGTGGGCAACGAAGAAATCGGCATATTGGGAATTGAGAATTGGGGCGACCTGAGCCGTTTCCCGAAATACGGAAGAATGGACCTGGCCGTGAAAAATACCGACGACCTGCCCGTAAAGCTCTTGTTGTCGCACGATCCATCGCACTGGCGCGCGCAAGTGCTGCCGCAGTACCCACAAATTGACATGGTTTTTGCCGGACATACCCACGGCATGCAATGCGGCATACGGACGAAGGATTTTCAATGGAGCCCGGTGGAATACCTGTACCGTGAATGGGCGGGCCTTTATCGAGAAGGGAAGCAGCAGATATATGTAAATGTGGGTTATGGTTTTTATGGCCTCGCCGGACGCGTTGGAATATTGCCGGAGATTACGATATTTACATTAAAATCCGCCGCCGGTCCGTCACTTATTAATACCTAACAAAAGGCGCGGTTTACCATCCTGTTAAAAGATGAAAAAAATATTTCTGCAAGCATTTGATTTCCTGCTTTTCAGTAATGTTTTTATGGCGCTGTGTGCTGTTGCACAAGGGTTGGTCACGTTTTACCTGCTGGGTTCAAAACCCGTGGTGGCGGTTCTGGGCTTGCTTTTCACATCAACGCTCGGGATTTATAACTTCTCGATCCTTTTCCCAAAACCACAAAACCCCGAAAACTCCCAATACAAACGGGTACGCTGGTTTTTTTCGCATTACCGCTTAATGGCAACCTTTACCATCGTTTGCCTTTTGTCCCTGGTCCCGCTGTTTTTTTTGATTTCAATAGAATCCCGGATACTGCTCATCTTTTTAGGGGTAATTTCATTTGCTTATGGCGTCCCGTTGTTTACCATCGGCGAGCAGAAATTCAGCCTGCGCAATATCCCCGGGCTTAAACAATTCCTGATCACGCTGGTATGGACCATGAGCACGGTGCTGCTGCCCATTATGGAAGCGCAGCACGCGCACCTGGCAACCATTTCCATGCGTGATACGACCATCCTGATTGCCAAACGTTTCTTATTGATCGGCGCGCTAACCGTTCCTTTTGATATCCGCGACCTGTTCGAGGACCGCCAATCGGGCCTTAAAACGGTCCCGGTAATGTGGGGCGAAAAAAAAGCTTACCTGTTTTGCCAGGTGTTACTGGCCGGTTATATCGCCTTGCTATTCCTGTTCAGAAATGAGGGGTTCAATCCTGATTTTTTTGCACTTGCCCTTACCGCGGTACTAGCCGGGTGGCTTATTTTTAAATCGACCTGGGAAAAGAATGAGTATTACTACTTTTTTTATATAGATGGCGTGCTGATACTGCAGTATTTGTTTTTATTGCTGTTTAACTGGGCGTGGACTTTCTTTTAGCTATTTGTCATTTCGACCGCGGGGAGAAATCTTAGACGCGTGACATTACCGCCTGCATAGTTCCGATGCATGATATATAAGATTTCTCGCTATCGCTCGAAATGACAAGTGGGTAATTTTATACCCCCAGCAACAACCTCGCCGGGTCTTCCAGCAGTTGCTTCACCCTTACCAAAAAGCTTACCGATTCGCGGCCGTCGATGATGCGATGGTCATAAGACAAAGCCACATACATCATCGGGCGGATCACTACCTGGCCATTTACAGCAACCGGGCGCTCAATAATATTATGCATACCTAAAATGGCCGACTGTGGTGAGTTGATGATCGGGGTCGACATCATCGAACCAAAAACACCGCCGTTGGTGATGGTAAAGGTGCCGCCGGTCATTTCTTCAATGGTGAGTTTGTTGTCGCGGGCCTTACCAGCCAGGGCCGCTACTGCTTTTTCAATTTCGGCCAGGCTCATACTTTCGGCATTGCGGATCACTGGTACTACCAGGCCCTTCGGCGCAGAAACAGCAATCGAGATATCTGCAAAGTTGCTGTAAACAACTTCTTCGCCTTCGATACGGGCGCCCACCGCCGGCCATTCCTTCAGCGCCTCGCAAACAGCTTTGGTGAAAAACGACATGAAGCCAAGGCCAACGCCATACTTCTCCTTAAATTTATCCTTGTATTTTGCGCGAAGCTCCATAATTGGCGACATGTCCACCTCGTTAAAAGTGGTTAGCATGGCGGTTTCATTCTTAACGGCTACCAAACGTTTCGCCACTGTTTTGCGCAACGATGACATTTTTTCGCGGCGGTCCGTCCTTGAGCCGGGAGCTGCTGCAACCACTGGCTTTGGTGCTTCCATTTTCGGAGCAGGCACTGCCGGTTTCAAATTTTCCTTGCTGGCCTGGGGATTTTCGGATGTTTTTTCCGCCATCACGGCATCTTCTTTGGTAATGCGTCCGCCAACGCCAGTACCGCTCACAGCTTGCGGCGCTACTCCTTTTTCGGCTAATATTTTGGCTGCTGCAGGTGAGGGGGTGCCGGAAGCATAAGAAGAAGTGGTAGTTGCAGGTTGTGGAGCAGACCCAGTTTCCTTACTGCCACTTTCAACTGCTACTGACGAAGGCGCAGCCCCTGCTCCTTCGATGGTACAAATAACCGCGCCAATCGGCAGGGTATCGCCTTCTTTTGCTAATGTTTTTAATATGCCGGCTTTCTCGGCAGTAAGTTCAAAGGTAGCTTTGTCGGATTCCAACTCCGCAATGGCTTCATCCATCGCAACGGTATCGCCATCCTTTTTTATCCAGCGCGAAAGCGTTACTTCGGTTATCGATTCACCTACAGTTGGGACCTTAACTTGTAAAGAAGTGGCAGTAGCAGTAGCAGGTTGTGAGGAAGTAGCAGGTGCAGTTTCTTTACTACTACCGCTACTTGCAACTGCTACCGGCGCAGCTTCTTTACTGCTACTATTAACTGCTGCTGGCGAAGGCACAGCGGCATTAGCAGCAACAGCCGGCGCGGCCTCTTTCACCGGGGCCGAAGAAACGCCGTTTTCTTCAATCGTGGCAACAACAGCCCCGATTGGTAAGGTGTCTCCTTCCTTTGCAGCTGTTTTTAATATTCCTGCCTTTTCAGCCGTTAGCTCAAAAGTGGCTTTATCTGATTCTAACTCGGCAATTACTTCGTCCATTTCCACTTTGTCGCCGTCTTTCTTTTTCCAGCTTGAAAGGGTTACCTCGGTAATTGATTCGCCAACCGGCGGAACTTTGATCGTTAAACTCATATTGATATGTATCTTGTGTAGAGACGTCCCGTACGTACGGGACAGCTCGGGCATGCATTGGTTGGAGACGCAAAATATTGCGTCTCTACATTAAATTCGTATTAATCCGCACCTGCGTGGGCCATTTTCGCGGCTGTGTCTTTAACAGCTGCCTTTACCTGCTTACCAACAGGTGCCTCAAACGCTTTCGATACAATATGCAACTGTTGTGCAGCATGTTGTTTGGCGAAACCGGTTGCGGTACTGCTGCCTTCGGGGCGCGAGATCACAGTTAGGTTTATTAATTTATCATTATGGAATTTGCGGCAAATATATGGCCATGCGCCCATGTTTTCAGGTTCTTCCTGCACCCAGGTAAATTCGGTGGCCTTGTTATATTTTGCTTTAACTTTCAATATCTGCACCAATGGTGTAGGATACAATTGCTCTACGCGAACAATAGCTACATCCCTGCGCTTATCAGCCTGCTGTTTCTCCAGCAGGTCGTAATATATTTTACCGGTACAAAGCAGTACGCGCTTTACCTTTTTGGGGTCAACATACTCATCATCGATCAGCTCGTGGAACTTGCCTTTGGTAAATTCTTCCAGCTTCGAAACGCATTTCGGACTGCGCAGCAAACTTTTTGGCGTAAAGATAATAAGCGGCTTCCTGAAATCCCGTTTCATCTGCCGTCTCAGGATGTGGAACAGGTTAGCAGGAGTGGTACAATTAGCCACCTGTATATTGCTGTCGGCACAAAGCTCCAAAAAGCGCTCAACCCGTGCCGAAGAGTGTTCAGGCCCCTGGCCTTCATATCCATGCGGCAACAGCATCACCAACCCGTTGCCGCGCTGCCATTTGGTTTCGGCGCTGGCAATATATTGGTCTACGATGATTTGAGCGCCGTTAAAAAAGTCGCCAAACTGTGCTTCCCAAATCGTGAGGGCGTTGGGGTTTGCCATCGCGTAGCCATATTCAAAACCTAAAACGCCATATTCGGATAACAAAGAGTTGTAAATACTAAACTTGGCTTCCGTTCCAATGGTATCCAGCGGTGTGTATTCATCTTCCGAATCAACCAAAGTTAATACCGCGTGGCGGTGCGAGAATGTCCCGCGTTTAACGTCCTCACCGCTGATCCTAACCGGGTGGCTATCTTTTAACAGCGTACCATAAGCCAAAAGTTCACCCATTGCCCAGTCAAATACGTGAGTTTTGGTGACCATCTTATTGCGTTCTTCAAAAAGCTTTTCAATTTTCTTGAAAAACTCTTTTCCTTCGGGCAAAACAGTAATTTTCTTGCCAATCTCTAATAACTCTTCTTCCGGAACAGCCGTTTCTATTGGCGCGAAAAATTCACGCTGGCTGGCGATGTGCAATCCCTGCCATGCGCCTTCAAACATTTGATTGGTTTCGGTAAAGTGATCTTCCGATTTTGATTCGTCAAGATTCTGCTGCAGCAAAGCGCGGAAGTCTTTTTCGAGCTTCGAGGCATAATTTGCATCGACGCTGCCTTCCTGCGCCAGCTTTTGCTTATAAATTTCAAGCGGGTTGGGGTGGGCCTCTATTGCCTTGTACAATACCGGTTGTGTGAATTTCGGTTCATCAGCTTCGTTATGACCGTACCTGCGGTAGCATAAAATATCGATGAAAACATCCTCATGGAAAACCTGGCGGTATTCCATGGCAAGGTTCACCACGTAAGCCAGCGCCTCCACGTCATCGCCGTTTACATGGAAAACAGGCGACAATACTGTCTTGGCCACGTCGGTACAATAGGTACTCGAGCGCGCGTCCTTATAGTTGGTGGTGAAACCGATCTGGTTATTGATAACGATGTGGATGGTGCCGCCGGTACGGTAACCGTCCAGTTTTTCCATCTGCAAAACCTCGTAAACAATACCCTGGCCCGCAACGGAAGCATCGCCGTGAATCAATATCGGGGCAATTTTTGACTCGTCGGCTTTATATTTAAATTCGATCTTGGAGCGGGTCAACCCTTCAACTACCGGGTCAACTGCTTCCAGGTGCGATGGATTTGGGCAAAGGCTTAAATGCACCTTTTTGCCGCGTTGGGTAACAATATCAGTTGAGTAACCCAGGTGATATTTTACGTCCCCGCCAAAAGGGGTATCCTCATCAAAATTCTTTCCTTCAAATTCCGAAAAAACCTCCTTGTAGGGTTTCTCCATGATGTTGGTTAGCACATTCAGTCTTCCGCGGTGTGCCATACCGATGATAAACTCCTCTATGCCCAGTTCAGAGCCATTTTGTATAACCGAATCTAAAGCAGGTATCAGGGCCTCTGCACCCTCAAGTGAAAATCGTTTCTGACCTAAAAATTTGGTGCCTAAAAAATTCTCAAAAACAACCGCCTCATTCAGCTTATTCAGCATCAGCTTTTTTTCGTCGCTCGTAAAGGATGGCGTGTTGCGCTTGCTTTCCATCCGGTCCTCAAACCATTTGGTTTTTATGGGATTACGGATATAAATGTATTCAGCCCCTATGGACTCGCAATAAGTTTGCTCCAGCAGGTCGCGGATGTCTCTCAAGGTAGCGGGACCCAAACCTACCTGCCTGCCGGCATTAAAAACCGTATCCAGGTCGGCATCGCTCAAACCAAATGTTTCCAGTTCTTTACCGGGATAATACTTGCGGCGCTCGCGAACGGGGTTGGTCTTGGTAAAAAGATGGCCGCGACCGCGGTAACCATCTATCAAATTAAGCACATTTATTTCCTTAAAAATATGCTCTGGTGTCTCCCCTTCAAATGAAGCAGGGACCGCCGGCATATCCTTTCCAAAATCAAAGCCCTCGAAGAATTTCTGCCATCCAAAGTCAACCGATTCAGGTTCTTGTTTGTATACTTCGTATAATGAGTTTATGTAGGCAGCGTTGCCGCTGTTAATATAATTGAGACGATCCATGAGAAAACCAATCTTTAAAACGGTACAAAAGTAAGCATAACCCGTTATATACTTTGTAATTTATTTTTAAAAGTGGGGTAACCTATAAGGCATTGATCCTTTGCGGGCTCGCAGTTCATTTTTTGGGGTAAAAAGCCTTTCGTGCCAATTTGTTGCATTGAATAAATAAAAACCATCCACGTTATGCCTTCCGGTGGAAAAGCTTTTGCAGGAAATCGCGCACATACGAAAATGCCTCGAACAGGATAGCGAGGACGCCAATGATTACCGTAAATTGCTCAAATGAGTTCATACAGTTGTATGACGCTAAGATAGTGGAAAAGTTACCTTATAAAAGATTATTTTACAACAAAGTGATCAAAGTCTTCGTGATAATCAAGGTCTTTCAGCAACGGCAGCCAGGTATCGATAAATTCACTTTTCGTTTCCAGTTCTACAGCCGGCTTTGTGGCAACATGGTAGCGGCTTTCGCGGGCGTCGTTCACGCCGGCAATAAAAGCCCAATTGCCCCAATTGCTGGCCGGCGAGTAGTCGATCAGCCGCTCTTCGAAATATGCGGCGCCCTTTGTCCAATCCACTTTCAGCTCGTTCACCAGGAAGCCGGCTGTTATTTGGCGGCTTTGGTTCCCGATATACCCGGTTGCGTTTAATTCATGCATAATAGCATCAACCATCGGCACCCCGGTTTTGCCATTTTTCCAGCTTTCAAAAAGTGTATCCTGGTTTGATGCAGGTTCATGTTGCTCGCCGCTATTTTTCGCCGTGATGAATTTTTGACCGTGTTTTTTAAACATAAATCTAAAGTAATCGCGCCACAACAAATCAAGTAGCATGGCATTATACTGATTGTTATGGGTTGATTGCTGATGTTTTGCCACCTCGTGGTACACGTGCCGCATGGAAATGCAGCCAAGCGCAATCCAGGCCGATAGCCCTGACGAATAGGGAGCAGTCAGCGACCGGTGGCCTTTGCTGTGTTCACTACGGTCATTAATTGCGAAAAATTTTTCAAGGCGGCTTAACGCAGCAGTTTCTCCTCCCAAAAATTCTTCATCCGAACGCGGATCATGCAATGGCTCGTCCAACCCCAGCTCCTGCAGGGTAGGTAAATTACCGGGCTGGTTTATGACCGGGGTGACAACCCTTTCGGGCGTACCCAAACATGGCCGCACGGTGCTGTCGCGTTCAATTTTCTTTTTAAAGATTGCAAAGCTGTCGGGAATATCTTTTATTGGAAATGGAAGGTCCTCTTTGTGATACAAGGTATGGCCGATGAAATGCTTCAGGTTGAGCCGTATTTTCCATAACGCAGTTTCAACCTGTTCGGATATTTCGGTCTCTTCGTGGGCCACTTCGCGGTGGTGGTATACTTCGTTCACCTGGAATTCTTCCGCAAGTTTTGGTAAAACCTCGGCCGGGTTACCCACCCGGACAATGAGCTCACCGCCAATAGCACATAGGTTTTTGCGAAGATCGGCTACTGACTCAAGTAGAAACCTGGCACGTATGCTGCCTGTTTTGGGATTACCTGACGCGTTGGTTTGGAAATAATAAGGATCGAAACAATAAACGGGTAATATTTTATCGGCCTTGCGGAACGCCTCTAACAATATCTCGTTGTCATGAATGCGCAAGTCATTTCTAAACCAAACCAATATTGTTCTGTCGCTCATAGTCAACCAGGGTTTCGGGGATCGCAGCCTGCAAATTTGCAATTTATTTGGCTTTTAAAACAATTTGCGCCAATATTTGACATCATCCCAACATTTAGGCCTTAAATTTGCTGAAATAAACCGGGTTTACTAATGTAAAAACAATTTTGTGGAAAACCACAGGCATTTTTTAGCGTTGTCCGGTAATAAGCTGATTGAAACACAAAAAATACCTTATTCTATGGCAAACGAAGAAAAATTAAGCGGAGCTGACCTGGCGATGCTTATTGTGATCGTGCTGATCCTTTTATTCTTTCCCTATAAGATGATAAGCGAACATCAGCAGGATGCAACGGCGATGAGCTATTACCATAATGGTAAATAAGATTTTGCATTTGCGACATTATTACCTTACATTTGGTAAAATTGTCGCTTATGAAAATTGCTGAAAAGCATAGCAAAAAGTTTCACAATCCTGGACTTATTGGCTTGCTGGGAGGAAAAGACGTTGTCAGCATGCCGATTCATTCCGAGTTTGACCTTATTTTGTTGAGCAATGAAGGCATCACCAAACAATCATTGGAGTCGCTTATAAGCTATTTGGGTATTTCAAAAAAAACCTTCTCTGAAAATATACTGGACGCATCCGTCAAAACGCTTGAACGCAAAAAAAACACGGATAAATTAAGTAAGCACACTTCTTCCCTTGCCATCGAGATAGCAAAGGTAGTTAAACATGCATTGGATGTTTTTGAAGATGAAGAAAAAGTGAAAGGGTGGCTCAATTCACCTATCAGGGCACTTAATTATTCCAAACCGATCGATCTTTTTTATTTACCCACCGGCTTGAAGATGGTAGACAATGTTTTAGGAAGAATTGAGCACGGCGTTTACTCCTGATTTAAATGTTTGTTTACCGAATTACGCAAACAGAAGAACGAGCCCGTGATCTTTCGGGAACCGGCGCCTTTTTATATGGTGGCAGATGGAACAGCGCAGGCATTTACATGCTTTACACAAGCATGAACAGTTCACTGGCCTACCTGGAAACCCTGGTACATTTTAATGAGCTTAACATGCCGTCCCGTTTGCATATTACCCAACTTGAGCTTGGTGGCAGTTTAATTGACCAGGTACCTGATCGGGATTATCCCGAATTTTGGCGACAGCCGGACAATATTGAAACACAAGCCCTGGGCGATAGCTGGATGAGGGCAAATAAATACCTGGGATTCGAGGTTAAATCGGCAATAAATCCGTCAGAGTTCAATTTTTTATTAAATCCACTATTTCCGCGTTTTCATGACCTGGTAAAGATCACTTTGGTAATGCCTTTGGAAATTGATACACGCCTCTTCAGGTAGCAAAACCTTATCTCATGTACTATCCGCAACCACAAGGCGTTAATTTATAGATATGCATGACATTTACTTATGAGTAATGTTATAATTTTATAACGTTAATTTTAACACCTATGGCAACAGTTGAAAGTATTCAGAAAGCCTATATCGATTTTGTGTTGACGGAGGGTGAGCAGCCCAAATCCGTGTATGTTTTTTCGAAGAAAAATAAGATGCCCGAAGAGGAATTCTATAAATATTTTGCTTCGTTCGATGCTATTGAACAAAATATATGGACCGGCTTTGCGGTAAAAACCATTTCCGAAATAAAAACCCAGGAAGTTTGGCCGCAGTACACCTCGCGCGAAAAGGCCCTTTCATTTTTTTACAGCTTTTTTGAACTGGTAAAGGGTAGCCGCAGTTTCGTGGTTTACAGCGTAAAAAAACAACCCAAAACTTTTTCGACCCCCCAGATATTTGTGGGCATTAAAGAAGTTTTTGAGACTTTTTGCAATGACCTTATTGTTGAGGGCATCGAATCAAATGAGCTTTCCGAGCGTAAGTTTTTCAGCAACCGATACAAGGATGCGCTTTGGGTACAACTGGTTTTTGTGCTCCATTTCTGGATAAATGACAATTCAACCGGCTTCGAGAAAACAGACGAGGCTATCGAAAAAGGTATCAATGTTACTTTCGATCTTTTCCAGCGCTCGCCCATCGATAACCTGATTGAATACGGAAGGTTCCTGGCCAAACACGGCGGTATAAAACAAAGCATGGGTTTTGGGAACAACTAGCCTCACCCCACCCTCTCCAAAAGAGAGGGCTTTAGAAGCGCTTGCAGCTAAAGTCTCCCCGACCGGGGGAGATTTAGAGGGGGCTTTACCCGGAACTTTCGCCGCCATTTTTGATATGGATGGCACGCTTATCGACAACACACCTTACCACTTTAAGTCGTGGCAAATGCTGTATAAAAAGTACGGCAAGGGTGAACTAAGCAAAGAGACTTACTATCGGGATATTAGCGGGGTGCCTGTTTTGGAAACGATCAGGCGTGTATTTGGCGAGGGTAGAAGTGAGGATGAACTAAAAGCGCTTTTGAACGAAAAAGAATCTTTTTACCGCGAGTCATACGCGCCGTACATCCGCCCGATCAGTGGCTTGCTGAATTTTTTAGCTGAACTGAAAGGCGCAGGTGTAAAAATCGCCATGGGCACATCTGCAACGCAGGAGGATATCAATTTCGTTTTCGATCACATGGCCATCCGGGATTATTTCGACGTGATTATCAACTCAACGATGGTTACCAAACCCAAGCCCAACCCCCAGGTTTACCTGAAGGCCGCCGAAAAGATAAAAACGCCTCCCGCCCGTTGTGTAGTGTTCGAGGATTCATTGGCGGGGATTAAATCAGCCAACGGTGCTGGCATGAAAGTAGTGGGAATAACCACGGGCCACACCGCCGCAGAGTTGCAGCCGGTTAATTTGGTGATCGATGATTATTCGGAATTAACGGTGGAAAAAATTGCTGCCTTATTTGAAGATTAGGACAAAAAAGCGATTGAATTTTAACCGCAGAGATCACTAAGAAGGCGCGGAGAACACAGAGAAAAAACGACAGACTATAAAGGTTTTGCGCACTTTGCGTTTTTCCCTTTGTGATCTTTGCGGTAAAATCCTTGCGTAGTTTATTAGTTATACAAATTATCATGAGTGATCAGAAAGAACAAAACAGCATACCCACCACCAAAACGCAGCGGTCGGCTAAATTTGTAAAGACTGGCTTTAAGATTGGCGGTAACTATATCAAACATTATTCGAAAAAGCTGTTTAACCCCGACCTGGATAAAACCGAGCTGAACGAAGATAATGCTTCCGATATCTACGAATCGCTGAGCGAACTGAAAGGCAGTGCGCTAAAGGTGGCCCAAATGCTGAGCATGGATAAAAACCTGCTGCCGCAGGCTTATACCGACAAATTTTCTCAGTCGCAGTATAATGCGCCGCCGCTCTCGGGGCCGCTGATCGTTCAGACTTTCCGGAAATATTTCGGCAAAACACCTGATAAAATTTACGACAAATTCAATGTTCGCTCCAGCAATGCGGCGTCCATTGGCCAGGTTCACCAGGCTGAATTGAACGGTAAAAAGCTGGCGGTGAAAGTGCAATACCCCGGTGTAGGTGATTCCATATCGTCCGACCTGAAAATGGTTAAACCGATTGCATTCCGGATGTTGGGCATGAGCGAAAAAGAATTGGATGTTTACATGAAGGAGGTTGAGGAGCGCTTAGTGGAGGAAACGGATTACGAACTTGAGGTGCGCCGCTCGATTGAATTTTCCACCGCATGCGCCGGGCTTGAGAACGTAGTTTTCCCGAAATATTATCCCGAATTATCCAGCCGCCGAATCATTACCATGGACTGGCTGGAGGGCCTGCATCTTCGGGAGTTTTTAAACACTAACCCCAGCCAGCAAATGCGCAACAAGATAGGCCAGGCGCTTTGGGATTTTTACAACTTTCAGCAGCATGAGCTGCGGGCGGTTCACGCGGACCCGCATCCCGGCAATTTTATGATTACCGGCGATGATAAACTGGGCATTATTGATTTTGGCTGCATAAAGGAAATGCCGGATGATTTTTATTATCCTTTCTTTAGCCTGACCTCAACCAATTTAATGGAGAACAAACCTGAAACCATTAAGGCATTCCGTCAGCTGGATATGGTTCACCCGTCTGACACTCCGGCGCAGGTAGAGTTTTATTACCAAATGTACCGGCAAATGATCGGCTTGTTTGCCAAACCTTATACCACTGATCATTTCGACTTTAGCCAAACTGCCTTTTTTGATGAATTATACGGTTTTGGCGAAAAGGTATCTAAAATGCCCGAATTTAAACAAGCCCGCGGGGTGAAGCATTTTATCTATATCAACCGAACTAACTTTGGGCTTTACAATATTCTGCATGAACTTAAGGCGTGTGTCAAAACAGATACCTTTAAGCCGCACGTGGTGCAGCAGTTTGCGTAATATCCATGTGTGCATCAACCTAATCAAAGCGTAAACCAGATGGACATGCAATGAAGGCCCGGACGATTTTCAATCGGTTTTTATCGCGGTGATAACAATCCAGCCATATTGACCCATTGCTGTTGGGTCAAGGTGCCAGTCGAGGCTGACATTCCTTGGAAAGGTCAGATTTTGAGGTAATCCAAGCGCCCCGAAATCGGAGTTGGTGCGATAAAAGGCTGGTGGGTTTTTCGAGGGATCATTCTTGATCTGCACCTTTTGTCCTCCACAAGTTTGGCACGTGGCCAAATCCGGGCCAAGCAATACCCCCTGGCTTTGATAAACCTGGGTTTTCTCTTTTTTACAGGCTGCCAGTAACGACAGGCACAATAAACACACAACCAGTCTTTTCATATTCCAAATTACGGGTGTAAAGGGCAAAATGCTACACTGAACCGATATTTTTTATCGCTCAAACCTTTTTCTTCATCGGCCCGAATGGCCCGTATTTATGCTGTTTTTCGCTGAAGCCGTCGGCGTAAGGACCAAAGGGGAAATCGATGGGTTTATTTTTCAGATCATTCCAGTCCTTATGCTGGTCATAATGCGGCCGCGGCTGCGAGTTGATAAATGCCGCCACATTCCAGGCTTCCTCATTGCTTAGCTGCGGGCTTTTATAAGTGGCGCCAAAGGGCATATTGTTTTTTACAAAACCAGCCAGGTTGCCGATGCGGTACATGCCTGCGCCATCGTTATAGCTGTTCGGTCCCCACAATGGCGGGTAGGTGTAGGCCCTTTTATCAACTGCCGGCAAGCCCTCGCCGTTAACCCCGTGGCAAACTTTGCATTTCGCCATATAAATTACCTGCCCCTTAACCGGGTCGGCTGCGACTGTCAAAAACGGCAGCTTTTCACTGGCGGTCCCTTTTATTTTCTCACCTTTTTTAACTCCCTGCCCTATCCATTTGATATAGGCGATCATGGCCTGCACCTCCCTCCCATTCGTATCCGGCGCCTTACCCGCCAGGCTGCGGTTAAAGCAATCCGTTATGCGCTGGCTTATGGGTTGCATTTTGCCGCTGCGAAAACTCAATTTGGGATAACTGGCTGCCACAACCGAGTAATTATTGGCGAAAAGACGGCTGCCGCCCTCCAAATGACAATTCTGGCAATTCATCCCGTTAGACAAGTGAGCGATGGTGCCGTTCGGTCCAAAATATTCGGCGGTATGGGCCAAAAGTTCTTTGCCGTAGCGGATCATATCGCCGGATTTATCATTATGGATGGCGTTGGAATCAGGTGCTGACCAGGTTTGCGCGGAAACTTTAGCTGGTTTTGAGACGTATTGGGTTTTGTCTGTCGCCGGTTTGCCGTTATTGCATGCTATAGCCAGTAGCGTAAATATGCCCGTTATTAATAAAAGTGTTGTATATCGCGAAAGCATGAGGATGGGTTTGAAATTGCAAAGATGTTTCTGACGATAAATATAACTTTATTTAAAAATAAAGGATGGGGAAATCGCTTTAAAGTCTTGTCGGATAAATATAACGGCGTTAATGGGAAATTGGGCGGATTGGTTTTTGAGCTTCAAACATAAACCCTTTTTGCTAAAGAATTTTTTTTTGATCGTACATGGTCTGAATGCATTTGCTGATAGTACGCAATAGTTTTGGCGGCTTTTTGGAAGTGGTGCGGCATTGTTTTATCAGTTCTCCGCTGTAAGTGTTCACGAAAATCTTGAAAAATGGCACAATTTGGGTTATCACTGATTTTTAAGTGTCTAAAAATGAGTGTTTTCGTATGCGGTTTGCAGGGTGTATGTGTGCAAAACGTGAACACTTTGAAAGGGGTTTTGGAGGCCATTCGTAATGGAAAAAGACGCAATGAATTTAGATGCCCTGCCCGGGACTTTAGGGTTTTCTGTCGCGTCCCTCCCACATTTATCTTAACTTTACCGCCGTTTTATCCATGCAAACCAACGTCAGCACAAATACTACCCAGCGCAATAACAAAATCATACTTTGGTTTCTGCTGGCCTGGACCGCATTAAACATCGTCCAAGCGTGTACCCTCGAACTCCAAGGCGATGAAGCTTATTACTGGATGTATTCCCGCTACCTCGACTGGGGCTATTTCGACCATCCGCCCATGGTGGCGATTTTTATCCGCATTGGCGACTGGCTTATGCATAACGAATTTGGCCTTAGGCTGCTTACCGTTTTCTCAAGCACGTTTTCCATCTGGCTGCTTTGGCTCACTGTTAAAAAATATGCCGTCGATGCCCTGGGCTTTGCGCTTGTGGTATCGAGCATATTTATTTTTCACATTTACGGCTTTACCACCACGCCTGATGCGCCGCTCTTCCTGTTTACAGCCCTGTTCTACTACTTTTACCAGCGCTATATCGAAGAAGATAAGCTCAGCCTGGCCTTAATCCTTGCGGTCATCGTCGCGGCTCTTTTCTATAGCAAATACAATGCGGTTTTGGTTGTCGGCTTTACCGTTTTGGCAAACTTCAAACTGTTAACGCGCTGGAGCTTCTGGCTCATCGTCGTACTGGCCGCAGCGCTTTATCTACCCCATATTTTATGGCAGATCAGCCATGGCTATCCATCCATCAGCTATCATCTTTTCGAGCGCTCTGGCGAAACGTACAGCTTCATCAATAGCCTGTCCTACATCCCCGACCAACTCCTGATGGCAGGTCCGCTTGTAGGTTGGTTCTTCTTTTACAAAGCTTTCAGCGTAAAAGTTAAAGATCCGTTTATCCGCTGCCTGCTGGTTAACTGCGTGGGCACGCTGATATTCTTTTTTATCAGCAGCATAAAAAACGAGGTGCAGCCGCAGTGGACTTTCGTGCTTTTCGCACCCCTGGTAATGCTGGTAGCTATTGCGTTTAAACAGGCCGGCCGCCGCCCAAAATGGCTTGCGCCGCTGGCATCGGTAAACATCGGTATCATCGTCGCCGTCAGGATCATCATCATACTGGGCCTCGGCTTTGCCAAAACGTATGGTCACCTAAAAAGCTATTACGGTTTTAAGGATTGGACCAACGCGGTTAAGCAAAAGGCGGGCAACAGTTACGTGGTAATGATAGAAGGCTTTCAAAACCCATCGAAATACAATTATTACACCAACAGCCTCAAATGTTTTGCTTATGATACCCGCTATTACCGCCGTACGCAATTCGACATCTGGCCCATGGAAGACAGCCTGCAGCATAAACGAGTTTATTATTTAACCTATTACAATG
>JABDHD010000081.1 GCA_013285685.1 Bacteroidota bacterium
AAATGAAGTCCCGCGGAGAGAAAATATCGATGCTTACGGCTTACGATTATTCAATGGCGGCCATTGTAGACGAGGCCGGCACGGATATCATCCTGGTAGGCGATTCGGCATCCAATGTAATGGCCGGGCATGAAACCACTTTGCCCATCACGCTGGACCAAATGATTTATCACGCATCATCGGTAGTGCGCGCGGCAAAAAGAGCTCTTGTGGTGGTTGACTTGCCCTTTGGCTCGTACCAGGGAAATTCAAAGGAAGCTTTAAACTCAGCTATCCGCATTATGAAAGAGGCCGGCGCCCACAGCGTTAAGATTGAAGGTGGTGTGGAAATTGCCGAATCGGTAAGCCGCATTTTAACCGCCGGTATCCCGGTGATGGGCCACCTGGGCCTAACGCCGCAATCCATCTACAAGTTTGGCACCTACACGGTGCGGGCAAGGCACGAGGCAGAGGCTCAAAAATTACGGGAAGACGCCCTGAAGCTGCAGGAACTGGGTTGCTTCGCCATCGTGCTTGAAAAGATACCGGCCGCCCTGGCAAAGGAAGTAAGCGAAAGTTTGAACATCCCAACGATAGGTATTGGCGCCGGCCGGCACTGCGATGGCCAGGTACTGGTTATTCATGATATGCTGGGGATAAACAAAGAGTTTAAACCGCGGTTTTTACGCCAATATGCTGACCTGAACGGAATAATGAATACGGCGATCAAGAATTATATCAACGACGTGAAGTCAAAAAGTTTTCCGAACGAAAAAGAGGAATATTAATTTGCATAAAGGGTCGATATAAAAAACAATTTGGACTATATTTATGTATCTAATATTTACATAGCTGCAATTCGCCCGGATAATGCAGCTGTTAACCAGGGACCAAGAGAATGAACCGTTGAGCAATGACAAAATCCCCTATTATTAAATACATAAACCTGCCTATAACGGAAGATGATGTGCTTTTTGAAGATAATCACATCATCGGGATAAATAAACGCGCGGGGGATATTGTGCAGGTAGATGAAACCGGCGATGAATCGCTGGAGGACAAAGTAAAAAAATACATCGCCGAAAAATATGACAAGCCAAACGGCGCCTTTTTGGGCGTTGTACACCGCCTGGACAGGCCGGTTAGTGGGGTTATTATCTTCGCCAAAACCAGCAAAGCGCTCGACCGCCTGAATAAGCTGTTCAAGAACCGCGAAATGCATAAAACGTACTATGCCGTGGTGCGCAACCGCCCTTACCCCGAGGCTGGAACGCTTATTAACTGGCTGGTTAAAGATCCCAGCAAAAATGTAAGCCGGGTTTATGATCACGAAGTAAAAGGCGGCCTCCGCTGCGAACTGAGTTTTAGCCTGGTTGCAGAACTGGACGGCTATTATCTTCTCAAAGTCGATCCGATTACCGGCCGGCCGCACCAGATCAGGGTACAGCTTTCAACAATCGGCTGCCCGATCGTCGGTGATAATAAATATGGTTATCCACGCGGCAGCCTGCGCCGCAGCATCAGCCTGCATGCGCGTAAGCTCGAGTTTGTCCATCCCATAAAAGACGAGCCCGTAAAGATTGTAGCGCCGGTGCCGCATGATGGTTTTTGGGAAAAGTTTGAGGGGATGATGGAAGGGTAGCTTTAAGTCGAAAGTCTTAAGCCATAAGTCAAAAGTCTTTTAAATGGCTACATCCTTAGTACCGTTTCCCAAATCTTTTCGTCTACCCAAACGCCTTTTTCCGTGCTTTTTTGCCGTGTCAGCAGCGCGTTTTCGCCAGGATAGAATATCGGTTGGCCCTCCTTAACGGGCCGGCTGCTTTTGGCGTAGCTGATTATATCTTCAATTAACTGCGTGGTATGTTCATTGTGGTCAGCTTTTATGCAGATAAAAACCTGTGACACGCTGCTCTCCTTCGAGCTTTGGGTGATTTTGGCTGTTGAGTTGCCCTGGCTTAGAACGGTTGCCAATAAGTCGAGTACCAGCGATAATCCCGATCCCTTCCAAAAACCAATCGGCAGCAGCCTTTGGCTTTCCAGTATTTCGGCCGCGTCATAGCTCAGGTTGCCTTCTTTATCATAACCTCCCGGCAAAGGCAATCGTTCCTGTTTAGATTTGTAAAGATTGAGTTTACCGACCGAATATTGCGATATAGCCATATCCAGCACCACATGTCCCTCTTTGCGCGGCACCGCTATCACCAATGGATTATTACCCAAACGCGGATCGACTCCGCCCCATGGCGGCAGGTTGGCAATGGTATTGGTAAAGCAAATACCGATCATGCCTGCTTCTGCAGCCTGCCAGCCATAAGCGCCGGCACGCATCCAGTGATTGGTGTTTCGGATGGCGACGCAGCTTATACCATTTTCCTTTGCCAGTGATATCGCCCTGTCCATACAAACTTGGGCGTTTAATATGCCGGGGCCAAGGTTACCGCTCCACTGCTCCAGCGCACCGAAGGCATTTTCTTTTACCGGTTCGGCGTCTTTTTTAACCAGGCCTTGTTTTACATAGTCAACAAACGTTGGGAAACGGTTAAGCCCATGGGTATAAACCCCGTCGCGGCTGTTTTCGGCGAAAGTTGTGGCTATGGCATCCGCTTTTCCCGGAGTAAAACACAGGGATAGCAATACACGCTTAAATTCGGCCTGTAACTTTTCAAATGGTACATGCATCTGGTAAAAATAAAATTAAAAAAGTCAGGAAGCTTAGTTACTTCCTGACTTTTTAGCTATAGAACAAATTATCTTTCGGTCCCGATAGCTATCGGGACTCCGACTTCGAACTTTCCGGACTTCTTCACAAAGACGCCATATCAATCACAAACCTGTAACGTACATCGGCTTTTAGCATACGCTCATAGGCTTCGTTGATGTAGTCGATATTTATCACCTCCACATCTGATGTAATGCCATGTTCGGCGCAATAATCCAGCATTTCCTGGGTTTCCTTTATACCGCCTATAAGTGACCCTGCCAAACGGCGGCGTTTCATGATGAGATGGAAAGCCGCTACTTCCGGCGCCTCGGGCGGTACGCCAACCAAAATCATGGTGCCATCCAACTTCAGCATTTGCAGGTAGAAATTATACTCGTGCTGAGCGGATATGGTGTTGATGATAAAATCAAAAGTTCCGGCTACGGCTTTAACCTGTTCAGGATCGCTTGTTACCACAAAATGGTGTGCGCCCAGCTTTTCAGCATCAACTTTTTTGGAAGCGGATGTACTCAAAACGGTGACTTCTGCGCCAAGAGAGGCCCCCAATTTAACGGCCATATGGCCCAGTCCGCCTAAGCCAACAACGCCCAATTTATGGCCTTTACCAACTTTCCATTCCATTAAAGGCGACCATGTTGTGATCCCCGCGCACAGCAACGGAGCGACACCTGAAAGGGGTAGTTTGTCAGAAATATGCAGCACGTAGTTCTCGTCCACTACGATCTGGTTTGAATAACCGCCATAAGTTGGTTGCCCCTCCTTATCACGGCCGTTGTAGGTGCCAACCATGCCTACCTCGCAATATTGCTCCAGGCCGGCAAGGCAGCTGGGGCAGGCGCGGCAGGAGTCGACAAAGCAACCTACGCCGGCCAGTTCGTCAACTTTAAATTTGGTGACGTGGTCGCCAACTTTGGTGATCTTTCCCACAATTTCATGGCCGGGAACCATCGGGAAGATAGAACCACCCCACTCATCACGCACCTGGTGGATATCTGAATGGCACACGCCACAGTACTGTATCTCAATTTGCACATCGTGCGGCCCCACTTCGCGGCGCTCAAATTTAAAGGGCTCAAGTGGAATTTTTGCCTGGGGAGCGGCATAACCTTTTGCTGGTATCATAAGTTTTGATGTTTAGTTTTGTGTTGCGACAAATATATCGGGAAATTTAAAAGTAGGTATTGCCAATCGGATTTATGAGATTTAGATGATCTTTAATGCTAAAAGGGAATAGCGGATGTGCGCGCAACCGAAATTCGCAAGCCTGCAAAATAATCGCTTTGAAAAACAGTTATTATAAGGCCGCCAATAAGCGTGGGATTGTTTATTTTTGCCGGTCGACCATAAATGAAAAACAAACGCTTCTTTTTATATTTTTTAGGCCTGGTAGCGATTGGCATTGGCATAAACTCCTGCAAGAAACAATCGCAAAGCCCTATTGAACAGCTTTTTACCGGCGGTTATTGGGAGTTAGCTTCGGTTACTGCCACGTATTACACAGGTAACTCCGTGGATTCGACGGTTAATTTGAACACGGATACCATTTGTCAGAAAGGGCAGGCTTTTACGTTTTTAACTAATAATACCTGCACTTACACCAATTTCGATTGTATCACGCAAACAACACAGGCGGCTTCCTGGAGCCTTACCCCCAACCAGCTTTATTTACAGGCAAACGTGGTATGCAAGGATACCTCGGCCAAAGGCAGCTCAATTCCGTTTGCCTACGCCCAGATCGAAAACCTGGGGCAATTTTCGCTGGTTTTAAATATCGGCGATATACAGCCAAATTATTCGCTCACCCAAAAGCGGATCATTTACCAATATGGCTTTATCAGGCAAAAGTCGACCACCGGCAATTAAAAACGATTGTGACCGGGTTCATGATAAATCGGTTCACCAAAAAAACGGTTTCATTTTTATTTAAAGGCTGATTTCTTCAGCGAAAATTTTATCTTTGGGACGTTCTGAAAAGCTGGCCCGGTTTGTTCATTTTGATGTGCTTATTTGCAAAACAAAACGCGGCGCATTTGTTTTATTATAAGACTCAAAATTAAGGTTATAGCATTTTAATGAAAAAAAGGATCGCGATTTTTGCTTCTGGTTCCGGCTCGAATGCTCAAAAAATAATGGAGCATTTTAAACGTAACCCCGAGGCGGAAGTGGTACTTGTATTAACCAACAATCCCCAGGCTTACGTGTTGCAGCGGGCAGATAATTTCGAGATACCCTCGCATATTTTTACCCGGCATGAATTTTACGAGACCGACGATGTGATCAGGCTGCTGAAAAACCTGCAGGTCGATCTTGTCGTGCTTGCCGGTTTCCTGTGGCTGGTACCCGAATCCCTTTTAAAGGCATTCCCCAATAAAATAATTAATCTTCACCCGGCCTTGTTACCCAATTACGGAGGAAAAGGCATGTACGGCGACCATGTGCACCAGGCAGTAATCGCCGCCGGCGATGATGAATCAGGCATAACCATCCATTTTGTAAGCGATAAATACGATGAAGGCGAGGTCATTCATCAGTCCCGCTTCAAGATCGAACCCGGCGACAACCTCGAAGTCGTTAAATTCAAAGGCCAGCAACTGGAGCACCATTATTTTCCGAGGGTGATTGAGAGTTTGCTGAAGAAAATGAAGAGCTGAGGGTGACGGTTAACCAGGCCGCTATCGCTATTGTGCATCACTAAATTTTATGTAACTTTGTGCATAGCAGATTGAAAGATGAGTTTATTAAAAGCATCAGCGAAACAGGCAATTTCAAAAAGTTCAAGGGCTGTACATATTGGCGAAGCCCTAAAAGCTGAAACCAGCCATGTTTATAGCGCGGCCAATGTGATTGTATTAACGGTAAACCCTCAATTGGATAAGGCCGCTTCAGGTGAGAAGCTTAACGGCAAAGCAGAGTCTGCAAAACAAATGTTTTCCAAGTACCGCAATAAAAAGTAATTATTTTCCACGGGTAAATATAAAGCCTGCGTAGTTCTTTCCGCTTTGAAAAGGCTCTCTTAAGATGATTTCATTTTGGTTGTTTATAAGCAAGCCATCGATAAAAAAATCATTCATCGCCACATCTAAATACTGTGTTATACCAATTTGATATTTTCTTGAACGAACCGCATCGCTGCCCCTGAAAAATACTTTTCTATCTGGGAAACGGTTGGTATAAATGATGGCGATATGAACCGCAGTTTCAAGTACCATTTCCATATCGCCGTTACGGGAAGCTGTTTCGCAGTCTTCGCTTCCATCAGCAAGAATGGTGCATAACGCGAGATTATAAATACGCTCATATCGTCGATCAGATCAAACCTTACCCGTTTCTTAATACTTTTTTTACCTGTGCTCTCAAATTCATAAACCTGGAAGTCCGATGATGTTTCAATGTTCAGGTAAGGATTGATTGACATGCCATAAATATAGTATTTTAAGAATAAATCGCGTGAAATTTGAGATCGCGTTACGGAAAACCAAGCGAATCTGGTCAACTCAGTTCATGGACTGTCGATCCACAAATCCTTACGGTTTCGCAAAGCAGGACAATGGTCAAATTGACCCTGAAGTCGCGATTTGTTCGCAAAAAACACCAACAAAGACAGAATCCGGCGACAACCTCGAAGTCGTTAAATTCAAAGGCCAGCAACTGGAGCACCACTATTTCCCGAGAGTGATCGAGAGTTTGCTGAAAAAGATGAAGAGCTGACACAGTCCCGCCATCCCACTATTTCTTGGCCTGTGCTATTACCTCATTATTCAACATTACATACTCCTGAACATTGGCTGCCTGTGCTGCTTTAACACCTTCCTGCGCGGCGGCAATTGCGCCGGCTTTATCGCCTTTTCTTAATAATATACGTGCTTTCCAAAGTTTTGGCAAAAAGGGCGGGAAATTGGTGTCTTTTTCCAATTCAGCGGCCCACTCCAAAGGTTTGGTCATGTCCTTGTTATTGTTGTAGTAATAAACGATGGCTTCGAAGTACGGCTTTTGAACGGTGTTCATTGCGGAGTCTATCCTGGCCATCACGCGTGTGTCAATTTCCGTGGTCATATGCACGATAAAACTGCTGTGCTCCCACATCATTTGCAGGTTACAGCTGGTGGGCGTTACATCAGTAAAAGCCAGCGTCATCGTTTCGGTTAAAGCTTGCGGGTGTTCCGTTTTTACGGCAAAGCGCACAAAATCATCCGCTTGTTTGTACGAATAAGCGCCCCATTGCTTAGGTTGTTTGCTCAGAATGATGGTCCACTCGTTTTCGCCCGGTATGCTGAATAAACCGTATTCGCCAGCGGGGATCTTTTTACCTTCCATTTTAACCTCATCGGTAAATTTTATTACGGTAGCCGAGTTAGCCCCAGTGCGCCAAACTGTTCCGTACGGTTCCATACCGCCGAAAATTTTTCGCCCTTTTACATCCGGGCGCGAGTAAACTAAATTGATCTTCCCCAAACCAAAATCCTGAACGATAGTTTGTGTTGAACTTGGCTGCGGCGTTATTTGCGCGTGGCTTTTAACAGCTGTAAATAATAGTAAGCCAATGCAAATGCAGGTATAATTTTTTTTCATTGCGTATCGTGTTTTGTCCGACGAATTTATAAAAAATAACTTCGCCGATACTTTAAATTAATTAATTGGTAGTGTTGGGTCAGTCGTTAGTTTGAATCTGTCAAGTATCCCTCATCGCTATTATGAACTGTCAATGCTTCCTGTTAATGCGCCACAAAAATCGGTGTAATCACATAAAAATCGGTGAAATCCCCCCAAATAAAATCGGTGGAATCATATAAAAATCAGTGAAATCGCAAGAAAAAAAAACCAATGACCAATGGCTAATGACCAGTGACATTTTCCTATCTTTGCGCCTTAAAAAAATAGCTGCGCATGAGCCAACCCGTTCAAATTAAAAATGCTTTAATTTCAGTTTATTACAAAGACAATTTAGAGCCGATCATTCATGAATTAAACCGCCTCGGCGTTAAAATATATTCCACCGGCGGTACAGAAACGTTTATCCGTAACCTTGGGGTGGGGGTTATCCCGGTTGAAGACCTTACCTCGTATCCATCCATTTTGGGTGGCCGCGTAAAAACACTTCACCCAAAAGTATTCGGCGGCATCTTGGCCCGCCGCGGCTTCGCAGGCGATGAGCAGCAGCTTGCACAATTCGAAATTCCCGAGATTGACCTGGTCATCGTTGACTTGTACCCCTTTGAAGAAACTGTGATGTCAAACGCCGAAGAAGATGATATTATCGAAAAGATAGATATCGGCGGCATCTCGCTTATCCGCGCTGCCGCAAAAAACTTTAAAGATGTAATGATCGTCGCCTCAAAAAAAGATTATGGCGAATTGGAAGAGATCCTGAAAACCCAAAACGGCGATACGACTATCGACCAGCGCCGCAGCTTTGCACAAAAGGCTTTCAACATCTCATCCCATTACGATACCGGCATATTCAAATATTTTAACCAGGAAGAGCAGCTGCCGGTATTTAAAGAAAGTATACAAACCAGCCAGGTTTTACGTTACGGCGAAAACCCGCACCAAAAAGGCGTTTTTTATGGCGACCTGGACAGGATGTTCACCAAACTGCATGGCAAAGAACTATCCTATAACAACCTGGTTGACGTGGATGCAGCGGTTGCCCTGATCGACGAGTTCACAGAACCGACCATCGCAATTTTAAAGCACACCAATGCCTGCGGCATCGCTTCGCGTAATTTTATTAAAGAGGCCTGGATTGATGCCCTGGCCTGCGACCCAGTATCGGCCTTTGGAGGCGTGATCATCGCTAATGATGAGATAGATGCGGAAACTGCCGCAGAGATCAGCAAAATATTTTACGAAGTTTTAATCGCACCTGCCTTTACCGATGAGGCGGTTGCTATACTAAAAGAGAAAAAGAACCGTATTATACTGGTTCGCCAGCCGGTATTGCTGCCCGCAAAGCAGTTTAAAACCCTGCTTAACGGCGTAATTGAACAGGATAAGGACGAAGTGATAGAAGGCCCGGAACAAATGAAGACAGTTACCCAAAAGCAACCGACAGCACATGAATTGCATGACCTGTTTTTTGCCAATAAGGTAGTTAAGCATACCAAGTCGAATACCATTGTGTTTGCCAAAAACAACCAGCTGATGGCCAGTGGCGTTGGACAAACTTCGAGGGTGGATTCACTGAAGCAAGCCGTGATAAAAGCCGAAAGTTTTGGTTTCGATCTTAAGGGTGCTGTGATGGCTTCGGATGCCTTTTTCCCGTTCCCGGATTGTGTGGAACTGGCGGCAGAAGCAGGGATAACCGCAGTATTGCAACCAGGCGGCTCGATAAACGATAAACTTTCTGTCGAGATGTGCGACCTGAAAAATATTGCGATGGTAACCACCGGCGTGCGGCATTTTAAACATTAAAAACAACACTAATTTTCACGAATTTAGGTTGACACGAATGTTCAAGAATAAAGCCGAATTAACGCAAATGAACGCCGACTTAGATTGGCATATTGTGAACTGATATGTTATGATTTACAACAAAACGGCAGACATTCGTGAAAATTCGATCTTATTTGTGAAAATTCGTGTTAATATATTTTTTATTCGTGCAATTCGATCAAATTCGTAAGAATTCGTGTACTTATTAGTTAGTTTTGCAAACATTTTTGAACAGGACACCAAATGGGTTTATTTAATTTTTTTACACAAGAGATTGCAATTGATTTAGGTACCGCAAATACCCTTATAATACATAATGATAAAGTTGTCGTCGACGAACCTTCAATAGTGGCGTTTGACCGGTCAACAAATAAAGTGATCGCCATCGGTCGGCAGGCGATGCAGATGGAAGGCAAAACGCATGATAATATCCGAACGGTCCGCCCGCTTAAAGACGGCGTAATAGCTGACTTTAATGCTGCCGAGCATATGATCCGCGGGATGATCAAGATGATCAACCAGGGCAAGGGATGGTTCTTTCCATCGCTGCGTATGGTGATCTGTATCCCTTCGGGTATTACCGAGGTGGAAAAACGCGCCGTCCGCGACTCCGCCGAGATTGCAGGCGCTAAGGAGGTATACCTGATACACGAGCCAATGGCCGCTGCTGTGGGTATCGGCATTGACGTGGAAGAGCCAATGGGCAACATGATCATCGATATCGGCGGTGGTACAACCGAGATTGCCGTTATTGCGCTTTCGGGCATTGTTTGCGACCAGTCGATAAGAACTGCTGGTGATAATTTCGACTCAGATATTGTTCAGTACATCCGCCGCCAGCACAATATCATGATCGGCGACCGTACCGCCGAAAAGGTAAAAATTGAAGTTGGAGCTGCTTTACCTGAACTGGCAGATCCACCGGCTGATTTTGCGGTACAAGGTCGCGACCTGATGACCGGCGTTCCCAAGCAAATTATGCTTTCCTATTCGGAAATAGCGCATTGCCTTGATAAATCTATCTCGAAAATTGAAGAGGCGATCCTGAAAGCATTGGAAATTACGCCGCCAGAATTATCGGCCGATATTTATCAAACCGGTATCTATTTAACCGGCGGCGGCGCATTGCTGCGCGGCCTCGACAAGCGCATTGCCGCCAAAACCAAATTACCGGTACACGTTGCCGAAGATCCGCTCAGGGCCGTGGTACGTGGTACGGGAACTGCTCTTAAGAATATCGGTAATTTCAAATTTTTGATGCAATAATTTAGATGTGAGATATTAGATTTGAGAGGTGAGAGGAATATTCGAAATCGGTCTCAAATCTCATATCTCACTTCTCAAATCTAAGTAAAACATGCGCACTCTTTGGAGGTTCATTAACAGATATAACGCATTTTTTTTGTTCCTGATCTTTGAAATTGCAGCGCTTATTATATACGTAAAAAACAATTCGTACCAACGGGCTGAAGTTATCAATTCGGCAAGTGGCCTAATCGGCAGGCTGAATACTGAAAAAGATCAACTGTACGGTTATCTGGCGCTGAAAGATGTGAATGATAGCCTGGCCAGGGAAAATGCCCACCTGCGTGGTTTGCTCAAGTCATCCTATTATATTGATACTGCCACAAAGCATAAGGTTACCGATACAGTTTACAAGCAACAGTACGAATACATCATCGCAAGGGTCATCAACAACTCCGTTAATCAGCCCAACAATTATCTTACGATAAATAAAGGCAGCGAGCAGGGTATTGCCAAGGGGATGGGCGTGATCTGCAACAAGGGCATTGTAGGCAAGGTGATCTATGTATCATCCCATTTTTCCCTGGTGCAGTCGCTTCTGCACAAGGATTCGCAGTTCAGTGCCATGCTTGCCAATGATAAGGAAATCGGTTCCATCCAATGGAATGACGATTTAGACCCTCACAAAGGCATTCTTAAAGATGTTTCCAATAACGCTCAGCCAAAAGTGGGCGAGTGGGTAGTAACATCCGGGTATTCTCTTTTTCCGGAAGGCGTTCCGGTCGGCAAAGTAAGCAGCCTGCATACCAAAGGCGGCGGCTACTCTTTAAATATGGAGGTTACCCTTTCGGTCGACTTTAGCAAACTGGAGTATGTTAACGTAGTGAATAATAAATTCGGTAAAGAGCAGGAGGCGCTGGAGGGCCAGAAAAAGAAGGATGAGTAGAATTATATTGATAAACCTGCTGCGGTTTGTCGTCCTGGTATTTATCCAGGTTTTTTTACTGAAGAACCTGGCGCTGTACAACCTACCGGTATGTTACCCTTATATACTTTTTTTGCTGCTGCTCCCGTTCGGAATACCGAATATCCTCTTGTTTGCCCTGGCATTTATAACCGGCCTCGCCATAGATGCTTTTTACGATACGCCGGGCCTTCATGCAGCCGCATGCGTTATACTCGCCTTTGTCCGCATCCTGTTCATCAACATTACCGTTTCAAAAGAGGGTTTTGATAATGAGCCGGAGCCGACCTTGAGCGTCATGGGCTTCAGGTGGTTTTTTGCGTACACGGTCACCCTAACCCTGATACACCATTTTGTCCTCTTCGCTATCGAATCTTTTAACCTTTCCGGGCTTCAATACGCTATAGGCCGCTTTTTGACCAGCTCGTTTTTCACAGTAATTTTAATCTTAATTTCGGGTGCTATATTTTTTAGAAGGAAAGAGCGGAAATGAACAGTTTTTTTGAGCGGCGGTACGTTATATCCGGGATTTTCCTGGTGATTATCCTTATCTTGTTGTCCAGGTTATTCTATATCCAGATCATCGACCCGCGTTACGCCATCTACGCCAATAACAACGTGCGCCGGCCGGTGATCTACAATGCGGCCCGCGGCCCGATATTGGACCGCACCGGCAAACCGCTTGTTCAAAACGTGGCGTTTTATGATATAATGGTTACGCCCAAACAGGTGAAACCCTTTGATACGGCGGAATTTTGCAAGCTTTTGGGTATTGACCGGCCGACGTTTGACAAACAATGGACCAGGGCGGTTAAATATTCTTCGTACCAGCCATCAATTTTTGAAAAGCAAATCTCGGCTACCGACTACGCGTCGATCCAGGAGCGGCTGTCTGAATTTCCGGGATTTACATCCACGCCGCGTTATTTGCGTACTTATCCCGACTCTGTAGGCGCACAGTTTTTAGGTTATATCGGCGAGGTTACAGATGACAAGATCAATCACTCGCATGGTTACTATCACCCCGGCGATCTTGTCGGCATAACGGGCGTCGAAAAATCGTACGAGGCGGTTTTAAGGGGCCAGCGCGGGATTGAAAACTGGATGGTGGATTCAAGGAATAAACGTAAGGGCAAATATGCCAATGGGATGTTTGATACAGCAGCGGTCGCGGGGCAACGGTTAACCTCATCGCTTGACCTGGATATTCAAAAACTTGGCGAACAGCTGATGCACAATAAGGTCGGCAGTATTGTGGCTATTGAACCATCCACAGGCGAAATACTTTGTTATGTGAGCAGCCCTACCTACGACCCAAACCTGATGGTGGGCCGCGAACGCGGAAACAATGCGGAAAAATTGTACGAAAATCCATACAGCCCGTTTTTTATACGGCCTATTCAGGCCAAGTATCCGCCCGGGTCTTCCTTTAAGCCCTTAAGTGCACTTATTGCTTTACAGGAAGGGATTATCACACCCTCGACCAGTTACTATTGCCCCGGCTATTATATTGCGGGTAACCGGCGATTTAAGTGCAATAACGGCGAGGCGCACGGTGAAGTAGACTTGAGCAGCGCGGTTGCAAAATCGTGTAACGGATATTTTATGATGGTTTTTCAAAAAATAATGGATCGTTATGGCGCCAGGCAAACGGAGCAGATGTTTACGCAATGGCGGGCTCAGGTAAATAAATTTGGCCTCGGTACAAAACTCGACCTGGATATGCCCGGCGAAGCGCGCGGAAACTTGCCCACCCCGCTGCACTATGATAATATTTACAAACATGGCGGGTGGCGCTCAAGCACCATTCTGTCTCTCGCGATTGGACAGGGCGAATTATTGGCGACGCCTTTGCAGATGGCTAATTTGGAATGCATTATTGCTAACCATGGCTATTATTACAAACCACACCTGATCAAAGCCATCGGCGCGCAAAATGTGATAAAAAAAGAATATTTAGAGAGAAACTATGTGGGGATAGATTCGACCAACTTTGAGCCGGTGATCAATGGCATGCAGGAAGTGGTTGAAAGCGGAACGGCGATCAGGTCGAAAATACCTGGCATTATCATGTGCGGAAAAACCGGCACGGCTCAAAACAGCCATGGCGACCCCCATTCGATATTTGTTGCATTTGCGCCGCGCGACCATCCTAAGATTGCCATTGCTGTTGTAGTTGAAAACTCGGGCGAAGGCGCTCACTGGGCGGCGCCGATAGCCAGCTTCATTGTCGAAAAATATTTAAAAGGGAGTATTTCTCCTCGCGAAGAAATCAATCCTGAGTATTTCATGAATGCCAATAAGCTGCCGGACATTCCAACCTATAACATAAAAACGAAACCTCAGGCCCCGGCAAACGATACTTCTAAAAAGCAAAAAAAAGATAGCTCAGATAAAGCAAAGGGGCTAAAAAGTGCCGGGAACGATGATGGCAAATCACTTGCGGGCAAGAGATCAACTAAAAAGGGTAAGGGTTAAATAATATGAATAACCAGCGTAGTTTCTTTTTTAATGTCGACTGGGTGACCGTGTTTATTTACCTGGCGCTGTGCACCATAGGTTGGTTCAATATACATTCGGCTGTTTTGGACCCCAAGTATCATGGCATTTTGGATTTTAAAACTGATTACAGCAAACAGTTTTGGTATATTATTGCCGCCCTGGTTGTGGCCATTATAGTTTTGCTGCTCGAAAGCAGGTTTATTACCGCCCTCGCGCCGGCTTTTTATGGCGTTTCCATATTACTGCTCATGGTAGTGCTGGTTATTGGTCGTAACGTGGGTGGCAACCAGGCCTGGCTATCGCTGGGCGGTGGGGTAAGGCTGCAGCCTTCGGAGTTCGCCAAGTTTACCACATGTTTGCTGTTGGCGCGATACCTGAGCTCCGTTAACGTACGCGTTACGGAATTGCGCTCGTTTTCGGTGGCGCTGGCCATTATCGGTGTACCTATGGTGCTCATCTTATTGCAGCCGGATATGGGTTCGACCCTGGTTTTTTACTCTTTTATCTTTGTGCTATACCGTGAAGGGCTTTCACCTTATTTTTTGGTCATCAGCGCGTTATTCATTACGCTTTTTTTAACTTCAATTTTGTTCAGCCCCTTGTCCGTAATCGCAGTAATAAGCATCGTCGTTCTGCTGATTATTTTGCTTTTCCGAAAAAACAAGAAGTTGGTGATGACGATGCTTGCCGGCTTGGCCATTTGCATTGCCTTTGTTTTTAGCGTAAAATTTATATATAACCATGTGTTGCAGCCGCACCAAAAGGTGCGCATCGATATCGTATTGGGGATAAAAAACGATCCGCGCGGACAAGGTTATAATGTAAACCAATCGAAAATCGCTATCGGCTCGGGGAAATTATGGGGTAAAGGTTATCTGCACGGCACACAAACCAAATATTCATTTGTGCCGGCACAAAGCACCGATTTTATTTTTTGCACGGTAGGAGAGGAATGGGGCTTTGCAGGATCGCTGGCGGTATTGGGACTTTATACGGCCCTGATTTTGCGCCTGATATTTCTGGCCGAGCGGCAGCGGTCGCCTTTTTCGCGCATTTACGGTTATGGAGCCGCATCGATCATATTTTTTCACGTCATGATCAATATCGCCACTACCATCGGGCTGGCGCCGGTTATCGGTATTCCGCTTCCGTTAATTAGCTATGGCGGCTCATCGCTTATCAGTTTCACCCTGCTTATTTTTGTGCTGGTTAAGCTGGATTCGAACAGGATGGGTATTGTTTAGTTCATGGTTGATGGTTCATAGTTCATAGCCGAAAGGTTTTCGCCAATCGGGCTTGCAACTGTTTTCTACCATGAACTATAAACCATGAACTATAGGCTAGTGTCATGTCACCATTAAAATGACGCTTTGCCTTTACAGCGGATTTTAAGTGCTTGTAGCTAACCGGATAAAAAATGAGTTTTTGACTGTTTTACAAAGGTTGCCGGGCCGGCATAATGTTATTTAATTTGGTGACAAATTCGTGTCAGCGAAATGGGTTAACATAGATGTTGCAGGCTTTCACTTATTTTCATGTTAAATAATTGATTTACAAGTATTTAAAATAGGGTTAACATTGAAATATGTTAAGTTGTGTTAACCCTTTTGTGTGATTATGGATGCGCGTTACCGGGTATATTCGCACTTGAGCAATCAAGTATTACTACCATCCACAAACAAAGGTAAAATTGAAATTCCGGTTATGATTATGCGATAAAAACGTGTTGACATGACACTAGGCGTACCGTCTCTTCAAAAGCGCATAAAACTTCTCCACGGTTGCAGGTTTACTTTCCCAGTTGTTTTTGGTAACGTAGTTTGTCTTCAAAAATCGCGCGGCTTCGTCAAAGGTGCTAAACCGGTTCAGTATCTCTATCGCTTCGCTGTAAGCAAGGTTGTAACCATTAAAAAGCTCTTTTACATACAGCAATTTATCATTCAGCGTTATGGCAAGTTTTATGTCGCTGATCGGCTTTATACTAAGTTGTTCAGTCCTGCTAACATTATTTTCCCCAATTTGCGACATCTTTTGATTGATGGTCAGCACTTCTTCCTCAGCAGATATGGCGGGGGCCACCTTAGGTTGTTTAACTTCTTCGCTTTTTTGCCCTGTTACGTCTGTGCCTGCTTCGTCCGGGGCAGAAAAGGTCGTTTTTCTCTTTTTGCTTTCTTTACCCTGTTCGGTCTCAGCCTCAATTTTTTCATCCTCATCCAACTCCATCGTTTCATCCAAAATCAGCTCATGCCTTATAGTTTCCGGTTCTTCCCGGATAAAAGAATAGGTATCCGTGGGAACGTCGCTTGCCAGGTCAATCTCTGGTACAGGTTGATCCGTTAGTTTCTCGACGTTGGCAATTTCCAGCTCGACCGGTTTAACAGGATCTTTGGAAATCCGCTCGGAAGCCTTTTCCGAACCGGGCTTCATTTGTTGAACGACAGGCTCGAAATATTTTGGTTCGTGCGCGCTTTGTTGTTCGGCGGTCTTCACCGGCTTTTCCTGTTTTTCTGTTTTTTCCGGTCTTGCAGGTTTTTCGGTGGCACGTTTTTCAGTCTGGGCTTGCAAATTTAATTTACATAAAACTTCGATGTGATCGGTCAGGAAATGCGCGTTTGCAACAAAAAGTTCAAGCTCAAGCTCATTTAAGTCCTCGTTAACGGTCTTTAAATATTCGTACTGTTCACTTAGCTCCTGTATAATTCCACCTATCTTTTTAAATACTTCCTTTTGCTTCATGTCTCGATGTTAGAAAAATGCCAAACCAAAAATAAGATTAAATTCCGATATTTGGGGGTAGAGATTAGAGGCTGGTGGTTAGAGGTTAGGACAGAAGTAGAATTATTAATTCGGCGAAATCACGTTAAAATCGGTGAAATCTCCAAAATAATCAGCGGTTTGGTTTTCAACGAAGATGTTTTTAAGCGTAAGAGCGAGCACGGCGGAAGCATTGAGGTGGTATGCGGTTCAATGTTCTCGGGGAAAACTGAAGAGTTGATCAGGCGTTTAAACCGTGCACGGATCGCCAAACTAAAAGTGGAGATATTCAGCCCTAAGGCTGATACCCGTTATGGTGAAAATGTGCTCGTTTCCCATAATGCCAACTCCATTCCTTCAACACCGGTCGAAAATGCCTCGTCTATATTATTGTTGGCTACCAATGTTAACGTGGTGGGCATTGATGAAGCGCAGTTTTTTGATGCTGAACTGCCTGCGGTATGCAATGTTTTAGCTAATAAAGGCGTACGTGTAATTGTTGCCGGGCTTGACATGGATTTTAAGGGCCAGCCCTTTGGGCCGATGCCCGCGATAATGGCCATAGCCGATTCGGTAACCAAGCTGCAGGCGGTTTGCGTGCAGTGCGGCAACCCTGCCGTATATTCGTTCCGCCTCGTAGCCGACGATAGTAAAATACTCCTTGGCGAAAAGGAAAGCTATGAACCGCGGTGCCGCATTTGTTACTACGCCGGCTAAATCGACTGCGAAAAACGATAAACCTTTATTAAATTTGATAGCATGGGCAGAAGTTTTGCGCAGGCATGCAAATAATACCTGGCGAATAGTTTATATTTACCCCACGATTTTAATAATGCCTGTACTATATAAAAAAGGCTGGAAAACCGTTTAATTTGCAAACCAATTATAAGTAAAGATATGAACATCAGGAATTTGTACCTATTTCTCATCGGCGTATTGCTGGTGGGGCTTACTTCATGCAGCAAAAAGCCTTCTGACAACAACCATACCGGGAACGTTACCGGAAACCCGACGGGGAAGGATGTGCCGGCTGGATATGGCGATGGAGTGACCTTTTTTAACGGGGGTAAATCGGCCATTTTTAACTTGTATGCGCCAAACAAAAAGTCTGTCCATCTTTTGGGCGATTTTAACAACTGGACGTCAAGCTCAACTAATTTGATGTATAATTCAACCGATGGTACACGCTGGTGGATAGAGGTGGATAATCTGGATCCGAGCACCGAGTACGCGTATGAGTATTTTATCGATGGCAGCATAAAGGTTGCGGACCCGTATAGCACCAAAATTCTGGATTCCGCAAATGATCAATACATTCCTACAACGGTTTATCCCGGCATAAAAAAATACCCCAGCGGGGCCGGCGAGGTAAGTCACATAGTAAGCGATATTCAGTACAATGCCCCCGCTTATACATGGACCACAACGAATTTCAAGCCGGCTGATCCCAAAAACATGGTGGTATACGAACTGCTGCCCCGTGACTTCGTGGCAACACATTCGTATAAAACATTAACCGACACACTTAGCTATATAGCTAATTTAGGTGTAAATGCCATTGAATTGATGCCTGTAAATGAGTTTGAGGGTAATGATTCCTGGGGGTATAACTCCAACTTTATGTTCGCCCTTGATAAATATTACGGCACGACCAATGACTATAAGGCATTTATCGACGCATGCCACGCAAAAGGCATAGCGGTTATACAGGATATAGTGCTGGAAGACCAGTTCGGCTCATCACCGATGGTACAAATGTACTGGAATTCGGCTGCCGGTCAGCCTGCGGCTAACAGCCCTTGGTTCGATCAAACCAATATGCATCCGGATGCGGTTGGCTATCAATTGAACCACTCAACCGCAGCAACGCAATACTTTTTCAAAAATGTAGTGAGTTACTGGATGCAGCAATATCATATCGACGGTTTTCGGTTCGACGAGGCCAAGGGATATACCCAGGTAAATTCGGGCAACGACGAAGGCGCCTGGGCCGCTTACGACGGAACGCGGGTAGCTTTGTGGGAGGGCTACAACACTTATATGAAGAGCATTAACCCTAACTTTTACGTAATTCTTGAAATGTTTTCTGCTGCACAGGAACAAGCTGTTTATGCCCAGCAGGGGATGTTTTGCTGGAACGATCTTTCAGGATCCGGAGAGCAGGCTACCATGGGTTATGCAACCAACCCGTCGTGGGATATTTCCGGCCTTTTTTACAATGATCAGGGGATGGCCACGCCGGGGCTGATCAGCTACTTTGAAAGCCATGACGAAGAAAGGCTGCAGTTTAAAAACGAGGCATACGGCAACAGTTCAGGGAGTTATAATGTGAAAACCCTGGCAACGGGGCTTGAGCGGGATGAAGCCGGCGCAGTGATCATGCTTTCGGTGCCTGGTCCAAACCTGGTTTGGCAGTTTGGCGAAAGAGGATATGACATCAGTATTAACGATGCCGGCACCGGCGGACGTTTGGGCGATAAACCGCCGCATTGGGAATATATGATCGACCCGAACCGCCATCATTTGTACCAGGTTTACTCCAGGATGATCCGGATGAAGTTGAAAAACTCTGCATTTACATCTACCACTTTCACTTATAACGTAAGCGGAGCGGTTAAATTTATACAACTATTAGATCCGGCCGGCTCAAACAATGTGGAAGCAGTTGCTAACTTTGATGTGGTGCCCTCGACAGTTGCCCTGAATTTTCCGTCGACAGGCAGCTGGTATGATAATTTTTCAGGCACAAGCATCAATGTCAGTTCATTGCCGTACAGTATGACGCTTCAGCCTGGCGAATATCATTTATACAGTAATACGCCGTTGAAATACTAAGAAAACCCGGCCATTCCGGCTGTATTAATATGGCCCCAAAACTTACGGAGTTTTTAAACGGCGGAGCCCTCACCGAGGCCTTTGAAAAACAATCAACGCCGTGTTAAACTTCGTAAGTTTTCCGGTGTTGTAAACTCGGGTTACTTTTTGTGCGCCTCTATATAATCCGCCATTGTTGCCACATCAATCAGCACCTTGCGTCCTTCGCGCGGGTCGCGGATATCGATGCCGTATTCCTTTTTCAATAGTACGATTAACTCCAGCGAGTCGATCGAATCCAGGCCAAGGCCATCGCCGAACAGCGGTTCATTGTCTTTTATATCTTCGGGTTTAAGGTCGGTAAGGTTTAAAAATTTTATGATCTGGCTTTTCAGCTGTTGCCTTAATTCAATGTTTTCCATCAGTTTATATCAAATTTCTTCTTTTCAGGCCGATAAAAGTCAGTACCTGCAGTGCAAGGGTAATAATAAGTAAAGGAATTAAGTTTGCAAAAACATCGCCTAATTTTCCGCCCAGCAAAAATAAGTCATAGTAGGCTTCCAGCGACCAATGCAAAGGCGACATGTTTGAGACTGTTTTCATGTAACCATCCATCGCGAAAGTGGGCACCATCAAACCGCCAATAACCGCCAGGATAACGATAGAAACCGCACCAAAGCCGCTGGCCTGTATTTGGGTATTTGAAAACACACCCACGCAAATGGCATAGCTTACAGCGCACCAGCCGGTGATGATTGTTGTAATAATCAGAGCCGTCAGATCGGAAGGCAGGTTTAAACCAGGCAGTCCGATATGCGGAAAAAGATAAATTCCCATCGAAAATATCACTGCTGCCTGGAACAGCGTTACCAACAGGTAGGTGATCTGTTTGGACAGCAAGCCGACAATATAATTGGTGGGCAAGGTTTTTAACCGGACAAAGCTGCCGCTTACCTTTTCGCGCACTACGCTGGCCGCCAGCGACATGATGATAAAGAACATGGCGAAGATCGTCCAGGCCGGCACATTGTGCTGGGTGGTGTTGGGTACTTCGCGGCCGCCGTTTTTGGACACAGACACCATGCCAATATCCGACTGGTTATTAATCATTTCGTCTTCCAGCGCTGGCGGTAATTGCTTTTCATTGATGGCAAAATATAGTTTGCGTAACGTTTCGCGGCTTTCAACCAGTTGCAGCGCACTCCGCAAGCCGCCACGAATGGAAAATCGCAGCTGTTCCTGCAATACCGGGCTGAAATATAAGGTGAACGGCGGCGCTGACGATAATACCTGGTTTTTTGTCGAATCGCCCGGCAAACCAAAGCTTTTTAA
>JABDHD010000082.1 GCA_013285685.1 Bacteroidota bacterium
GCCGGGAACTCAACGGTTACGTATAACAGGTCCGGCGATCAAAACATCCTTGACTTAAGTTACAAAAATCTATCCGTATTTGGGTTTGGTAAAAAGTATATGGTATCGAATTTAACATTAGCAGGAAATTTGATAATCAACGCTTTTTCTACAGATAATGCTTTTATGGAATGTACAACATTTGACTTGACAGTAAATGGCACAACATCTATTCAAACAGCAAACAGCATTGCAGGGGGTAATTTTGGTAAATCAGGACCTGGGAACTTGATATTCATCGGCGCCTTAACCATCAATTCAAATATTGTATTCAGCAGTAATATCACTGGCATTGAATTGAGAAACGGCGGCGCTTTGTCTGGTTTCGGCGGTTCCCTTAATATAAATTGTCCGGTTACATTTAGCACGAATAGCCAGACCATAGCTGGGAACTCGGTTAACTTTAATAATACTGTAACTATTTCCGGTCCGATCACATTGACCAGCACAAATTCATCAATTTATTTCTATGGGATAGTGAATGGCGATAACGCTAGTTCCACGTTAAACAACAGTGGATTTATGAATTTAGGTATTTCTACAACTCCAATGGCTATAGGAACATTCAATTACAAAAACAGTTCCACTTCGACTTTAAGTTATGTATTCAATGGCGATTTCACATTACCCTACACCACTTATGCGGGGCTCAATATCATGGGAACTGGAACCAAAACCTTATCAGGCAACACTACTATAGGTCTCAATCTGACAGTGAATAACTTCGATAGTGGAAAGGCAAAATTAGATTGTTCTACATTCAATTTGACTGTTAACGGAACAACGTCGGTAAACGGCACGGGCGGCGCAAATGATTCTGGGCTATTAGCTGTTAGTGGAACGATTGTATTTGTGGGAGCCTGTACGATAAACAGCAATAATCTCTCGTATGCGTCCGGTCCAACACTAGAATTTAGAAACGGTGCAACTCTTAATCCGTTTGGTGGCAGCGCGACGATTAGCTGTGATATAAATTTCACAACAAATAATCAAACTTTCACGACCCAGGGGAATATGGAATTTGCAGGTAACATTATACTTTCCGGAGGCATCACCTTATCCAATACAACGGCCAGTACAGGACTCGTTGCTACTGGTGTAATTAATGGCTCAAGTGGATCGGATACGTTCATTAACACGGGTTTTATGAATTACCAAAACACAACCGCTCCAATGGTAATAGGCAAACTATATTGTAACCAAGCCGCAAATACCTGGGTGTACGGCCTAGCGGGAAGTCAAGATATACAATCTCCATCTGATCCAACCCCAGGTTATAGGAATTTAACGCTATCCGGTTCTGGAGTGAAACGATTACTTGGAAATGTTTCAGTGAAAGGGATGTACACGTTAACATCGCCAGCGACATTAAACTCAAACGGGTTTTCTTTAACAAATCCCTAACTCCTTTTTACCAAAGCAACCCAAATGCAAACAACATCATGGCAAAACTTTTTCACTCATACTCAACCTATCCAAGTGCGCAGTAAAAGCGTTCAACCCTCTTCTATGCTCGCCTTAAAAAATCTACCCGGCAACTTCACTCGCGGATTTTTTCCTATAAAATATACGTTTTGACAAGCGTATTGATGGCTTTTCAATTAAAAGATAAAACAGATAAGCGACAAAGCAAGCCGCCAAAACTTCGACAAAAAGGCAAATGAGCTGATTATTATTGCTATCAACATGCAATCGTTTGAGTAGTCCCTGAAGCACAAGCAATGTTGGGTAATGGGTAAGATAAAGTGAATAGGATATATTCCCTAAAAACACGAGCGGTTTTATCAGTAATTTGAAAAACAGCATTACCAGGCTGCTTATAACGAGTAAAATAAAAATAGCCAAACCAAATTGATAAACAATAATACCCAAAAAAAATAAGGGTAGAATGATATTTACCCATTTTTTGTTTTGATAAAAGCTAACCAGTGCTATTCCGAGTGCAAAAATTGGCGCATAAGTAAACACCAGATAAAAAGCATTAGGAATCGGAATAAAGCAAGTTAAACTAAAGATAACCAGAAAAGTAAATTTATAAATTGGGGTGTCAAAAAGAAAGTACAAAACACCTATCAACAGGTAAAATTGAAATTCGACAGAAAGCGTCCAAAAAATATGGTTGTAAAAAGAATATTTGGTAAACGGGATGATGTACAATAAATGCGCCAAAAATTGCTGCGGAATAAAATCAATCCTATCTCCTTCAAAACCAGTTATTTTATAAATGACCCTCCACAGTACAAATACCAAAATTACCGTAACGTAATAAGCGGGATCAATCCGGATAGACCGTTTAAGTAAAAATGTAAAAAACTGATTTGATTTATAATTATGTGTAACTAATGAGTAGACAATAATAAAACCGCTGATTAAAAAAAAAACATCAACGCCAGTTTTACCAAAAATAAAAACAGATGATAATTTAGGATATGATGCCAGCCCCGAACCGTAATGACAAAAAACAACCCCTAAGGCAGCCAGTCCTCTCAAATATTGAATGCTTAATATTTTTCTTTCCTTAATTGTCATTCTCAAATAAACATAAAATTAACAGCGCGGAAAAATCAACAGTAAAATAGTTTATAGTTAAGTAACTACTTGCTTTCGCTGTAGTTAACAATAATACATTACAAGGATCAGGTCACCGACCTTGCACCCTCCAAAAAATAGTTTCCTAAGCGCCGGTACAAGATCGAAGACAAGAAAGTCGGATATATTTTAACTCAGGGCGAAAACTCACATTTTCATTCCGCTCCTTTTTACTTTTCCGTTCGCAAAACGAATAATTTGGTATCGAATAAATGCCCGGACAGATACGCTAAGCATGTGTTTAAAGGTACTGTTAAAAGCATGCGTTTATATCCTGAACGGCCCGACAGGCAGTAACGCAATGATTTATTGTATAACGAAAGCATTTTATGCATACCACGCAGGAAACCAGCAATTCCGGGAATAATCTTTCTGACATCCGATTTATAATTTTTAAACAAAGCTTTTACTAATCAAGCAACCCAAATGCAAACATCAGCACTATTTACCATCGACTTTACGGACTTTGCAAAAGGCCTTAAAGTAGCTATCGGCGGGGCAGTTATTGCCGCAGCCGAGGCCAGCATCCAGGCCGGCGTATTAACCTTTAACTGGAAAACCGCCGGCAGCGCGGCACTTGCGGCTGGCTTATCCTACTTGGGTAAAAACTTCTTTACACCGGCCAAAACCATCTCACCGGTTGAGGCGGCAAAAGGAGGAAGCTGAAAGGTAAAAACGCAAAACCAACCGATCGCCAGTGAACCATTGAACTAATGAACTATTGAACCAATATAACTATGACACTAAGTAACAACGGATTGAAAATCATCAAAAACTTTGAAGGGCTTTGTTTATCGGCCTACCGGGATGCGGTCGGCGTATGGACTATAGGCTACGGATCAACCCACTACCACGACGGCAAACAGGTAAAACCCGGGGACCAACTGGCTAGCGAAGCGCAGGCAGACGCTCTGCTGGCCAATACACTGGGGCAATACGAAGATGCCGTAAAACGCTTTGTTAAAGTTCCGCTGAGCCAAAATCAATTTGATGCGCTGGTATCGTTTACCCACAACGCAGGTACCGGCGCACTGGAAGAATCGACGCTGCTGGTAAAACTCAACGAAAAAAATTACAACGAAGCCGCCACGCATTTTTTAGCCTGGGACAAGATCATAGATTCAGCAACCGGTAAAAAAATAATTTGCGAAACATTGGCGGAGCGCCGGCGCAAAGAAAGGCGCCTTTTTTTATCCTAAACCGAAAGCTTTACCGCGCTTTCTTGTTGTCCTTTTTTAACTTTCCTTTTCGCAAATCGCATTAGCGGATATTCAACGAAATGCCACGACAAAGACGCTAAGCCAATGGTGAAAGGTACCGTTAAAAGCAAACTTTGGTATGATGAAATATCAGGCAAATAATAAGCGATGATTTGTTGCACAACAAACGCGTATACGTATATGCCATAAGAGTAGTCGCCAGGTAATTTGATCTTTTTTGCGAAATCGGAAGAACCTGCCACCAAAACGCCATAAAGCAAGGCCATAAATAAAAATATGCTTTTGTAAAAAATGATATAAATCACTAACAATAATATGGCTATTTTATAGTCAATTATCAGGTATCGCCTAAATAAATAACATATGCTGCCAACGATAAAAAACGGAAAGGGAGTGTTCAAATAATTACCGATAGAGTCGATGTTGAAGGCATAAATCAAAAAAAGGACACCATTAACGAGGATGGAAGCCGTTTTGCTTTTAAACATTCCGCATATTCCTAAAATAAAAACCATACAATAGCATAAAAGTTCTACGGGCAATGTCCATATCGAGCCATTAACAGCGTTGGGGTAAAAGTTATTTTCAAAAACGCCCGGTAATGTAAATCTTAAATGATATAATAAAATATTATGAACCAGGTAGTCCCATGTGCCGCGTGAATAATAATAATCGTGCAGCGAATACTTCGAAACTGCAGGACCCACTATAAAAACGCTAAAAATAACACAGACTAACAATGCGGGCCAGATTCTGAACACCCGCAATAAAATAAAATCGGTGTACTTTTTTGAATTTATGAAACTTGAAGTGATAAACATTCCGCTTAAAAAAAAGAATACATAAACAGCCAAACCGCCAATACTATTATCTTTTAGCAAAGTCGTCCCGGGTATTGGATGTCCTGAATTTTTGAATAAATAAAATGAATGAAAAAAAAGCACCATTAAGGCCGCCAAAATTCGTATCAGATCAAAATTATTATTGCTCCTTTTAATGACGGTTTCTAAATTTTTCATTTAAGCTCGGTTTCATTCATAATAATTCAAACAAGTTTATAAATAATAAAAAACAAACCAATAATACCTGCACAAAAACGGCGACACTGTATCCTGCTCGCAATCTACCATCAGATCGCAATTTTTAATCATTTCCGATCATTTTAATAATCCTCCAAGCTATGACCGCCATTGAACATCGCGAACTTAAAGGCATCACCATCAAAAACCTGGTGGTAACCATTATGGGTACGGCCAGTATCGTCGCATCCGTGGTAACAACCTACTACGGCCTTCGGAGCGAAATTGAGGATATACGCATTTCGCAACGTACCGAAGAACGCATTAATAATATACGCATAAAGGCTTTGGAGGATGAAATGGTATTGCTGCAGCGCGAAGTGGATGAGATCAAATTTAGCAAAGCTTTGCCGCCTGTTAGCAAACAACCTGCGAGATCAACCTACCCTTCGCTGCTAACTTCTGCACGCAGCTCAACTGTTTGGTAATCCCCGTCAATCGGTGTGATCAAACAAAGTGGATGCAACCACCAACAATAAATCGGTGAAATCAAACCAAAATCAGTGCAATCAAAAACAAAAAATAAATATGAGTCTTAAAACTTTTCTAACTAAAATCTGGGCTGGGATCGAGTCCCTGTTTGACGGCTTCCCCGCCGAACTAAAAACTGCCATCCATATCGGCGTAGTCGTCACCGAAAACATCAAAAACTTCGTGGATTCTCCGGCTGCGGATATTTTGACAGCCATCATCCCCGGCGATATCGACGATGAAATAAAAGACTGGCTGCGCGCCAAACTACCTGAGATCCTTACCGAACTGAAGCTGGCTGACAGCTGCGCCGGTATGACCGATCCTCAGCAGATCACAGTGTGTGCTGTAAAGGTGTTGCAGGGACTGGGCGGCGATGTTAAAAGTGCTTTTCTGCATAATTTGTCAATTTTCGTTGCGCAGGTTGCATCAAATGGTGCGCTTACCTGGGCCGACGGTGTAACGATCATGCAGTGGTACTATGAGAATGTTTATAAAACTGCAGCTTGAAAAATGGGGTGATGAATGTGCCCGGAACGAGATTCGAACCTGTGTGCCGACAGGCAGGTTCGTAAAATTGTCCCTTAAAAATCGAAAGTCTTAAATCTAAATTTGTGGGCGTTGTTTTTCGACTTTCGACTTAGAAGGATGTGCCCGGAACGAGATTCGAACTCGTACAACCTTACGGATGCCACCCCCTCAAGATGGTGCGTCTACCAATTTCGCCACCCGGGCTTTTTTAACAAGTCAAAAGTCTTAAGTTCAAAGTCCGGAGTCGTTTATATTGACTTTCGGCTTTGAACTTAAGACTTTCGACTTAAAAGGATGTGCCCGAAGAGAGACTCGAACTCTCAAGAGACAATTCTCAACGGCTTCTGAGACCGCAACGTTTACCAATTTCGCCATCCGGGCATCTGCTGATTGGGCTTTCGCTCAAACAGGGATGCAAATATAAATATTTCAGCTAAAATTAAATGGAATAAATATTAAAAACGACGGGGGTTGTGCAGTACGCCTGCAATGGCTATCTTCGGTTGACAAATTCTTTAGTCAATGTGTATAAAATTCCGCCCCGGCACAGCGTTTATCCCCTTTTTTTTGATTTTTAATGCTTGTTTGGGGCAAACTGTCACGCTATTGCAGCAAGGTAAACCAACCAGCATCCGTGGTCTTTCGGTAGTTGATGATAGTATTGCGTGGTTAAGCGGCAGCAAAGGCACAGTGGCCTTCACCCATAACGGCGGCAAAACCTGGGACTGGCGGCAGGTAAAAGGATTTGAAAAAGCTGATTTTCGCGACATTGAAGCTTTTTCAGATAAGGAAGCAATCATTATGAGTTCGGGTACGCCAGCCCTGATATTAAAGACCACTGACGGTGGCACCAACTGGAAGGTGAAGTATAAAAATACTGACACGGCTTATTTTTTTGACGCGATGGATTTTGCGAACCCAAAACATGGGCTGGTTTTGGGTGACCCCATAAATGGGAAATTTGTTTTGATGGAAACCGTTAACGGCGGTGAGACCTGGAAGATGTTTGCAAATCCTCCGAATGCACTGCCAGGTGAATCGGCGTTTGCGGCGAGCGGAACTTGTTTAAGAATGGACAAAAACGAAATCGACATCGTAACTGGAGGAAATCGTAACAGAGAATTAATCTGGATGGTTGATAATAATCCCACAGATTCATGGCTAGAGAGCAACTTACTTTTTCCCAATAAAAAGGCTAGTCAAGGTGCGTTTTCAATGGCACACAACGGCAAAACAGACATTTTTGTCGGAGGCGACTATGCTGATGACAAGCGAACAGATTCCGTAGCTGAGTATTGGACTTTTGACGGTACGTATGCGGGCGGTCCTTTATTATTATCGACGACACCACCGTCAGGATTTCAATCCTGTGTTGAATTTATTTCCGGACAAACTTTCCTTTCTACCGGCACTCCCGGCAGCAACATCACCACCGATGGCGGCAAAACCTGGAAGAAAATAGACGGCATAAGTTATAACGTGTGCCGCAAAGCAAAGAAAGGAAAACTGGTGCTTCTTGCTGGGAACAACGGCGCAATCGGCTTGTTGAAGCTATAAAACACAGCAAATTAGGGCCTTAACTGAGGTAAAAAATAAATTAAAATTAGCCTTGCACACCAAATTGAATAGTCCTATATTTGCACCACTTTAAACCGAGGGGTTAAAGTAGGATTCTGTAGCTCAGCCGGTAGAGCATAACACTTTTAATGTTGGGGTCCTGGGTTCGAGTCCCAGCAGGATCACTAAAGGGAACGAAAGCTTTTTTCGTTCCCTTTTTTCATTTCGACCGCTTAAAATCCAGCGGATTAAATCAAGCAATCGATTGTCAGGCTTTCTACGCAGATGCTTCCAGGTTTTTTACCGCCATTTCTCTTAGTCGGGGAATGTTCAAAACGGGCCTATTTGTTTCCTTTGCCTTGTCATCCCAATAACGCATCCTGATATAAAGCTGATGATCAGGGTCGGCTTCAAATGCCGCAGCTTCTTCCGCTGTCATTGGGCCGCCCTGGTACCCGAGGGTAATTTTGCTAGCATCGGAAAGCTGCTCGTAATATTCCGGGTGCTTATAGGTGAGATACCGCTTGGCGATCACATGACATTCCACCAGTTCAGCCATCCTTTCCGAAAACCCCAACCGGCGAAGATAGTCAGCGCCAAGTTTTTCATGGGCAACGTTACCCATACCGCCCATACTTTCTGCTTCGCCATCGTCGGCGCATAGGTGGCCGATGTCATGAAAAAACGCAGCTAATATCACTTCGTCCTCGAAACCCTCCGCTTCGGCCAACGCCGCTGCCTGCGACATGTGCTCGATCTGTGATACCGGCTCGCCGATATAATCAGCCGCGCCATATTTTTCATAAAGCGCAAATACTTTATCTACGGTGTCGCCTGGATGTGGAAATGAGCTCATAGAATTATTTTTGTTTCAAAATAAGGCATTAAATATTACCCCGGTATTAGCGAATAATTATTTCAGGCAAAATGCGTGTAAAAACAGCTCAAATTTTAACTAATCTTAACAAATTCGTTACGGCATAGCGCTAAATTATTTATTTACTTTAACCCATCCAATTAAACCTGATGGAAGAAGACATCCTAATCCAGATTAGCAACCGAATAAAGGAACGCCGCCGCGAAAAAAACATTACGGTACAGGAGCTCGCCACCAGGGCCGATGTAAGTAAAGGCCTGATCTCGCAGATAGAAAACAGCCGCACTATTCCATCGCTATTAGTGCTGATCGAGATCATCAAAGCGCTGGAAATAGACCTGAACGAGTTTTTTAAGGATATCCGCCACAAGGCCAACGATTACCCGGTATTGGTAAAAAGAAAAAGCGAGTATGAGTATTTTGAAAAGGAGCATACTATCGGCTTCCATTACCAACGGATATTTACACAATCTATCAATCATTCCACGGTTGATATAGTGATCCTCGAACTGGAGCCCAACGCCTCCCGCCCTTTAGTTGAAACCGAAGCATTTGAGTACAAATATGTTCTGTCCGGCGAAGTAGAATACCAGTTTAGCAAAGAAAAAATAATCCTAAATCAGGGTGATTCGGTTCTGTTTGATGGTCGGCTGCCTCATACCCCGCGTAATTTGGGCACAACCATCGCCAGCATGCTGGTTATTTATTTTTTTGAAGAAAAGAAATAACGATTGGGGATAAATAATTTACCGGTTTACCTTCGAAGATAGCCTTATTCTACCTACCTTGATGCTAAGTTTTGGTAATGATTAACCCAAAATTAATATAAAATTGGTTTGCTGGTAATAAACTAAGTTTAGTATTGCTGAACTATTTCTCCTTATTAATATGTCCATAAAATTAGTTGTTTTTGATATGGCCGGCACCACCGTTAGCGATAACCACGAGGTGAGCAAGGCTTTCCAGGCTGCATTAAAAAAATCAAATTATAAGGTGCCGATCGAGTTGATAGACCCCTTGATGGGCTATGAGAAGAACCAGGCCATCAGGCAAATACTGCGCCTGCACGAACACAACGACGCGAAAATCACCAACGAACTGGTTGACAGGATACACAAGGATTTTGTGCGAAACATGATCGACCATTACCGCGATGCGGATGGTATAGAGCCTTTGCCACATGTAGAAGAAACCTTTGCAAAACTGCACGAACAGGGCGTGAAGGTTGGGCTCAACACCGGCTTTTCGCGGGACATTGCCGATACGATCATCAACCGGCTGCAATGGAAGGAAAAAGGGCTGATCGACCTGGTGACCGGATCGGACGAAGTGGAGCTTGGCCGGCCATTTCCCTATATGATACAAAAAATGATGCTGGAAGGCGGAATTGAGCGCCCGGAAGAAGTTGCCAAAGTTGGGGATACCGAAGTGGACATACGCGAAGGACAGCAAGCCGGCTGCGGTTATGTGATCGGGGTTACTACCGGCACCTTTAAACGCGAAGAGCTGGAACCCTACCACCCTACCCATATTATTGACGATATAGCCCAGGTAATTGAAATCATAAATCAACAGCGATGAAAACGATCGACCGGTTACGAAAAAAGGTTGCCAAATGGCCGTACCCGGTCATATCTGTATTGGCTGGTATATCAGCTTTCGGTGCATATTCGTCCATGTATGCTTTCCGTAAAGCATTTGCAGCCGGAACTTTTGCCGGCCAGCAATATTTGCATATCGATTATAAAGTTTGGCTGGTTATTGCCCAACTGATCGGGTATACGCTTAGCAAGTTTTACGGTATAAAATTCATTGCCGAGCTAAAACACGAGCAACGTGTAAAAAGCATTTTCGGGCTGATTGGTTTTGCATGGCTCGCCCTGCTCCTTTTTGCCATTGTGCCGGCGCCTTACAATATTATTTGCCTTTTTTTGAATGGATTTCCGCTTGGAATGATATGGGGCCTCGTTTTTAGCTATCTTGAAGGCCGGAGATCTACCGAATTTATGGCGGCCGTTTTATCCACCAGCCTTATTTTTGCATCAGGTTTTGTAAAAACTATTGGGCGTACCATGATGTCCTCTTATCATGTCAGCGAGTTTTGGATGCCGTTTCTTACGGGCGCATTGTTCGTTATACCACTAATACTTTTTGTTTTTTATCTCGAATTAATGCCCGAGCCAACTGCAGAAGATATCCAGCTACGCACCAAACGACTGCCGATGAATGGCGATGAGCGCAGGCGTTTTTTGCAACGGTTTTTACCGGGCATTCTGCTTACCCTTGTGATTTACATTTTACTCACCATCATGCGCGACGTGCGCGACAATTTCGAGGTGGAAATATGGAAAGGCCTTGGCAATAAGGACAACACCATCTACACAAAAATCGATACTATTATCTCGATAATCGTATTGGTTGCCATGAGTTTGCTGATACTGGTGAAAAAAAACCTGAAAGCTTTCAGCATTATCCATTTAATGATCATTAGCGGCTGCCTGTGCATTGTTATCGGCACCGTGTTGTTTAATATGGATATGATTGGCGTGCTGCCCTGGATGACCATGGCCGGCTTAGGCTTATATTTAGCTTATGTGCCCTATAACGCTATATTTTTCGAGCGGATGATTGCCTCCTTTCATTATAAAAGCAATATCGGTTTTATCATTTATGTTTCCGATTCTATCGGTTACCTCGGCAGCGTAACGGTTTTGCTGGTGAAAGAGCTGGGCCGCCCTGCCATCAGCTGGACCGAATTTTTTAAAGAAGGCGTAATGGTAGTCGGCGGTGTGGGCGCCATTTGTGCCACCCTATCCCTGGTATACTTTCTGCAAAGTGCGCGAAAAAGTAACCGCCCTGAAGTGCAGGGAGAATTAATCGCAAATCCGGCATGAAAATTTTGTCAAAACAAAATGCGATAGTCATTGGCGCCGGTATCGTTGGATTGGCGACTGCCAGGGCATTGGCGATACGCGGCTATACGGTGACGGTTTTTGAACGTAATGAACGGGCTGTTGGCGCTTCCATCCGCAACTTCGGGATGGTATGGCCCATCGGGCAGCCAACCGGCGACTTATATGAGCGGGCCCTGCTATCGCGAAGTATCTGGAAAGAAATTTGTACCGAAGCAAAAATATGGCACGATGAGGTGGGCTCGTTGCACCTGGCCTACCATGATGATGAATTGCAGGCCATAACCGAATATGTTGAAGCCAACCGGCAATACCGGGATTGCTCGGTCCTTGATCCAAAACAGACCTTGCAAAAGTCGCCCGCAGTTAACAGCTCCGGCTTAAGAGGCGCATTATGGAGCGCCGACGAGATGATCCTTGAATCGCGGGTGGCCATCGGGCAGGTGGCGCTGTACTTGTCGGAGAAATATGATGTCACTTTTTATTGGAATACCGCGATCAGCCGTATAGAACATCCTATGGTGATGTCAGGCAATACCAGCTGGCAGGCCGACGAAATATTTGTTTGCAGCGGAGCTGATTTTGAAACGCTGTACCCTGAATTGTTCCTGCAATCAGAAATCACCAAATGCAAGCTGCAGATGATGCGCCTGGTTGCACAGCCCGACGACTGGCGCATCGGCCCGGCGCTTTGCGGCGGTTTATCGATGATCCATTACCCGGGTTTTCAGTCGGCCAAATCGCTCCCTGCATTGCGGAAACGTTATCAGTCGGAATATGGAGACCACCTGGAGTGGGGCATCCATGTGATGGTTTCGCAAAACGGCGCCGGCGAACTGACCATCGGCGACTCGCACGAATACGGCCTGGTGCACGACCCTTTCGATAAGGAATTCATTAACAATTTAATAACCGGTTACTTACACACTTTCGCGAAATTTAAAGATTGGAAACTTGCACAATCCTGGCACGGCATCTACTCAAAAATGACTAACGGGCAAACTGAGCTGGTAATGGATGCTGCCAACGGCGTAACCATTATCAACGGCCTTGGCGGTAACGGGATGACGCTATCCTTCGGCTTATGCGAACAACTGATCGACGCGAGGTAGGTCTAATTCAAATTGTCGCGTCAACACCAAACGTTCCTAACGGAACGTAAAGAAGATTTTTCTTATATTCTACCAACCAAACGTCCCTATGGGACGTCGACCAAAGTATAAATACGTCCCATAGGGACGTTTGGTTGGTAGATAAAACAAATAAAGGTTAGACGTTCCGTAGGAACGTTTCGTGATAGAAAAGCGACAATTTGAAGTACACTCCATGCAAGATAGAATCTCTTTAATAATATTTAAATTTGATTTTTATGATGAATGATACCCGCAGGGATTTCCTGAAGAAAGCAGCATTGTTGACCGGCGCCGCCGGGCTTGCAAATTTTGTTCCGGAATCGATACAAAAAGCGATGGCAATAGATGCCCCGCATGGCAGTACTTATCTCGACGCGGAGCATATCGTCATCCTGATGCAGGAAAACCGCTCGTTCGATCACTGCTTTGGTACTTTGAAAGGTGTTCGCGGATTTAATGATCCCAGGACGATCACCTTGCCCGATAATAACCGCGTTTGGCTGCAATCCAACAAAAAGGGCGAAACCTATGCGCCCTTCCGTCTGGATATAAAAAATACCAATGCCACCTGGATGGATTCGCTCCCCCACTCGTGGGGCAACCAGGTAAGTGCGCGCAACGATGGCAAATTTGATAAATGGCTGGAAAATAAACGCAACAGCATTCCCGAGTACGCTGACATGCCGTTAACCCTGGGCTATTATACCCGCGAAGATATCCCTTTTTACTACGCCCTGGCAGATGCATTTACCGTTTGTGACCAGAATTTTTGTTCAGCACTAACCGGCACTAATCCCAACCGCCTTTATTTTTGGACCGGCACCGTACGGGAAGAACAGCATGAAAACTCAAGGGCACATGTTTGGAATGACGATATGGACTATGGCACCCTGAAGTGGGCTGCTTTTCCGGAACGATTGGAAGATCATGGCATATCATGGAAGTGCTACCAGAACGAAGTAGCTATCGATACCGGTTTCGAAGGTGAAGAAGATGACTGGCTTTCAAACTTCCAGGATAACCCTTTAGAATTTTTTGCGCAATACAACATTCATTTATATGAATTGCACCTGGAGGCAATCGAAAAAAAATCAAAGGAACTCCCTGGTAAGATCGATGAACTGAAAAACAAAATTGCGGCATTGCCGGCCGGCGATGCAGCGATAAAGGAGCTGAAAAAGCAACTGAACCAAATGAAGGCTGACTTGGAAGCCGTTAACAAGGAAAAAGAAAGCTGGCAGCCAGGAATGTTTGAAAAACTTTCCGGCCGGGAAAAAAGCCTTCACCAAAAAGCTTTTATCTCGAATAAAAAGGACCCGCATTATCGCCGGCTGGAAACTTTAAAATATGACGACAATGGCATCGAGCGCGAATTGCAGGTCCCTAAAGGTGACGTGCTGCACCAGTTCAGGGAGGATGTAAATAACGGAACACTGCCGACGGTATCCTGGCTTTCGGCGCCTGAAAGTTTTTCCGATCACCCCAGCTCGGCCTGGTTTGGGGCATGGTATGTGTCGGAGGCGCTGGATATCCTGACCAAAAACCCGGAAGTATGGAAAAAAACCATTTTCATCCTTACCTATGACGAAAACGACGGCTATTTCGATCATGTGCCGCCATTTGTTGCGCCTGATCCGCGCAAGCCTGAAACCGGCCTGGTATCGAAAAACATAGACGCAAGGGTTGATTTTGTTACGCTTGAGCAGGAACTGGAAAGAAACGATTTTCCCGAAAAATTTGATAAAGAAAGCTCCATAGGTCTCGGCTACCGGGTGCCGATGGTTATCGCCTCGCCCTGGAGCAAGGGCGGTTGGGTAAATTCCGAGGTGTTTGATCATACCTCCACCCTACAGTTCCTGGAGACATTTCTATCCAAAAAAACGGGCAAAAAGGTGCAGGAACCGAACATCAGCGACTGGCGGCGAACCATTTGCGGCGACCTGACCTCAGTTTTCAGGCCATCTTATGGAGGAGAAGCCACTGAAAACCCCGCATTCGTAAAACGGGATCCATTTGTGGAGAGCATACACAAGGCAAAATTTAAAAAGACACCGTCGGATTTTAAACCGCTTACCAAAGAAGAGATTGCTGTATTCAACCAAAAGCCACATAGCTCGCCTTATATGCCGTACCAGGAACCGGGCATTCGTCATGCAAATGCGCTTCCTTATGAATTATATGCCGAGGCAAAATTAAACGGGGATAAAAGCGCCCTTGAAATCCAATTTACAGCAGGCAACCAGGTTTTTGGCGCTAAGTCGTCCGGCGCCCCGTTTAATGTTTATGCCCCCGGCAGGTACCTCCAGCAAAAAGGCAATGAGGCGCCGGCCTTCGACAATGTGCGCACCTGGGCCTATGGCTTAACCGCCGGCGATAGCTTAACCGGCAGCTGGCCGATCAGTGCGTTTGAGGATAAAAATTACCACCTGCAGGTTTACGGGCCGAATGGCTTTTTCCGCGAGTTTAAGGGAAACAGTGAAGATCCGGGCATTCACACCAAACTAAGCTACCAGGGCAATCCTAACAAATTAACCGGGAATGCAGCGTTGGTGCTCGAAAATTCAGGCAATAAACCACTCCAGATAGAAATTATCGATCACTCCTATAAAGTCAATAACCATAAATTGACTGTACCATCTTCGGGCAAGACCAACTTGGTATTGAACCTTGAAAAGAGTTTTGGCTGGTATGATTTTTCGGTGAAGGTCGCAGGCAGTGACACTTTTGAAAAACGGTACGCCGGCCGGGTTGAAACGGGAAAGGCAAGCTTTACCGATCCGTTTATGGGGAACGTAATCGCTTAAAGCCGGGTCGTAAAAATAAATGTAAATACTACAATTTTGTTGCGTTCGCAACAAGTGAAACAGTGTGAAACAAAATTAAACGACCCTGATTATTAACCATTTAACTACTGACATGATTTTGACACTGACAAAATCCTGTCACCATTTTTTGCATTTTCCAAGCCCTTTTCGCTTCAATTCACCACTGCTATTACCATGCCATCATGGTATTTAACGCCTACGTTTTGAATAATGGTTGCCGTAACGCGTTCGTCATCCGCCAGCGTTTTATTTAGCCGCTGCACACCCTGTACCTTTTCATCCGGGTGCTTTTCGTCCAGTATTTTCCCTTCGCGTACCACATTATCCGCAACGATGATCGTTCCCGGCCTGGAAAGCTTAATCGCCCAGTCGAAATACTCGGTATAAGGCGGTTTATCGGCATCGATAAATATCATGTCAAAAGGGCCCATATCTTCGGCATCGAGCGTGTGTAAAAGGTCGAGCGCCTTGCCCACCCTTATATCGATCACCGTATCCAGCCCCGCTTTAATGATGTTTTGCCGGGCTATATCGGCATATTCCGGGTCTACCTCAAGCGTGATTAAGTGTCCGCCAGGAGGCAGCGCCTTTGCCAGCCAAATGGTGCTGTATCCGCCACAGGTACCAATCTCCAGTATCTTTTTAGCATTTGCCGTTTTTGCCAATACCTGTAAAAACTTACCCTGGTTGGCCGATATATTCATTGGCGGGATACCCGCTTTTTTCATGCTCTTTACGGTCGATCTCAGCGCCTTGTCCTCGGGACCAAGCAATTTGGCGATGTATTTGTCAACCGCCGCAAATAGTTTTTTGCTCATGGTTTAATAGTATTTTAGTGATGGAAAGTTCAATTACACATTGGCAAATGCGTTGAAAATGAATCAAGTACATCAACTCCCCTCTTGAGAGGGGGTGCGGCCGGAAGTGCGGCGGCGGGGGTGTGTTCGCCGGCATGTTCCTCAACACACCCCTCCCCCCTCTCAAGAGGGGATTCGCACAGGCCGGGCTCAAAACCCACTCTTTTCATCCTTTTTCAACCGCTAAACATTGGTCAAATCAACCTTTCAATTGCCCGGACTTTGGTAAACAATCTTTCCGCCGAGGATGGTCTTCAAAACCTTGATATTATAAATTTTTTCGGGATCGATGGTGGTTGGATCGTTATCCAAAACGATCATATCTGCGTATTCACCCGGTATCAGCCGGCCTTTTTTCTTCTCCTCAAAAGTTGTATAAGCCCCGCCAAAGGTGTAGGCCTTTATAGCATCTTCGGCGCCGATCCTTTGGTTTGCCCCTATTACTATCCCCCCATCCTTCGTCTTGCGGTTAACCGCACTGCCGAGCCTGATCATGGCCGGGTAAGGCGATATGGGCGCATCCGAGTGCAGCGCATAAATAATGCCCATGTCCATCGCCGTTTTGGTAGGATGCAGCATGGCCATGCGCTTTTCGCCGTAAACCAGCATTTTATCGCCCAACTCATACATGTAACAGTGGAATACCGGGATGATCTTGTCTTTTTTTATCTTATCCAAAATCCCCTGGTTGGTTATGCTGCAATGCTCGATACGATGACGCGGGTCAGGGCGGGGATCGGCTTTCTGGGCCTTCTCGATTGCTGCTATCACCATATCGATCTCCCGGTCGCCATTGGAATGAACGGCGATCTGCAAACCGGCTTTATGTATCCGCAAAAACAAACTATCCAGCGAGGCCTGGCTGCGCGCAGGCGGAATGCCGTAGTAGTCCCTTTTGCCGGTAACTGGGTTGATCATATCATAAGGCTCGTACAGCCAGCAGGTTTTGCCGCTCAGTGAATTGCCATGGATCACTTTAACGCCCTCGATCCTCAGGTAAGGCGTATTGGTGCGTTGAATTTTCCCGGAGATCAGGTCATTTGCGTAAGGCGTGCCTATCAACAGGTTAAACCGCATGGGGAAATGTTCGGCCACAAGTTTACGGTAAACAGGCACTTTATCTTCTGTGGTCCAGGCATCGCCAATGCTGGTAAGGCCACTGGCTAAAACATTATTAAAAAAGTTACGGTAACCTTCCATTTCTTCCTCGTCGGTAGGCTTGGGCGGGTATTGTATTTTTTTTGAACGATGAAGGTAGCCGGCAGCGGTTTCTTTACAAATACCATCCGGTTTGTTGGTGCCATGATAACGTTCAAAAGCGCCGCCGGCGGGGTCTTTTGTATTTTCATCTATGCCGTTCATATCCATCAAATAAGAGTTAGCAGCCGAAAGGTGACCGCTTACATGCGAAATTTGGATAGGATGATCTGTTGAGGCTTTGTCCAAACTGTCGCGTATGGGTTGCCCGCCAAGTTTGGTCTCATTGTATCCCACGCCGCGTATCAGTACACCTTTGGGCGTTATTGCCGCTTTCTTTTTTAGCAGGGCGATCAGGTTTTTCATCGACGTAACCGTATCCAGCTTTAAAACAGCCCAGGGTTTGTCGAAAGCATAAATGGCTGCCGGGTGCATGTGTACATCGTTAAAACCAGGCAAAACGGTTTTACCTTTAAGGTCGATAACCTTTGTATCGTTCCCGATGTAGCCCTGTATCTGGGCATCCGTGCCAACCGCAAGTATGTTGCCATCTTTTATGGCGATAGCCTGCGCCCTGTCGCCTTTAGCTTTCAGGGTAACGATGTTGCCATTTTTTAAAACCAGGCTTGCCTTAGGGAGGCTGCCAAAGTTGGTGAACAGGACAAAAGCAATAATGATAAAAAGGTATTTCATGATCTTGTATATAATTAAACTGTGCAGGATTTAACCGCAAAGAACACAAAGAGGAAGACACAGAGGCCGCAAAGCAATAGTTCGTCAATTTTTTTCTCTGTGCTCTTTGTGTTCTCTGTGGTTAAATTTAATTTCATTTTTAACTGTTATTTTTGACCGAGACGTCAGTTGCAGCTTCTTTCGGTGCCGATAGCTATCGGGATTACTGACTTTCGGACTTTCGGACTAATTTTTAAACCTCACCCAAAAAGAAGCGGCACTGCTTCTATTTGAAATTTTTCGGTATCAAACACCAATAACCCATTGTTAAACTGGCAACGGGCTATACACGGGCCATACAGCCACTGCAGCTCGTCATACAATTTATATTTGCCAAAAGGGTTCCTTTTGATATCATCTTCATTACAGATGCTCACCCCTTCAAAATGCATATGGCCCGAAAAGCCGGTGCTGCAATTATTTTGTTGGATAAAATGAAGATGATCGTGATAATCGCTCGCCATCTGCGGGAAACAGGTTTTAACGCCATGCAGATCGGGATAGGCAAAGTGTGAAAAGAAAACCCTGCGGCCATTATAATCCCGCGATGCAAATTCAGGCAATGTTTCCAGGTAAGATTTGTCGGCAGCAGTTATCAGTGCCGGAAGCTGAACGTCCTCGTAAAGAAATACCTTGTTATCACTCAGGTGTTTTCGTTCAAAAAAATCGAGCTCATACCAGTTTTCGGGGAATTCAAAATCCCCTGTGTGCGTGGGGATCCTTTTTGCCTGGTAAAGATCATTATTACCGATCACCACAACACTGCAGTTAGCTCTTACAATGGCGATGCATTCATGCGCGCTTCGTGTATCAAGGTAATGGTAAGTGTTAACCTTATAGCCAACAATATCGCCTAAACAAACCACTTCGCTGCAGCCGGCATCTTCCAAAACCTTAAAGGCCTTTCGCAGGGCTACAATATCCTCGTGGATGTCGCTGATAATACCAATTTTCATTTCAAACTAAACTATCCTTAACCGTCGTCCATTCCTGGCCTCTTTCCACGGATAAAGGTTTTACGCCATGCGCATAATCTGCCCGGTATTTGCTTATTCCGTCTACAAAAACATGCGATACCGAAGCAAATGTGCCGCTGCCGTCAAAGGCTACCAGGTCTGCCCTTTTGCCCACTTCGATGCTCCCGGTTTCGTTATGCAGATTCAGCAGTTTAGCCGGGTTGGCCGAAACCATGTTTACTGCCTTGCTCGGGTCCATCCCTTCGTTGATCATTTTTATTACGCTTGCCAGCATCGTTGGGAAGTGGTAATCGCTGCAAAGTATGTCAACCAGATCCTCGTCCATGGCCTCCCAACAGGAAAGATTGCCACAATGCGAGCCGCCGCGGTAATAGTTGGGCGCGCCAAGGCATACCCACAGGCCAAGCTCCTTTGCTCTTCGGGCGGCCACCAGCGTGGTCGGCATCTCCGAAAGCGTTGCACCAAATTGCATCCCTTCGTCTACATGTTCAATGGTGGTATCGTCGTGACTGCCCAGGATGTATTTGTCTTTAAAAGCCTCATAAATAGGCTCGCGGTTATTTATTTGTTTCGTCCGTTCAATCTGTAAGAGCAGGCGCCGCTCAGCTTCCTCGGCAGTGATACCAAAGGCCTTCGACCGCATTTCTATCTGCTGCTGCAGGGTAAACTGGCGCTCGCCCGGGATATGGTCATTATAAACCACCAGGTACAGGCTTTCCAATTCCTTCATTGGCTCGAGGTAGTTTAATATGCCGGTTGAATTTGGGTCGATACGTGCGTGCAGGAAATGACGCACCAGCAAAGAATGACGCGCTTTATCGATCTGCCTCGAAAGCTCCATCGCTTCGGACAGGCTCCTGTTCTTTTCTTCGTTATCCGAAAAGCTCACCGCACTGAAAACGGTTGTGATACCGCAAGCCGCTGCCCGGGCGTCCATAAAATGCAGGGCAAAAGGCAGCGGGAAGGCCGCGCTTGCACGGGGATATAACTCTTTTTCGAGGTAATCGGTATGGATGTCAATACAGCCGGGGATGAGCCACTGCCCGTTAAGGTCGATTCCGTCGGCGTAATTTTTGTCTTTTATAACAGCGGCGATGATGCCGTTTTCTATTTCAACCGATCCGATAAAATTTTCTGTGGGGGTAACTATTCGTGCATTGGTTAGCAGGTGCGTGTTCATCCGGGAGTATAATTTTGTAACGGGATAAAATTATATTCCAATTATTAGCAAGGTATTAGGCGTTAATAAGG
>JABDHD010000083.1 GCA_013285685.1 Bacteroidota bacterium
TCAAATAAAATTTTTATATAGGTAAAAAAATAAGATGGGGATTTAAACCCCGTCAACCTTTCGCCTTTTACCTTTATCCTTTCACCTTCCTCTACATGTCCCCCCAACTTTCCAGGTATTTTTCAAGCGACCATGGGCCAGAACCTATTACGGTAAATAAAGCCAGGAACACCAGGGCAATTATCGAAGGCCAAACCAGGGTATTTACCGGTTCGGTAAAAACACTGGTTAAAAATGTGGCCGCCAGCACAATAGGTATCTGGATAATGCAGGCAAACCTGGTTAACACCCCCAGCACGATGAGCGTACCGCCCACCAGGTGCGCAAACGTTACATAGTAAACCAGCGCCATTAAAATGCCGGGGGAAAAATGTACCACATTTTGGTTCTCTATCAAATCCCCCAGATAGGCGGTGTTATCCATAAACGCCAGTCCTTTTAAAAATAAAAAAACACCAAGCGCTACGCGGATCAAGTCGAGCACCTTTGGGTGATGGGTATCGCCCCAGTGCTCAATTTTATGTACCATGTTCATACGACCTCCTGTTTTTAATAATTGGTTTTATATAAACAAGCTGATTAGGATATAGTTGCTTATTTGTATAAAATTAAGCATAAACTTTAACCAAAAGCAAATTTTTGTTTGCCTGGTTTATTACTAAGTTGCGGTTGAGAAGGAAACGGGCAGTAGTGTGTTATCGTTATAACTTGTTTTTGTTTAAAATAGGGCTTTGGCTGGCATTAACCTGGTAGGTATAAATAGCGTTATTTTCGTCTACCTCAACAATGCGATAACCCAGGTAATCGGTTCCCCAGCTTCCACCGATATGGGCATCAAAAAAGTGCGGCAGTTTTCCGGTATACCTCACCCCGTCGAGCAGGTGATCGTGCCCGTGAAATACTGCTTTTACGTTTGGATAGGCATGCAGAATATCTATTGTTTCCGGGCAGTTCAGAAATATCTTATCTTCATCTTTCATCCACTGCACCGGCGCGATGTGCAGGATTACAAAAACAATACTTTTCGATTTAAATTTCTCCAGCTCGTTTTTTATAAAGGTATTGTCCGGGCAAACATAAACTCCTTTGGTGTCGGCGGTATTGGCAAATACAAAGCCGATTTCCCCTTTATCAATTGAATATTTATCGGCGTAGCCAAAAACGTTTTGCCAGATTTGAGCATCGGCAAAATCATGATTGCCAGGGATGGTATAATAAGGTGCAGGCAGCTTATCAAGGTAACTTTTTTTTATTTCGGGCAGCAAATCTGGTCGGTTGTGAACCAGGTCGCCATTGATGATCACCAGGTCAAGGTGATTTTTGGCGTGATCCTGGTTGAGCCATTTCACCAGGTTTCCCGTGTTCAAGGCAAAATCGGTGCCCGGCTCACCATAGTGAATATCAGAGGCGATGGCAAACCGTAATTTTAATTTTCCATCAAAACGTCTACGGTAATTATTTGTATCGCTGGCAAAGGTATTTATTGCCGGCAACAGGCTTAAACCGGCTATGCCGGCAAAGCTTGTTCCAAGGAATTTGCGACGAGTACTCATGGTGCTGATTTTTGTAAAAATAAGCGACAGATGTTAAATTAACATTTAGCTATCTTAAGTATTTGTCATTGGATCAGGCAAAACACGATTTGCAGGATTTTTTGGATAGACAAGATTACAAACGTGCTTAATCCTAAACCTCTTTAAATCCCAAAAATCATAGCCCTGTTTCGAGTATTCTTCGCAAATAGTTTATCTGCCCCAGGTGATAATTAAAATGCCCGTAAAAATGCGCCAGGTAAAATGCGGTGCTTTTTGGCCTGTAAAATTCCAGCGGGTAGGTGGCGGCGAGTTGTTCGTCGGTCAGATTGGGTAAGGTGTTTTTAATGATGGGGATTAACGCTTCAATATCAGCCACCAATTTTTCACGGGGCACACCGGTGGCGCTGAATTCGTGTTCGCGATTGCGCACATATCCTGTTTTGCCCAATTGTGTGCCGATACAAAAGTTAAGGTTGCCCAGCAGGTGCAGGGTCAGCGTACCGGCAGTGTTCGTGATGCCTTCGGCTGCTGTCCAAATGTTGTCTTCGTTTTTAAAACTGTTTAATTCATCGCGCAGCTTCAGCAGGTCGCGTTCAAAAAGTTCGGTTAAATATGTATCCATAGCGCAGGTTTTTGTTGATTTTACCTGAGCAATGTACACACCCTTAAGTTAACAGGATGTAAAATTTGGGATGACAAAGAAAAAGGTACCGATAATAATGAAAAAACTAAAACGCCTTCTCGATCCTCTTTTTTAATACAGGAGTAATATCAGAAACTATATCATGTACAATTTCTTCTTTAAGTTTCTTTTTATTCTCTTTCGACATGATCAATCCGTCAATATTTTTTGTCGGGGGATTATCATTTATTGGCTTTCTAATTGCCTGCAGGGCCTTTGAAATATAAAAAATACAAGAGAAAAGTACGATTAGACATAGAATGCCTAATGTAATCCATGGGCCGATTTGATTAAATGATGTCATATCGAATCAAATTTTCTTTAATAACGAATAAACATACAAAAATAATGCAAAAATCCCAAATAAGAGTAAAGGCAAAAAAATCCAGCCAAGCGTAACAAGAATTTCCTGATTATGAGTCGGTTTATCAATATTGTATAATGTTACCATCCCGCCTGTTACCGCCAGTAGAACCACCATCAAAAATTTGATGATTTCGGTATGCAACCTTATTTCTTCTTTAGTTCCGTCGGAAGTCACCGTGATAGTTTTCAGTTGTGCTAAAGTACATAAATTATCGGTTTTTAAGAGTCGCCGCAAATTTCGGCGCGCATCACCATCAGGCTTGTTAAATGATTAACAGGAAGTAAAATTCAAAAAGCCCCCTCCGCACGTTGGCCGGCGTGCTTCGGGGGGCCTAATTTCCTTGCAGCAGCGGGTTGTTTACGGTGCCGATAAAAAGAATTATACCGCTGCTCATTTCGCGTATAGCAAATAAAAACGGATGGTTAATGGCTGGCAGCGGCGCTGGGGCTATTGAGGTAACCACCCCCACTGAAGTGGCGGCTGCCGCGGTTGTGCCGCTTTCGTCAGTCCCAACGTATGCTTTATGCACCACCTGGCTGATATGAAGCTGGAAAGCCGGATTTGAATTGATGCCTAAAAAATCGGCGTTGGTGGTAAAGGCGATGCCCAGGCCCATATTTATCAACGGCTGGTTTAAGTTAGCGCCAAAGCTATATTTTAGTTTCGGCAGCATTATCGTATTTTTTAGGTGCTGTAAACTGCTCATCCAGGTTTGCCATTGCGCCGAGTCAACCTGGGGAATCAGGCTGGCCAGCGACGTGCCGGCGGCCGGCTCAACGATCACCATGCTGAACTTATCGTTGGAGTAGGGCAATTCATAAACATAGGCTTTTGAATCGGCATAATAATTCAGGTCAACATCCCCGTTCATAAATGGCGCCTGTACCGTGCTGTTATCGGGCAGGTAAAAGTTTAAATTCTGCGTTTGAGCAGGGTCGAATTTTTCCTTCCAGGCGCTTTTAAAATATAGGGCGTTCACCAGGTACATCACCGCGTTTGAGGGGATGGATTTGATGATCGTGGGGATAAAGCCGTTTGTTTTGTCGCTCACCCAGTTGTTTATTGCTCCCGGAGCGGCCGGGCTGGAAAAGTCAAGTGCCTGTATTTGGGCGTGGAAAGAACCGCTGTCGGTTTGCAAAAACTGTGGCAGCACGCTAAAACCCTGTTTGTACCAAATAGAGTTAGCTATATCCAGTGTGGTGTACGGGTCCAACTGGGGTAAATTGGTGATCAGGTTGTTGTAATAAGTATTTACCTGGGTTTGGGTAAGTCCATCGAAACCAAGCGTGTTTTGAAAAGCGGTTAAGGTCGCATTTTCTGCACCGTTGCTGGTCATGCCCAGGGCAAAGCTAACGCTGAGCGGTGAAATGAACAGGTTGGATCCATCGGTAACGGTACTGTCAACACTCTTAAACAGGCGTAGCGCAAACGCATTGTCCGCCGTTACTTTTTGCTGTTCGTACGCGGTAAGCACCAGGTTCTTACCGGGGAGCATGGGAGTAACTTTTGTGCCTTTATTGCAGGAAGCAAGGCTGATAATTATTGCAAAAAGTAACGGCGGGGTTATGCGTTTCAATTTCATAAGCTTAAAAATATTTTCGCCTGGTTCTGTATAGAATTACGCATTATTGTAATTGAACGATACATTTCGATAAAATATTTGTGTGATTACTCGCTTATTTTTTCATCATTACGCCCATCAACAATTTTACACTAAATTTATCCTGGTTTTCAATTCATTCGCCGATATTGAACCATCAAACCAATAAAACTGCCGACATGAGAATTTATACCCGCTTGATTTTTGTTTTTACCCTGCTTGTTCCCTTTATGGCGATTGCGCAGCTTACCGGCAAAGTTTATGACAACCTCACGGTACCCAGCAAAATTCTACAAAGCGACCGCAAATATGCAGTTTACCTGCCGCCTGATTTTGAGACTTCCGATCGAAGCTACCCGGTGCTTTACCTGCTGCACGGCGCCGGCGACGACCAAACAGGCTGGGTGCAATTTGGCGAGGTACTGAATATTACTGATAAAGCCATTGCCGATGGTACCGCGACGCCGATGGTGATCATCATGCCGGATGCAAATACCGGCCGCCGCGGTTATTTTAATGATATTAAGGGTGACTGGAACTACGAGGATTTCTTTTTTAAGGAACTAATGCCTTATGTAGAAAAGAAGTTCCGCATCAAAAGTGATAAACATTACCGGGCCATTGCGGGCTTATCCATGGGGGGCGGCGGCACATTTATGTATGCGTTGCATCACCCGGAGTTATTTTCTTCCGCATGCCCGCTGAGCGCAGCGGTGGGGCCTTTAACATTGGATGATGCGAAAACAGCCTATAAAAAGAATAATCCCAACCTGCCCGATTCGGTCGTTGTAAATTATTACAACCAGCACAGCGCTTTGGCCCTGATCAATAATATGCCTGATGCGCAGAAGAAAGCAGTACGCTGGTATATTGACGATGGCGATGACGACTTTTTATACGAAGGTAATTGCCTGGTACACATCGCGATGCGGAAAAAAGAGATCCCGCATGAATTCCGCGTGCGCGATGGCGGACATACATGGACGTACTGGCGGGCCTCGCTGCCTGCGGTGTTGGAGTTTGTATCGCAGGCGTTTCATCAATACTGATCACAGATTTTTAAGTGATGTATGTGATTACACTGATTACCTGGCAGCGGCACAGCCTGATCGAACAATGTTAACTGCCTTTTTGGTACTACCAATGAATGGCTGTATCAGGCAAAAGAAGCCGAAGAATTAACACGGACTACTTAAAAAAATAAAATGAAAATTATTTCGGCAATAATGCTTTGGTTTTTGCTGCCTGTAGTGCATAAAAATGCAAACTCTACCGAAGTGCTGCAAAGTATGTATAGCCGGTATCACGGCAACTGGCATAAATCGCTCACCTTTAATCAAACTACGGAGCGCTACCGCAATGATAGTTTGATTAAAACCAGCACCTGGTACGAAACCATCGTTTACCCCGATCTGCTGCGAATAGATTTTGATACGCCCAACAGCAGCTCCGGCGTAATTTTCAGGCATGATTCTACCTATGCTTTTCGTAATAAAAAGATCGTGCGCTCAACCCGGGATGAAAACGAGCTGATCTTTTTCCTGGGCGGGATGTACTCCATGACATTTGAAAAAGTGTTGGGCCATTTTATCGAATTAAACTATGATCTTTCAAAATTTCACGCATCGACCTGGAAAGGCAAACCGGTTTATGTTTTAGGCGCCAATAAGGACGGTGACCAGGCGAACCAGCTTTGGATAGACCAGGAAGGCCTTTTTGCCGTAAGGTTTATAAAATACGACGGAGGTTCGAAAGAAGAAGGCTTTTTTGAGCAGCAGATCCCTTTAAAAAATGCCTGGAGCGAAACCAAATGCAGCTTTTATATAAATGATAAGTTGCTGCAGGTAGAAACTTACCATAACCTCATCCCGGATGCATCGGTGGATATGCGGATGTTTGATCCGGGTAGTCTGAACCGCTGATTAAGCTGATTTTTATGATGTCGCTGATTAGAACTGCGGGTATCAAAACAATCGATAAAATCAGCTTAATCAACGGTCCGGACAGTCATGGGTAAGTCATCTCCCCGACCAACCCGCAAATCACACCTATCAACCTTCTGTTTTGATCGATGAAACTGCTAAAAACCTTATTATAAGTATATTATAAGGCTTTAACGAGCGAATTTCGGGGTTTGTCTATAACTATCCCTTGGTGGTCTATTTGGTTTTTTTTGCGTTGTAACTAGCTGTTACTTTGTATTGTCAAATAAAACGAACGACAATTTTTAAAAACATTTTAAATAAAAAGACCATGAAAAAGACAATCAAATTAGCCGCTTTATTTTTGTTAGCAAGCGCAACTTTTGTTACTGTAGCATCAGCAAAAGGCACCACATCAGCAGACGACCAGATCACCTTTTCTTCACTGCCATCACAACGCGGCGTTGAGATCAAGGTTAACAGCACTGCACCTTCAAAGGCCATTGTAATGGTTTATGACGCCAATAACGACGTAATTTTCAAAGATGCCATGCCGGCCTACAAAGCCATGCAAAAGGGCTACATCCTTGACCAGCTGGATAACGGCGACTACACCATTGTAGTGTCGGAAAACAAATCAGTGGTTAAGAAAGAAGTGCATGTTTACGAAGAAAACAACACCAAAGAATTTATAGTAATACAGTAATAACGTGTTTTTGAGATAGGTTGGCTTAGCGTCGCCCCGGTTTCGGGAGCGGCGCTTTTTTTATTAAGCTACACGCATCATTAGTGCAGCTTGTTTGGATTGGTACTATTATTGCAAACTTACCGGTAATAGGTTTAAAACGAATAAAATGAATAGGTTATAAATAAAATTCAACAAGAAATTAATTTAAAAGATCATGAAAAAGACATTCAAATTAACCGCATTGGCCCTTTTGTTAAGTGCTGGGGCCTTTGCCACTGTACCAAAAACACCTCATAAGATGATGGGCGGAAAACAGGACAAAATTGTTTTCTATACCCTTCCTTCGCAAAGCGGTATCGACCTCAGAGTGAAAAAAGCTGAACCCGGAATAACCGAAGTCACCATTTATGATGATGAGGGCCGTTTGTTGCAGAAAGACGTGATGAATAAAACGGACATCCGCCGGGGATACAATTTTACGCAGCTGGATGAGGGTGATTATTCAATCGTAATATCGTCTGACAACCAGGTTTTTAAAAGAAAGATACATATTTATGAAGAAGGGCCGGTAAGGACGTTTATTGTAGAAAAAGTTTAAACAACATTTTCGTTTTTGATTGTGAATAGGGCCGTCCCGGTTTTCGGGGCGGCTTTTTTTATAAGCCCTTTGCTTTAAAATAATTGAAAGCTTCGCGCAGGCTGTCGAGCCGCTCGGGTTCCATGTTTTTTACGGGGATATCCAATGCAGTGGTCATTGAGTCGATGTCGCCGTTGCGGTCGTTATAGGTTTGAACGATAATATCGTCGGCCATGGTTTTAAGCGAAAGGATGCCCGCAGTGGTATTGCCCAAGTAATCCATGTCGTTAAACTGATGCAGGTTAAAGGAGTAATATTCCTGCATATTTTTAGCATAGGTCTTGCGCAATCTCACAAAATAATCGGGGGTGAGAGAAATCTCCACTTTTTTTAGTTTCAGATCAGTGGATTGGTCGTATGATTGGGTAAGGGAACGGTTAACATAGGCCAGCCAATCCTGGTCGTCAAAAGCCGGCTTAAAGCCAAAAAAGGATGCGGATAGCAGGATTGCCAATACCGCAACAAGAATTTTGGGAAATTTCATTGTTCGTTAACCTTTAAATACCACTAAACGCCCCGAAACGGTTTAAATCAAGATGACAACAAAATTAAACCCGAAGTTAAGAAAATACATAGCTTTGCACATGCAATTTTCAGAAAATTCGAGGGTATGGGTTTACCAGGCGAACAAAAAGCTGAGCGACAGCGAGGTGAACCAAATACAAAGCGAGCTGGACAGTTTCACCACGGTCTGGACGGCACATAACCACCAGTTAAAGGCGAAGGGAGAAGTGCGGTATAACCGTTTTATAATATTGACAGTGGACGAAAGCCAGGCCGGCGCCAGCGGTTGTTCTATTGATAAATCTGTACATTTTATACAGCACCTGGAGCAGGAACACGGCATCGCCCTGCTTGATCGTTTTAACCTGGCCTACCGCGAAGGCAGCGAAGTCCATTCAGCCCCTCGCCATACCTTTGAGCAAATGCTGAAACAAGGCGCCATCACCAGCGATACCATTGTGTTTAACAATATGGTGCAGCGCCTTGCAGACCTAAAAACCAAATGGGAGGTGCCCTTTAAGGATAGCTGGCATATGCAGTTATTTGGCGGCTTGGTTCGTCATTAGTCATTGGGGTATTAATCCCCGATATAAAACCGGAAAATGAATATCCATCATTTTCCGGTAAATAAACAACTTACAGGCCAAAATTTAATATTGCGTGAAACGAAATCTGGCTAAAGTCGCTGATAGCGCTACTATAATTAATGCGATTCTCGTAATTGCAGCCCAGATCAAGGTAGTTTTTTGAAGGCCCAAAGTGGATGTCATAGCCGAGGCCTGGTGTCACAATCGGTGCAACTGATTTGTTTCCGCCGGGATGATAATTAAGAAAAAAAGATACCCCTCCGTCGGCCTCGATGTACCACTTTTCGATGAAGAAAAATTTGGCGCCTGCTTCAACAGGAACAAAAGACCAAATTGTGCCTGTCGCAGGGGTTTCGAGATAGGGATTATCGTTATAGGAGCCGAGCGTGACGTCGCCTGCCGCATAAAATGTATATCCTGTTTTGAATATTAAACTTAACCGGCTGGTAACAGGTGACTGAAGCCGAAAGATCAACCCACCTGCATATGGGGTAGATGACGAGTTGGGAGCCTGGGGAACGCCATAGCTAACACCTACGCCTAATGCAGGCGCAGCACTATTACTTTGTGCGAACGCTCCAACTGCCGAAAAAAATAAAATGGATAATAAAAGTAGTGTTTTTTGCATGTGACAAAATTTAAATTTAGTCGCAAAATAAACATAATTTTTATACACGCAACCTTAAGAGCTGTAAAACAAAAAGCGTTGTTTAGTCCAGGCAAGGCGTTTAAATGGTTCTATCTCATGATAAGTCATGTGCGGGCTTCAAATTGTTAAAACTTTGTCGGTATTCTATTTGTCGTTACTTTTATTTTATGAAAACAAACTACGACACCCGGGTCGACGCGTACATTGCAAAATCGGCCCCGTTTGCGCAACCAATTTTAATACACTTGCGGCAACTGGTACACTCGGTGTCGCCTTTAATAACCGAAACAATGAAATGGGGCTTCCCGTTCTTTGATTATAAGGGGGCGGTTTGCCAGATGGCGGCTTTTAAAGAGCACATGGGTTTCGGATTCTGGAAGCAGCGGCAATTGAATGATCCGGGTAAATTAATTCGGGAGGAAGATGGCACGGCAGGCAGTTTTGGCAGGATCACCAGTTTAAGCGATCTTCCCGCAGACGAGATTTTGGTAGATTTTATAAAACAGGCAATGCGCCTAAATGAGGCCGGCAATAAAAGGCCGGCCGTGAAAAAAGAAACCGTACCTAAAGCCGCGATAGAAATGCCGGCTGATTTTGCTGATCTGCTGGCTAATAACGCCAAAGCACAAGCGGTTTACGAAAAATTCAGTCCCTCGCATAAACGCGAATATTTGGAATGGATAATGGATGCAAAAAGCGATGCGACAAGGCTGAAGCGGTTGGAAACGGCGATAGAGCAGATAGAGGAGGGGAAATCGAAGAACTGGAAATATCAGAGGTAGTCTGAACTATGATTTTTAGGATTAATGGATTTAAGGATTTTTATCGTTTTGAGGACAACTAATTCCGAAATCGAAAACGGCGAAGCCCTCAACGAAGTTAATCCGACTTCCGAAATAACGGACCTGCGCATCGGCCTTAGAAATCCAATGGTCCCAGTCTTCTTATATTGCGCCTGATTAAATACTGCCGGTGCGCCACGTAATCGGTCGGGTTGGTGGGCGACCATTTAAGCGGGTTGGGCCATATCGAGGCGATTGCCGCCGCCTGGTATGTATCAAGTTGGCTGGCCGATTTATGGAAATAAGCCTGTGATGCCGCTTCCACGCCGTAAATACCGTCGCCCATTTCAATTTCGTTCAGGTACACTTCCATTACCCGTTTTTTACTCCAAAAAACATCTATCAGCAGCGTGAACCAGCTTTCGATCCCTTTTCGCAGCATCGACCTGCCCGGCCAAAGGAAAACGTTTTTAGCGGTTTGCTGGGTAATGGTGCTGCCGCCGATCAGTTTTTTGCTGTGCTCATTTTTTTTGTAAGCTGCTTCCATCGCTTTAAAATCAAAGCCGTGGTTTTCCAAAAAGGTTTGGTCCTCGGCCGCAACAGCGGCGCGTTTCATTGGGTCGGCAATCTGGTCGAAGTCCACCCATTGCTTATCTATTTTCCATTCCTTTCCGGCAGATTTCCGCTCAAAGCCGCGCTGTATCATCAGAAACGTTATGGGTGGGTTGACGAAACGGTAAAGGATAACAAAGAAAATGCTGCTCCCCACAAAAAAGATAAAAACCAGCTTTATGATGCGGAACAGCAGTTTGAACAATCCGCCGCGAAAAATTCCTCCAGATTTTCGGGAGGCTGGTTTGCGGTTTGAATTCGAGTTTTTGCTCATGGCGGTTTTTATCGCCCTAAAATACGAAATTCGGGAAACAGGAATGATTTAAAATTCGGTACCAAATCAAATTAGTGATTCTGTGCAGTTCTTGTCCATTGCGCCGCCGGCGCAAAATATCGGTAGAAAAAAATCATTGAGAGATTAGCGTGCCGTAGGTACGCAACTGACAAAGCGACATTTGCGCCACTGCGCGGCGGGGTGTTCCGTACCTACGGCACGGCCGTTCATGTGTATTTTTTTTTCTACCGATATTTGATCCCTACTGGATCGGGCGTTTTTACAAACCAAAATTCCAAACTGCACGCAGGCCCACCTGGCTGTAGCCACCGCCGGTTTCGGGCCGGTTCTCATACATCAGGCTTAAATCCAGGTCGGATTTACCCCGGTAACCAAATGGGAACGAATACCCAAGCATGGGCGAATAAACAAATGCGTTTGCATTGCCGGTATAAGCGGACGAATAGCTGTTAACGTTAAACGATACGCCAGCCAGCCCGGCAATAAACACCCTTGGCGCCACATAAACTTTTAAACCAGCTTCAACAGGAATAAACGAGGCGATTCTGCCATAGTACTCGGTACCTGCATAATAACCGTAGCCGAAGCCTACATCATAGCCGCCGCCTGAAACATAGAAAGTATAGCCGGTTTGAAATAATACACTTACCGGTGATTTGCCCAGCGGAAGCTCCAGGTTAGCAGTGATGGCGCCTGCCTCGGGGAATGCACCCGACACCGGGCCCGTTGCAAAACCCGAACTGATGCCAAAGCCGATTTTAACTGTTGAAGTATTGTTTTTACTATAATAGTACTGTGCAGACGCGCTGTAAAAAGCGCCGAATATAATTACGGATAAAAGAAGTAGTTTTTTCATGATACAAACGTAGTGTTTTAGTGAAAATTAAAGGTCGCTGTTGCGTAACAATTAGGAAACGGTTAAATGCGGAAAATATTTTGGATGTTCAATTTCGGATTTCGGATGTTCGATTTCGGATTTATTTTTTACATGTTTTTCCAATAAAAAAGGTGTCCCGCTCTCGCAAAACACCTTATATTTCTTATTTCTAAATCCGAAATCGAAAATCCGAATTCCGAAATTAAATTACTCCGCTACAACTGAAAACGGCACCCTAACTTTAACCTCTTTGTGCAGGTTGATGTTGGCAATATAATCGCCGACAAATTTTGGTTCCTGGTCAAAAGTGATGCGGCGGCGGTCAACTTCAAAGCCTTCTTTCTTCAGTGCATCAGCAATCTGTATGGTGTTGATCGCGCCGAAGATTTTGCCGGTTTCGCCAGCTTTTGCACCGATGGTCAGCTTAACGCCTTCCAAACGGGCAGCTATCGCGTCAGCATCCTTGCGGATTTTTTCCTGCTTAAACTGCGCCTGTTTCAGGTTCTCGGCCAGCACTTTACGTGCCGATTCGGTAGCCTGTATGGCATAACCCTTAGGGATAAGGTAGTTGCGGCCATAACCGGGTTTTACTTTTACGATATCGTCTTTTTCACCCAGGTGCTTAACGTCTTGTTTTAAAATAAGTTCCATTGCTTTAAACCTCCTGCTTATTTAAGTGAATCCGTTACGTACGGTAATAAACCAATATGGCGGGCGCGTTTAACGGCCTGGGCCACTTTACGCTGAAACTTCAACGAAGTACCTGTTAAGCGGCGGGGCAATACTTTACCCTGGTCGTTAATAAACTTCAATAAAAAGTTAGCGTCTTTGTAATCGATGTACTTTATGCCATTCTTTTTAAAACGGCAGTACTTTTTACGTGTATCCTCAACCTTGGGGGCGGTAACGTATTTAATTTGTTCGTTTGCCATTAGCTTGCTGCCTCCTCTGTTTTAGCTTTGTTCTTTTGGTTAAATGCGCCGCTGCGTTTTTTCTCATTGTAAGCAACGGCGTGCTTATCCAAAGCAATGGTCAGGAAACGCAAAACGCGCTCATCGCGGCGTAATTCAACCTCCAGTTTATTAATTAAATCACCCGGAGCCCTGAATTCAGTTAAGTGATAGTACCCGGTCGTCTTTTTTTGGATCGGGTACGCAAGTTTTCTCAGACCCCAATTGTCCTCCTGGACAATTTCGGCTCCGTTATCGGTAAGTATCTTGCTGAATTTGCCAATGGCTTCTTTAGCAGTCTCTTCCGATAACAACGGGGTCAGAATGATCACAATTTCGTACTGTTGCATTGTTATACTTTGATTTTTAATAAATTACCCGCTATTACGGGGCTGCAAAGATAGGTATTTGTGCAGAAGTGTGCAATTTTTGAGTGAATATTTGTGCAGATACGTGCAAATTTTTGCAGTGACGTTGTAGAGGCGCAATATTTTGCGTCTTAGCCTCGCGTGCTAAAAACATTTTCCGCCCGTCTGGTGGGAGACGCAAAATATTGCGTCTCTACATTGATCCTCATTTTGCTAACCAGGGAAATGCTCAGCTGCTAACTTAAAAATCCAGCCGCCCCAGGCTCTCCCGGCAATGATTAATGACCGTTACTATCTGTTGGCTTTTGCTTTTAGCAACGAAAGATTATAAGCATACTCCTCGTCTGCCGGAACCGGTTTTTTAATACTCTTTTCAAGGTCTTTGCCCTCAACCGACCACAATGGCGGCATAATGTGGAACACTTGATCAGCTTTGATCGACTGAACATCCCTTCTCCACGACTTCCACCGGATTCCGGAATAAAATTTTTCCAGGTCGCCGGTAAAGCAAAACCAAATAAAGTCTTCGTAATTTATTCCAAGCGCTTCCCATTGCAAACTGTCCGGTGAGAAATAGTAGATATTTTCTAAATCGGACCCAAATGAACCGTAGTTTATAGCAAACAAGCCCCCGGCGGCGTCATCAGCCACCAGGAAGAAAGCCGGCCGATCTCCAAATTCTTTAAATGCTTTGCCCTTGTTCCAATCAGGAAGGGTTCGCTGCAATTTAGCGCTGCCTGAACCAAGAATTCTGATCCAGCCGTCGTCTATTAAAATTCCGCCTGTTGAATAAACAATAGCGCCCATTATCGAACGTGTTGTAACCTGCGTTTTATAAAGTGCGTCCCTGGCTTTTGCGGTATCAACCGGAAGAACCTCGATTTTATTTTTGGCGGAATCTATCCAGTTGCTTACCACTGACCAACCCGGATCGGTTTTATTAATTAACTGGTCGATCGGCCGCATCCGATAGCTATCGGATTTGTATTGCGCAAAAGCTGTCAGAAATGCAAGCGTCAGCAGGTAAGTTATAAGAACTTTTTTCATATTTAAAACGCCAACATATGAGGGCCTGTACGGGCCAGACCCAAGTGCCAACTTGGGTTGACTAATTTAAATATTTTTTCATTGCCGTTGGCTTCAATGGCCGTAGCTCAATTACTAACTGACCGGTTAATGCCCCATCGGGGCTACCTATTTGTAGAAACCGTCCAATCCTGGATAATTGCCCCATCGGGGCTACCTATTGATTACCACTAGCGAGTCAAAAATAATAGGTAGCCCCGATGGGGCATTAGAAGATATCAATGGTTTGTACTACAAATAGGTAGCCCCGATGGGGCATTACTGCTTGCCATATCAGATAAATCTTAAATTTTTCATAGATTAGGTTGTGCGACAACCACTTCAGCCAACAGAATTAATAAAAAAGGTCAATGCGGCTTCAGCCAAAACCACGCCACGCCTGCCAGGTGCAATTTTGGCAAAAGCCAATAACGATGCAACCAATATTCCGTTGACTTCAGCCAAGGGCAATGACTATACAGCCGAAGTTAGATTTTCAATACCTCTTAAAATACCCCAGCCCAAACACCAACCCGAACGAAATAAAACTATGCGCCGATACATTGCCGGCGATATTTAGCCCCATGCTGCTGCCAAAGCCCGTTGGCTTGCCATACGGAAAAATATAATACGCTCTCGACCGGCGCCTTCGGGCCTTAAACCAAAGCACTTCAGCCTCAAACGGCAGGCCGATATAAATGGTATGGCTTTGGGTTACCGGCGACCTGCGGTAGCTGTAATAAGCGGTTTGGACTTCCAGCGCCAGGCCCGCCGAAAAACTGAAAGAATGGCCGCCTGATATCCAACGGCGGCCATATAACAAAGCGGCCTCGGCATAGGTATCAATTCCGTCGAAATCCGGGTTGAAGATGAGCCTGTCCATATGGCCGATGCCGGTAGCCTTAAGAGTGAATAAGTTCGCGCCTGCCTGGTAGCTGAAACAGCCGGAAATCAGCAGACCGTGCTTCACACTGGTAAACGGGCTGAAGGCCACGTCGGCATAAATAATGGGGTTTGTTTTGAGGCTGTCCTGGGCAAAAAGGCGGCAGCAGCATAAAAAAATAAAAACTGTAAAAAGGTAAGTGTGTTTCATTAATTAAGTTCGGTTACGTTGATTACGGGAACCTGTTTGAAATTGATACAGCGCAAATATGACAGCGGGCTGAAACAAATGCGAACTGGCTTGTTTTACCTTAGCAAAAAAATAAACCACTACTTATGTTTAATGCAGGAACGATAACCATTGCGGGCAAATCCGCCCATCCATTAACTGTTAACCGCCTGGGTTACGGCACCATGCGCCTTACGGGCGAAGGCATTTACGGCGAACCGCCCAACCGGCCCGAAGCTTTGCAGATATTAAAGCGCGCCGTTGAAATGGGCGTAAATTTTATCGATACAGCCGACTATTACGGCGAAGATGTCACCAACCGGCTCATCGCCGAGGCGCTTTACCCATACCCGAAGGATTTGGTGATCTGTACCAAGGTGGGCGGCGCACGTAAGCCCGATAAAAGCTGGATCCCCTTTAACAAACCGGAAAACCTGTTCAGCAGCATTGAGAATAACCTGCGCACGCTGAAGATTGACCGGGTAACGCTGGTACACTTTAGGGCCATTGCCGGGGTTGGCGCGCCATTTGAGGAATCGATGGAGGCGATGTTTCAAATGCAGCGGGAAGGCAAGATTTTGCACGTGGGCGTTAGCAACGTAACCCGCGACGAACTGGAAACCGCCATGAAAATGGGTGAAATAGCCAGCGTGGAAAACATGTACGGCCATGCGCAGCGTACCACGCACGGGAACGGACATTTTGTGAGTAATGGCGGCGGGGAAGTACTGGATATTTGCGAGGCTAATGGTATACCGCTGGTGCCATATTTTTCATTGTTCCTTTCGACGCCGAAAAAGGATGAGCGCATTGCGGCAATTGCAAAAAAATATGGCATCTCGGAAGTGCAGGCCAATATAGCGTGGCTATTGCACCGTTCGCCCTGGATATTGCCAATACCGGGTACATCCTCACTGGCCCATTTTGAGGAAAATATGGCCGCGGCGCATGTGGAGCTGACAAAGGAAGATATGGCGTTTTTGGGATAACCCGTAAGGGTGTTCGAAATATGAAAAATAATTGCAGCTACCCTCTTTTTTGCTTGCAAAAGAGAGGGTGAACGAGCGAAGCCCCGTACTTACGGGGTTCGGGTGAGTCAACCCGGCGGACATTACCGCTGGTGCATTGGCGCCAATGTCCGCCGGGTTGACTCACCCTGCTCCCGTACTTACGGGACTCGGCATCCCTGTCTCCGGCAGGCCGGAAAGAAGGAAAAGAATGTTTCGAACACTCAAGGGTAACCCGCCGTCGCTGAAGCTATGGCGGGCAATGAAGATATGGGCTTCCTGGAATAGTGGAAAGTCTTCGATTATCGAAAAGATCAATTTTCAGGGTACGCTGTATCGCGGCACTGAATAATTGCGTATTGCTGTTAAACATTAACTAAAACCCTTGAGTCATGAGAAACCTTGCCATTTGTACGCTGATTTTTATGACAGCCACTATCCTGACATCATGTACCAAAGAAAATGTAAACACCGCAGAGTCTTCTACATCACTTATTGGAAGCAACTGGACTGTTGTGAACGATGCTACGAGTGAAAGCGCCGGGGCTATTTCACCCGCAAGCAGTACAAATTATATCGGCAAAGCCGGCGACTATTTCAATTTCACCAGGTACGGCAAATTGTATTGGAGCATTAACGGGCAAAGGGATACTGCAACGTACCTGATCAGCGGCGATACCATAAAATTCAAGTCTGCCTATATCGACGGACAAACCAATATGGTCGATTCAGCATACTATCCAATTTATACCATTACCAAACTTACCAGTAATAGCTGCACGATATTTAATAGTACGATAATCTTCGGTGCGGCAGGCTCCGGCGGCCCTGTTTTAACTACCATAAATTTAAAAAAATAACAGCACCTTCAAGTCTTGCCGCCCGTTAGTGCGGGCCAACATGACTTTTTTGTTTTAGTTTATTTAGCTTTGTGATATGATAACCGAATACGCAACTGCAATAAACGAAGAAGTAACCCCGACTTTGTTATTCCCCGGTGATGGTAATGATGACGATCTCGACGAAGATGATGACTGGAGCGATATCGAGGATGAGGATTTTGAAGATATGGCGGAAGATGAGGAAGACCTGCACCAGATAGAACTGGACAATGATATTTTCGACCCGGAAGATGACGACCATTTGCCGGAAGATGAGGATTTTTGAAGGGGACTTTTCTATGTTTACTTCTGTATAACTTAACTGTAGAAATTTTTTACCACAAAGAACACGAAGGGGAAGACACAGAGACCGCAAAGCCTTAATAGTTTGTCAATTTTTTCCTGTGTTCTCTGCGCCTTCTTAGCATCGTCCAATTTGGCTGATAAATTAAATTGATTTTTTAATGTTATTCGCCGCCTGGCGGACATAAAGGCTTTATTTTGGACTTGCAACTAAATCATTAACCTTAAACTTATTATTATGATAGGCGACATTAAATTGTTCCCTGCAGATTTTGCGCCGCAGGGCTGGGCCGCGTGCGACGGAAAAAATGAGTTTTTGACTGGTTTACAAAGGTTGCTGGGCCGGCATAATGTTAAGTTAATTTGGTGACAAATTCATGTCAGCGAAATGGGTTAACATAGATGTTGCAGGCTTTCACCGATTTTCATGTTAAACAATTGATTTATAAGTATTTAAAATAAGGTTAACATTGAAATATGTTAAGTTGTGTTAACCCTTTTGTGTGATTATGGATGCGCGTTACCGGGTATATTCGCAATGAGCAATCAAGTATTACTATCATCCACAAACAAAGGTAAAATTGAAATTCCGGTTATGATTATGCGATAAAAACGTGTTGACACCACACTATCCTGCTAAACTTATTAGCTAATTACCCACAAGCTTTTTACATTATGGTAAATGTTATTACCTTAGTGGCTGTGGATAATTTCATTGTTTCGGCACGTAAGTATCGCCCGGTTACGTTTGAAAGTGTTGTAGGTCAGCAGCATATTACCAATACGCTGAAAAACGCCATCAAAAATAACCAGCTGGCGCAGGCGTTTTTATTCTGCGGGCCGCGCGGCGTGGGCAAAACTACCTGTGCGCGTATCCTGGCCAAAACCATTAATTGCACCGATTTGCAGCCCAATGGCGAGGCGTGCGGGGTTTGCGCATCGTGCCTGTCGTTCCAAAACGGAAATTCGTTTAACGTACATGAGTTGGATGCGGCCAGCAATAACTCGGTTGATGACATCCGCAGCCTGATCGAACAAGTGCGTATACCGCCCCAGGCCGTAAGGTATAAGATATACATCATCGACGAAGTGCACATGCTGTCGCAGGCTGCATTCAATGCCTTTTTGAAGACACTGGAAGAGCCGCCGCACTATGCCATCTTTATCCTGGCGACGACAGAAAAGCATAAAATACTGCCGACTATTCTTTCCCGCTGCCAGATATTTGATTTTAACCGCATCCGGGTTGAGGATATGGCCAATCATTTGGCCGGTATCGCCCAAAAAGAAGGTATAAGCTACGAGGCGGACGGACTGCACATCATCGCCCAAAAAGCCGATGGAGGGTTAAGAGATGCACTATCGATGTTCGATCAGATCGTCAGTTTTTCCGGCGGGAATGTGACTTACAAGGCCGTAATCGATAACCTGAATATCCTGGATTACGATTACTACTTTAATATCACCGACCGGCTGCTGAATGAAGACAACTCCCAAACGCTGTTGTTGTTTGACGAGATATTGTCGCGCGGTTTTGATGGTGCGCACTTTATATCCGGGCTTTCGGAGCATTTTCGCAACCTGCTGGTAGGGAAAGACCAGGCCACGTTAAAGCTGCTGGAAGTGAGCGAGGGCATCAAATCGAAATATTTGCAGCAGTCGCAGGCGGCATCGGTATCGTTTTTAATGTCGGCGCTGAATATCGCCAATCAATGTGATCTCAGCTACAAGCTGAGCAAAAACCAACGGCTGCAGGTGGAGCTGGCGTTGCTAAAGATGTGTAATTTGCCCTCGGTGTTTAATCTGACGGTAAACCCACTCGCCGCAATGCCCGCAACCGAAGGGCAAATAAAAAAAAAACCTGAGCCCGCAGCAGTAAAGCCCGAAACGCCCGAAAAACCGGCCGAAAAGGTAATGCTTGCCAGCGATCCGGCGGTAAGTTATCAAACTACTAAAGCGCCTGAGCCTGCTAAACCTGCAGTTAAGGAAGAAATAGCCATTGAAAAGCCTAAGTTATTTATCCCCAATGCCAACAGCTCGGTTAAAATACCGTCGCTTAAAGATATGGGCAAAACCCGTGAGGAAATACAGGAAGAAGAAGACCCTTACCTTAAAGGAGACGCAAAGGACGCTTACACGCCAGACCAATTTTTAAAGGCCTGGAGCGATTTTGCCGCGCGGCTGAAAAGCGAAGGCAAAAAAAATGCACTAACGATATTTACTTCCGTTGCGCCAAAAGCTTTAGGGCCGGATAGCTATGAGATTGTAGTAGAGAATAAAGTGCAGGAAAACCTTTTCAGGGATGAGCGCCCCAACCTGCTTAACTTTTTAAGAATGGGCCTCCGGAATTTTGATATTGAGGTGAGTGCGCGGATAGACGAAAAGGCCGTGGTAAAACGCCCGTACACTTCCGTAGAGAAATTTCAGTACATGGCGGCCAAAAACCCTGCAATGGTTGATCTGAAAAATAAGTTTAATCTGGATTTTGATTAGGGGTGGTTCAT
>JABDHD010000084.1 GCA_013285685.1 Bacteroidota bacterium
ACTAATAAAGCAAAACGTAAAAGCATGTCGGCGACCTATCAGCGGGGCACGAGTCGCGTTTGCGCTTTTGGCTTGCGCGACAGACTCACGCGCCTGAACCAAAAGGACCGTTCAACGGAGCACGAGTCGCCTTTTTGCTTTTGGCCAGCCCGTCACGCCTGAACCAGAGACAGAAAGGCTAAGAATAAGGTTTGATTTTGTACGGCGCGCTCCGTTAGCGACAGGAATGGATACCGGCCCTGGGCAGGTTGTGGCTAATGCCCGGTGCAGTATGAATGGATGGCGCGACCGCGCATCTACCAGCGCGGTAATGTCCTGATTTTCAGCGGTCAATTTACAGTGGGCTTTGCCAATCGGCGTGACGATTACAATGTCAAATTCTGTAAACCGCTTACTACCAGCTGCAAACTGGTCCGGGTGTTCACGAAATTCCTCAAAAACGTGACAGTTTTGCGAATTGTAAATTTTAACATGCTGAAAATAAACGCCTTAAGTTGCCATTTATGGGGTGTATGCGTGCAAAACGTGAACACCTTGAACCCGGTTTAAACCCGTTGCCGGCAGCCAACTAACCAGTCAGCATTATGCGTTTAATATTAACGTGGGTAACAATTTCCATCGGTCAAACGCAAAAAATTCCTATGTTTGAGCGTTAAATAGCCATAAACAAAAGCGCCGGCCGCAAATGAGTAAATTCGGAGATTATTTAAAAACCAAATCATTCAGGGTCAACCTGCTGCTGATCGTGGTGACCATATTTGCGGTGGTGCTGATCACATTTTTTAGCCTGAGCCTGTATACCCGCCATGGAGAGGGTATCCCGGTACCGCAGTTAAAAGGTCTGCAGATTGAAAAGGCGATGGAATTATTAAAGGATCAGGGCTTTGAATATAAGATCGACTCGGTTTATGTGGCCGATCAGCAGCCGGGCGCCGTCATTGAGCAGGACCCCGACCCGGGCACCAATGTAAAGGAAAACAGGACGATTTACCTGACTGTGATAACCCGCCTGGCCCCGCCCGTGTCCCTCCCCGATCTTACGCCCTATACGTACCGCGAGGCCCTGGCCACGCTGTCAAATTATGGTTTGAAAGTAGGCGATACCATCTACAAACCTGACATTGCCCGCGACCGGGTGCTGGAAGTACGGTTTTCGGGGCAGCCTATCGCCGCCGGGAGCAAGATACCAAAAGGCTCGAAGGTCGACCTGGTATTGGGTAACGGCGAAGGCGCCACCGAGGTAGATATTCCCGACCTGGTTAACCAGGACCTTGATGCGGCAAAATTTGTAATAAAGAATGGCGGGCTTACGGTCGGAACGATAACTTACCAGGGCCCCATAACCGACTCGGCCAACCTGGTAGTGGTAGCGCAAATGCCGATGAAGACCGACTCGCTCAGCAAAACGCCAAACGGCACGCCCATTAACCTTACGGTGACACAAGGAAAAAAGAACTGATGCACGGTGAAATTGACGCGGCTGATTTGCTGACCAGGCTGAACAAAGGCGAAAAGCTAACTTTGCTGGACGTGCGGGAAGAATTAGAGTACAGTACTTTTAATATTGGCGGAAAAAATATTCCCTTGCAGGGCCTCGGTCAAAACAGTGATGTGCTTGGCCCTAACAAAAACGAGGAAATAATTGTTATATGCAGCGCCGGCCTGCGAAGCGCAGCGGCAGCAGCCTTACTCACTGAAAAAGGCTATACAAACGTGAAGAATTTGACCGGCGGCCTGCTGGCGCTGCGGAAATTAAAACATTAAAACGATCAGAAAATGACAGCTAAAAACGCACGAAAGAGCAGTGTGCTGAAAAAGTTTATCATCGCCTTTGTGCTGGTAATTGTTATCGCGCTTGGCCTTACCGGCTACAACTATTACCAGAAATATTTTAGCCCGAACGTTACGGCAAACCAGGAGTACCTATACATCCATACCGGAGCTACTTTTAGTGATGTTTACAAAACCATTAAGCAGCAAAATATGGTAAAGGATACAGATGCGTTTTCTTCGGCAGCTCAAAATATGAATTATATCAACCGTGTTAAACCGGGACGCTATCACCTGCACGAAGGCATGAGCAACCGCAGGCTGATCAATATGCTGGCTTCGGGTACGCAGGAACCGGTTACCCTCTCCTTCCATAACCTCAGGCTGAAGGAACAATTTGCGGGTTTTGTAGGAAAAAAAATAGAGCCTGATTCGGCGGCGATACTCAACTTACTGGATTCTACGGCCTTTGTTAAACAATATGGCTTTACGACGGAGAATGTTTACACCATGTTTCTGCCGAATACCTACCAGTTGTATTGGAATACATCTCCTGAAAGATTCTTTAAAAAGATGCACGGCGCCTATGAAAAATTCTGGACGGGTGAACGACGGGCAAAGGCAGTCGCCATCAACCTCGACCCTATCCAGGTGACGATATTGGCTTCAATAGTTGATGCCGAGGCGCTGCATGATGACGAAATGCCGACCATTGCCGGTCTGTACCTCAACCGGCTAAAAAAAGGCATGAAGCTGGAATCGGACCCTACGATCATTTTTGCCGAAAATGATTTTACCATCCACCGCGTGCTGTCCAGGTACCTCAGCATCAATTCGCCGTATAATACCTACATGCACACCGGTTTGCCGCCCGGCCCTATCATGATGCCCTCTATAAACGCCGTTAACGCAGTACTCGACTATCAAAAAAGCGATTATATTTATATGTGCGCCAAAGAGGATTTCTCGGGGTATCATAATTTCGCCACTAATATGGCCGACCACCTGGTAAATGCGCATAAATACCAGGAGGCGCTTAACGAAAGAAATATTAAGCACTGATGTTTGAGCACTCCACCAAAATCAGGGTCCGCTACGGTGAAACCGATCAGATGGGCTACATGTATTATGGCAACTATGCTGAATTTTACGAAGTGGGGCGTGTTGAAATGCTGCGCAGCCTTGGCCTAACCTACAGCGGCATGGAACAATCGGGCATAAAAATGCCGGTGCTTGAGCTCAATTGCAAATATTTAAAACCTGCCTTGTATGACGAGGAAATCACCGTAAAAGTGGTTATGGACAAAATGCCGGGTATCCGTATCCATTTCAGGTATGAGCTTTATAACGAGAAACAGGAACTTATTAATAGAGGCGAAACCCTGCTGGTATTCGTCAACATGCAATCCAACCGCCCCTGCTTGCCGCCACAGGACTTTTTGGACCGCTTAAAGCCATTTTTTGAGTAAATTTGGCTTAAATGAAATGGCTGCACCGCATCTTGCTGAAATCCGGGCTTTACCAACGATTTATCAGGTGGTCGAAAACATTTGTGATAAGAGGGTTTTACCCGCTTTCGCTTTATCACGTAATGGCTTTTTTCGCCAGGGAGATAGACCAGCTTACCATGTTCAACCGGGCTGCTTCGCTGTCCTTTAATTTTATGCTGGCGTTTTTCCCGGGCACTATTTTTCTGTTTACGCTTATCCCTTACGTGCCGGTTGTAAACTTTCAAAAAAACCTGCTCTCCCTCCTGTCTACCGTTCTCCCTTACAATGCCTATATGGCGTTCCAGGCAACGATTGAAGATATTGTACGGCATCAAAACGGCAAGTTACTTTCAATCGGGTTTATTACCGCGCTGTATTTCGCAACGAACGGCATCACAATACTGATGCGGGATTTTAATAAATCGTCCCTTGTTATCGAAAAACGCACCTGGCTGAAACGCCGGCTGATAGCGGCTGCCCTTACAACGGTGCTTAGTATTTCGTTATTGGTCGCCATCACGGTTATGACAATCAGCGAAACAACTATTAACTACCTAAAGTCGCACATCGACAGTGAAGGTCATTTTTGGTATTACCTTGTCGCGTTATTACGCTGGATAATCCTGGTGGCTATTTTCTTTTTTTCGATTTCGCTTTTGTACCGCTATGGCCCGGCCCATAAAATAAAGTGGAAGTTTTTGAATACCGGGGCCATCTTAGCAACCATCCTGGCGGTACTAACCACCATGGGTTTCAATTACTATATCAACAATTTCGCTTCATACAATAAGGTTTATGGCTCCATCGGCACGCTGATCATACTCATGATATGGCTTCATTTAAACTCTCTTATCCTGCTAATCGGCTTTGAACTAAATGCCAGCATCGATTATTCAAAACGCAATATCAAAATGGTAAAACCGATGTTTAACAGCTTCCGGACGACTGCAAACCAATAGGTTTATTCTCTTGAACGACTCCCCGCCGCCATTCCCGCCAAAAACACCGGGTCGAAAAAAACGACCCAATTAATTGCATATCAATGCAATACAGTAATAATCCGCGACGAAGTCAGCCATGTGCAATCAATAATAAAAAACAGTTTGGCAATTCCCCCCGGTTTTGTACTTTTGCGCCCGGAGAGTTGGCAGAGTGGTCGATTGCGGCAGTCTTGAAAACTGTTGAGCTGTTACAGGTTCCTGGGGTTCGAATCCCTAACTCTCCGCTAAAAACAAATTATTGCCTTCCGCCATCAGGCGGAGGGCATTTTTGTTTGGCAGCGTTGCCGAACGCAGTTTGAGCGCAAGCTGGCAAACGAAAATGCCCGGTGAGCGATAGCGAACAGGCAATCATTTGTTTTTAGCCACCCCAACGGGATCAACGGAGTTAATCCCTAACTCTCCGCGAAATTATTTAATTGCCTGGCATAACCGTGCAATTTTTTTGCGGCGTTAACTGAACACAACTTGAATACAAGCCTGGAGGATAATGCCCGGCCAACCCGACCAACGGTCAATAAGTTGACCCGGACACGTCCATCCACAAGCAAACAACATTATTAGTGGCATCCGTTAAAATGCCGTCTAATTTTGGACGGCATCAGCCAGATCGCCAGCATTTTTGGGCTCTGTAATTTACTTTCAACAGGTCAAACAAGCTATTAGCGCCTCAGGTACAGATATTTAAGGTACCTGGAGATTCTCAATTATCCTGTCAAGCAAACAGCCAGCAGTTTAGCTGCTAAAATATCATGCTACCGCTGGTTGCAGTTGTTGTAGTTGTCGTCCCATTAGTGCCGGTTTGCGTGGTGTCCATGAAATTGTTGCCTGTGGGCTGGTTCCGCCTAAATCCGTAAACTGTTTTGGTGTTAAGTTTTTTTAATCTTGTTGTTGAGGTTTTCATAACTTTTCTTTTTTAATTTTAGAAAAGTTATGGCTCTTTTTGGTAAGTAAAAAAGTTATTACACCAACTGCAGTATGCAATATACGTACTACCGTATCGGAACCTTTTTTCAAATCAAAACTCTAAAAAATCAAAGTTAATTCTGAATCGGGAAGCTTTCGCGATAAAAAGCTATTTTTGATTGCTTAATCTTTTGAAGTATAATTAATGAAAACCCTGCCCGTCACAAAAATCAGGAGACATGTCTCCATATGGTTAGCTTTCATCGCCTATGAGCAATTGTCTGTTTTGCCTCGCGATAATTGGCGCTTTGGAAGTTTGTGGGACGAAGTAACACATTATATATTGTACATAGCGTTGTTTTATTTTAATGCGCATTTAGTACTTCCCGGTACTATCAATCAAAGTAAGAAGTCGTATTCCATATATTTTTTACTGGTAATAGCCCAGGCTTTTACTTGTTTAGTAATTAACTATATCATTATGTACGGCTTTACTTATTTCCATATAGCACTTGTTCCTCCTTTTTTAAATCACCGGAACTTCATAATAGGTTCATTGGTTAGAACATTATACTTTATGGCATTCAGTGTAGCATATTGGCTGGCGTTAACCGCTTTACAAAACAGGAAGCGGGTTGCCGAACTTGAAAACGCACGTTTAAAAGATCAAATTGCCAGGCAGCAACTTGAGGCTGCTATAATAAGCACTGAAAATGCGTACCTTAAATCCCAGATAAATCCCCATTTTTTATTTAACACCCTGAATTTCCTGTATAATTCCGTTTCGAAGTTTAGCAGCAAAATTGCTGACAGTTTTATGTCTTTGTCCGAGATCATGCACTATGCGCTGTCGGAGGTTGAAGCCGACGGCAAGGTCCCGCTGGAATTAGAGATCGAAAATATCAAAAATTTTATTAAACTCAACCAGGACAGATTTGGACAAAAACTGGCGATAAACTTTGATGTTTTTGGAGATACGGACGGACAGCGGGTAATGCCCCTGGCCATTATGACCCTGGTTGAAAACATGTTCAAATACGGGGACTTATTCAACGTTGAAAAACCTGCAAACATTACCATTATTATTGACGGTAACGGTATCTCCGTTACTACGGCAAACAGGAAACGGCGGGTGAGCCCCAAAGAAAGCCACGGGGTTGGTATTCAAAACCTCGAAAATCGGCTCGCTGCTTATAAAGATTACAAATTGGAAATTGAGGACGATGAAGAAACGTACAAATCGGTATTGCAAATGTAGCGTTAAATTTTGGAGCGTCTGAACGATGAGTGTAAAGCCAGGGAAATCTTAACATTCATTTAAAAATTTGATGAGATCGATATATCCGGTCGACCATTTAAAAAAAGATTACACTAAATGAAGTCACTAAAGTTAGAATTGCCAGGACGACATGCGGTTGGATGGGCAATTTTTATTCTTTACGAGCGGGCAATAGCCTACAATACTTACGGACGATTTCCTGACGTCAGAGCTATTGTTGTCTATTACCTCATCGATATCATTTTCTTTTACTTGCACGCACATGTTGTACTGCCGCGCTCATATAAAGGACAAAAACTACAGTACGCCAGGCTGGTGGTAATGGTGATAGCTGAAATTGCTGCGTATATCCTTTGTAAATACCTCTATTATATCATTTTAATGTACCTCCAAATCCCCCCTGGAATCATATATGTGAACTTCACAATTTTTATAGCCTCCTTTGTGTTCAGGTTAGTTTATTTACTTGGCTTGAGTACGGGTTACTGGTTTGCCTTAACAACTATACAAAACCGTAAAAAAATAGACGACCTGGAGCGTTCCCAACTACAAAACCAATTGGAGCACCAGGAGTTAGAAAAAACCCTGCTCACTGCTGAGAACGCATATCTGAAATCACAGATCAACCCGCACTTCCTGTTGAACACCTTGAATTTCCTGTACAATTCTGTCTCAAAGTTCAGCGATAAAGTTGCCGATAGCGTGATGACCTTATCGGACATCATGCGTTATGCCCTCACAAATGCTGCTGAAGACGGCAAAGTGAGGTTGGAAGATGAGATTGAACATGTGGCCAATTTTATTAAACTTAACCAGGCCAGGTTCAGTCAGCGGCTTTGCATTGACTATTCGGTTGCCGGAGAGCCCGGCGAGTTGAGAATAATTCCCCTGGTGCTCATAACTATCGTCGAAAATTTATTTAAATACGGCGACTTGCTTAACGAAACAAACCCGGCAAAGATCATGGTAAATATTGACGGCAATGAGCTGTTATTTGTAACCGAAAACATCAAGCAAAGGAACGTAAGGGAAAAAGGGCACGGCATCGGTTTAAAGAATATTACCGAACGCCTAAAAATGTATCACGATTATGATTTGAAAATCGAAGAAAATGAGCAATTTTACCGCTCTGCGCTCACAATAAGGCTTTAAAAAAACATGTATACCTGTTATATCATTGATGATGAAGAACATGCCATTGATACGCTTGTCGGCTACATAGATCGTTATCCGGGGCTAAGTCTGGTGGGGTCAAATATCAACCCGGTTAAAGCCATTGATGAAATCATCAATTCGGAAGCCGACATCGACATTGTATTTTTAGACGTTGATATGCCCGAGCTTTCGGGCCTTGATGTTGCAGATATTATTTCACCACATTCAGCTATCATATTTACCACCGCTTTTCCAAATTACGCCGTTCAGGCGTTTGAAAAAAACGGCTCCGATTTTCTTTTAAAGCCTATTTCGTTTGAGCGATTTACCAAATCGGTAACTAAAGTTCAAAACCTGATCAGATCACAAAAAGGAACCGAACATTCAGCGGAAGAAGAATATTTTTTTATAAACCCGGGCACCAAGGGCAAGGTGGTACAATTAAAGTACTCCGATATCCAGTATATCGAAGGGTTAAAAAATTATGTGATTATTTACACTGCCGATAACAAATACATTACTTACTTATCGATACAGGAAATAGAAAAATCTATACCTGCAGCTAAATTTACGCGGATACACAAATCATTTATCGTTAACATCGACAAAATAAAATACATCGACAGCAACCAGGTATTTATCGGTCAAGGTATAGAGCTGCCTATAGGGCGGTTATTTAAAGATCACTTTTTCGACCTGGTCCACGCTAAAACCCTTAAAAGTGGGCGAAAAAGATAGACCTGCTTTTGTACGCCTGGCTTCCGCAGAAACGTAATACTTGTAAAGAAGGTAGTAAATGATGAATTCATGGTTTCGCTGCTTATCAGTAAACAAACGATTTAAATGCATGTGAACAAGGTCGCCGGCAAGTTTCTTCGTTCCCATGGCGGTGGAACTTTGCATCACTGACTTGAGGCGCTGCAATGCGTTTACATAGTTTTCAAATTGTTTCTTCCCGGCCATATTGATTATCGACGGTCCCTTTTTTTCGATGCTGTTAAAAAACCCGGCGTATTCGCGGTATTTATTATCTAACTGAAATTTTAGTTGTTTGCTATCGTCAAACTCCCGTTTCATCCCTTCATGCATCATATTAACCAGGTCGATCTTGTCCGGATTTTCAGCAAAAAAAACATCAAGCAAGGCATTGACGGAAACAATTGCCAAATGAAACTCAGAAATGTCAGTTTGCTTATTCCGCGCCCGTTTCAAAAAGTTGATTATCAATTCGCTGCTTGCATTAAAAACCGCTTCCGCATATTCTATCTTGTCCGCTCCGTATCTTTCAATTTCCCGTTTGTATGTATCAAGCACCAGGTTATTAACACTTCCCCTTTCCACCTGGCCCCGCATCTTTTTCTCAAAGTATTGTACCACCCTGGCTCCTTCATTAGGGTTAATCTTTATCCTTATCCTCAAATGATGGTCGGGGTCAGCATAACGTATAAAAAACCAACTTTTAAGCACTTCCTGCTTCTTTAGCCTGTTTACAATATTGAGTATATCCTTTATTAAAATACCGTTTGAGGCTGACGGATGGAGGTACAATTTGAAATAAACCCATTCATCACCCGGCAAGTACACGCGCCTGATCTTGTTGTTTAGACGGCTGTGTTGCGTGAAAGTTTTATAAGGATAGGCTTCGGCGGGAGAAAAAACCGATGCGATAAACTGCCCGGCGTACTGCCCGCCCGATGAGTCGACCACCTGCGACGGATGATCTGCAAAGACCTCATTGAGCACCACAAGGGTTTTATTTTTTATTGTCTTTACAAACAGGTTAACCGATGCATCATCGTCCTGGTCAAATACAAGCTGATTATCCCCTTCTGTAAGCGCAAACCGCCTTTGGAGGCCTATTTTTTTACAAAGCTTATAAAATTTATCTTTCTCGTCCAAGCTATCCGCCATTTCGGCTATCTCCTGCTGATGCAGTATCCAGGTGGCCGGATATAGTATGCACTTTCTATACTCCACGCGCGGGTAAAAGCTTAAACCGGGTAACAGCGCTCTCAGGTCAAAATTATAATTTAACTTAAGGCCCTGGCATTGCAGGTCGCATAAAAATCTGAAAACAGTTAACTCGCTGCGGCTATAATTATATGCTGAACTTAATCGCGGTATTATTATTTTATTGTGCTTTTTTGACCTTAACCTGATATGATTGTCAACAACCGAGACAAAAAGGTCTGACAGACTGATGATATTTTCAATTTGATGTTCAGCGTGTACCCCAATGGGTATTTCGAACTTCCTGATGCCTGCATTTACATTAATATTTGCAGCGTGTTCATCATTAAAACAAGATATCTCGGCAAAGATTACGTCAGGGTTTGAACGCTCCTCAACCGCTGCAATGCCTTTTGCTTCTTCGTGTACCTTTTCGCTGAAAAGCGTAAACCTTCCCAATAAAGCAGTAGCCGTGCAACCGCCCGCCTGCTCAATCCAAATTTTATCGTCATACACTCTGAATATGATCGAAAAACTTGGCGGCGTTTTTAAGCCCGAATTTTCATTAAGCTTTTCCAACTCACTGTCGTAGATAAAAATAGGCTCATTGGCGTTTGTAGCGACAAGTTTTGATAAAAAGAATTCATGAACAGGCGTCCAATTAAAGTTAAGTGAATTCAATTGCAGATCGAGCTGTATTCCATCCAGCAACTCACTCGTTATTAAATTAGCCTCCAAACCTTCATAACCAACACCTGCCTCGCGGTCAAGGGCCAGTAACAATGGCACCTCCTGGTCCTCGAACCTCGACCGGAAGCGGCTAACAAATTTGGTTAAAGAGCCTTGCTGCGGCTCTCCCGAAATTTTTACCAAACAGTTTAATCCGTCCCGGATGCGCTCCAGGTAATTTTTATCGAGCGGCGAAGAGCTTGTTTTTTCATATGCAACGTAAAACATGGACTTGAATTTCTTTTTCAACTGCGCATATAAAGCACTGTCTGCAATACCACTTAATCCAGGGCCGCTTTCCTGCCGAATTTGTTCAAAAAGATTTTTAAACGACAGCACTTCCCTTGCAAGTTCACTGTTATCCTTATGTTCATCAGCGATGGCCGCCAGGCGCTCAAAATATTTTGGGCCCGTCATATTGGGATAAAGCTCAGTTATGAGCAATCCTTCAGCTATCAGGTCATTAACATAAGCTTTCGCATCTTCGTTTTCGTCAACAAATTCGGATAACCACTGCTCCATTTCCGCCCTGGTTTTCCCGAGCCGGCAATAGTTCAGCAACCTGTTCAATACCCTGTTAGTTTCAAATGAATTTATAAAGAATTCGGTTTTTTTTCGTTTGTCATCAAAACGCCCGGTGAGATAGCGCTTTTCACCCTTCATTCCGTATACAGTATCGTTTGGGAAATATCTGACTTTGCTGAATTCACCCGAACTTTCCATTCTTCTTGCGAGTTCGGCTGTGAATTGAAAATCCGGGTTTATGTACACTTCGTCTTTTTCTTCCAAAATACATTTTCCGGCGTATTCGCCGGAGCTCCAATTAAGTGAGCAGAACGCCGAAAACATGCCAAAAGGCGTTGGCCTGTAACACATCCTGTTGAAGTATTTTTGCAAGCTCAATTTTACCTTGTCATCTAACCGGCCGTAATCGAAATTGTTGCTGCAAATTTCCATGTAAAGACTTTCGCTGGCAAAAAAAATCGCTGACTGAAAAAACTTTGTTTTAATGATATCCTCGAGTTTAGCGCTGTCGTAATCCTTGTAACTTAAGGCGGGCGTCCTTAAAAAAAGATACGGATTAAAAATAAAATCGGGCATGTTTTCTATGGGTTTAACCGGGAATTTCCAAATTAATAAGGTGTCTTCTATTATTTATATACCCCGATTCGGCCTTTGCGAAACTTAATTAATCGGAAGATATATAAATTATAAAGAAAGATGTTTCAGGAATTAAAGCTAATACAAATTTTCCGTTATTTTTAACAGTCGGGGATAATTTGGCTTAACAAGGTTAATCGGGGACTAAATATTAAAACGAGTCATATTTCCCGATTGGGTGCATATTTACTTAATAAACAGCGCAGACGCATTAAAACTATTTTATATAAGATTGTCCAATGTGTCAACTGAACTATTGCTTTTTACTGTTAACTTGAAACAGGATTAATCATTAAAAAGTGTAAACTCTTTTCAGGACGTGACAACGAGGTGTGTAAGAAATTCCTCAACTATTATTTAATTAATTGAAAATCATCATTTTACAAACTACGCTTAAAAAGTTAAAATTTGGAACAGTTGATTATCAGTTACTTATAAAAATGGGGCAATTTACTAAAAATGAAACATCCTGATAATGAGCGTGTTTCACTATGTTCCACGTGTTCCGTGTGAAAAAGTGGAACGCTGGAACGCTTGCTTTTTTGTTGTTATAGTGCCTTAGCGGTTAAAAAAATATGCAGCAATTGCTCAGCGTTCTCTAATCAACCTCAGTAAGCTTAAATCTATTTTAAAGCGTCTGCGCTGGCTTTATAAACTAAAGATGAAAGGTGAACGGTAATTTTATTAAATTGCAGCCAGCTTATTACGTTTGCTTATTATTTCTTCATGGAGAAAAAAAAAATACTGATCACCGGCGCCAGTAAAGGACTGGGCCTTGCTATCGCAAAAAAGCTGTCGGTTGATTATGAATTAATTTTACATGCATCCAAACTCGAAAGTTTCAGGGAAATAATTCCCGGCAGTCATATTCTATGTGCCGATTTTACTGATAATGAACAGGTGACCGGGTTTTGCAAGCAGCTGAAAAAGGAATACGGGCAATCCTTATATGCGGTGATCAATAATGCGGGATTGACGTATGATAAGCCACTTAACTTTCAGCCTGAACGTGAAATTGACGCCATGCTGAACGTTAATCTGCGGGCGCCGATCATGATCTGCAAAACGGCGATGAAGATATTCGGGCTGCTTAACCGGGGCGTGATCATCAATATAAGTTCTGTTGTGGGTGAAAGCGGTAATGCTTTCCAATCTGTTTATGCTGCAACAAAAGCCGGTTTAACCGCCTTGTCGCGGTCTCTGGCACAGGAAGCTGCGGCTTTGAGCGATAACCATAGCATCCGCGTTCTAACGGTTTCTCCGGGGTTTGTTGAAACGGACATGACGGCCGGCATACCCGACAAAATAAAGGAAAAATACCTGGGCATGATACCTGCAAAGCGCTTTGGCAATGTTGAAGATGTGGCGGAAGCGATATTGTTTTTACTTTCAGACAAAGCATCTTATATAAATGGCACAAATATCCATATCAACGGAGGCCTGATATGACGGAAGAACAACGAGAGCTATACTTAGCAGGAGGTATGTCTGATGATGAGCGGTCATCGTTTTTAAAGGAAATACATGAAGGGAACCTGCTAGGGTTTAAGCCATCCCAAATGCTCCTTCACGGCCCCACCAAAAGGTTAGTTGATGCCTATCACTGGCATTCTCCTGATAAAGGAATAGTAGCCAGTTACTCGCCAAAGGCAAGAGATGTTGAAGACCATTTCGGTATATTCAGGGGGGTTGACCAGGTAGAGGCCTTTGCCCAGGCGACGATAGTTTCGTGCGCGACATTTCTGGAATGCCGCAAACAAAATTGCACCCCTGATCAATTAAAAGATAAATTTATCCCTGCCTTCATCAGCATTGGTAATGTTAATTTTCACTATTATCTTGAGCAGGGCGATACTTTTATCTGTATGGGTAATATCACTTTTTATAAATGGCGGCAAATGGTGTGCGACGGCAGGATATACAAAGTACCCGCAGGGCTAAACCTGGATGAGTATTTTAAAGATTTTACGGAGGAAAGACTATTAAAGTATGATATTAGCAAAGATTTTAAACTGATAGCCGACTTATTTAACATTACAGGCCGGGCAATATTAATTGAATTATTTAAAAAGAGCGAATAACACATGGAAAAAGAAAGACAAGAAATACTTGATGGTTTAATAGAGGTTTTAAGGACAGTAAGAACGATCGATCCTGCCCGCCTGGAGGGGGTGACCGAGGAAACAGACTTTCTGACAGACTTAAGTACTCCGTCAACTGAACTAATTAATATTGCAGCCAAGGTTGAACATAAGTTCGGGATTGAGTTTGAGGACGATGATATTGACCGCATGGGGTCAAAAGTAAAAGATGTGATCGACCTGATCATTTTGGTTAAAAAAAGAGGCGAAGAACAATAATTTATGCAGGCAGGCGGACGAAAAGTAGCGGTGGTGGGCATGGGCGGGGCTTTCCCGACATGCAAAAGCGTTGACGAGTTTGGTGAAAAATTATTTTCGAACCAAAGTCTTGTCCGCGAATGGCCAAAAGCGCATGAGCACAGAAAACAGATCCGTTCAACTGTTTCAGGTTATATTACCGAAGAGGAAATGGACCTGGAAGCCATCCTGGCGCCAATTGCTGATGCTTACCCGGAAACTTATGTTGATAAATTGGGGCGTATACCTGATGCCAACCTGGCAACTGCCGATATGGGCAGTATTTGGGGCATGCTGGGCGCGCTGGATTGTATAAAAATGGCTGGCTGGACGAAGCAGGAAACTGAGTCGGAACAAACCGGGGTGGTAGTTGGATCCGGTGGCGCCGGAAATGTTATACTTAGGGTAGCATGGCAATATTTTTTTGTTAATGGTGTTAAAGCACGCGTTGCCGGCTCACATACTGTCGACCGGACGATGTTTTATCGCGATGCCGCCAACATTTCATGCCTGATCAAAAGTAAGGGCGTTTGCGAAGCCATCGGCTCGGCATGCGCCACAGGGTTAGGAAATATAGGCTATGCATATCGCCTGATAAAATACGGCATGCAGGACCGCATCATCTGCGGCGGTTTGGAAAGTACTTCGCTGGAAACCTTCATCGGTTTTGACGGCATGATGATCCTGAGCAAGGGCTTCAGTCCCGAAGAAAGTTCGAGGCCCTTTGATATGCAGCGCAATGGCTTTGTGTGTTCATTTGGCGCCGGGATTGTTGCGCTTGAAGAATACGAGTTGGCAAAAGCCCGGGGTGCGAATATTTTGGGCGTAATTGAGGAGTATTTTAATAATTCCGATGGGGATGGCGACATGTTTTACCCTTCCTTCGGTGGTCAGCAACGGATGTGGAAAGGTTTGTTGGGCGAGAAGGGGATAAAACCCGATGTGGTTAAAATGCACGGCACCTCGACCCCCGTTGGTGATTCAGTTGAGTTGCTGAGTGTGGTTGATACGCTTGGCGAAACCGGGTTTCATATGTGTGCGCCAAAATCCCAGTTTGGGCATATGCTTGGCGGTGCAGGTTCCGTGGAGTTTATCGCCGCCCTGCTGATGCTGGATAAACAAATGGTTTTGCCGTGCCTGAATTCCAATACGCTAAACCCGGAGTTGGAAAATTTTCAAAAAACAGACACCTGGACAGGCCCCAAAAAACCTTTAATTGAATACCGCGATTTAGTACCGCAAAAAGCATTTGCAAAAGAAATTAACCGCGTGGCCTGCTTAAATTACGGCTTCGGTGGAACAAATAGTGCATTGATGCTGGCCAGGGATATATCATGATAGACAATTCAAATAAAGTTGCTGCTATTTTCGGTGTACGAAACGAAGCTTCGATTGCCTGGGCGATCGCCATAAAACTGCACCAATCCGGCTGTAAAGTTGCCTTGAGCTATGTGGCCGACACCAAAAACGAATTGTTGTACCTGATGGAGCAAAACGGTATGGATAGCACTTTGTCGGCCGAAGTAGATGTACGTGACGAGAGCCAGATAACCGATTTTATAAAATTGGTTAATGCCAAATGCGGCCCTATCGACTATGTCCTTCACGCTGTTGCGTTCGGTACCCAAAGCGTGATGTGTTACAGCCTGCCGGGAAGCAATGAGCCTCCACCCTCCTACCTGGATATCCCGTTTGAGGACCTGATGGACTCTTTTAATATCAGCGCTTACTCCCTGCTGCGCATTTGCCGCGTAACAGCACCCTATTTTGCAAAAAATGCTTCGGTTTTAACGCTGACCTATAACGCGTCGCAACGGGTTTTCCCTGGTTATGCCGGTATGGCCATCAATAAAGCTGCGCTGGAAAATATCATGATCTATCTTGCCAGCCATTTCCGCGAAAACGGTGTACGTATTAATGCAATCTCGGCTGGTTTGGTAATGACCACATCGTCCGGCGGTATCTTTGGCGTACGCCGGTTGCGAAAGATGGGTAAATTCACAGCGCCCCTGGGAAATATTGTTGCATCAGACGTAGGCGACGCGGCTTTATTCTACTTCTCTGACCTTTCAAAAAAGGTGACCGGTAATATTCACTACGTAGATGGCGGCTTTAACATTATGGGGCTTGGCGTGGATGGAGAATCAAATTGAAACATCGGTTGAATTAGCCACTTCCGGCAAAAAAATCGCTATAGGTAACGATTTGGTATTCCTGCCTAATTTTGAATTGTCGTTTACCGAACCTTTTAAAAATAAGGCGTATACCAACGCGGAAATGGCTTACTGCGACCAATTTGCCGATTCTCTTTTACGCTATGCATCCACCTGGGCTGCCAAAGAAGCTGTTTATAAAGCATTGAAACAACTCGATGATGCCACGCTGGGCTGGAAAAAGATCGAGATCATCCGAAAAAAAAATGCAGGCGAACCGCAGGTTTTGCTGCATAATAACCCCGCCAAGTTTAAAATAAGTTTAACCATTTCGCACGATGGTGACTATGTTTGGGCCATCGCTTTAGTCGACACCGAGTTAACATCCCTATGACCCAGCATTATTTTGAAAATGAACTGGTAAACCTGCACTACTACAAATTCGGTAATGGCCCGAGGGCCATGCTTTGTTTCCATGGTTATGGCATGCACGGAAAACAGTTTAAGCTTTTGGAAGGCACGCTTGGCGAAAAATACACCTTTTACGGTTTCGACCTTTTTTTTCATAAAGAAACCAAGCTGAAAGACCAAAGCCTGGCCACCATTCAAAAAGGGATCACAAAAAAGGAATTGATCAATTTGATAGAAGAATTTTGCAAATACGAAAGCATCGATCGCTTTTCCGTTATTGGTTATTCCATGGGTTCGCACTATGCCACGGTGGTTACGGAGGAATTGGCAGAAAGAATCGATGAATATATTATCGCTGCGCCATCCAGTTTAAACCCCGGCAGGCTGATCGCTTTTTTTAGCAAAAACAAAACCGGGAATAAAATACTGCAGAAATTCGCGCTTCATGAGAAAGCGCTGATCAGGATGCTGAAGCTGTTTAAAGGGCTGCGCATCATCAACGACCAGGATTACAAAATTTTATTCAGTGAGATCGGCACCGCAGAACTTCGGTTTAATTTTTATGCCTGTTTTGTTTATTTACGATTTTTTGAAACCGATGAAGAGAAGCTGCTGAAAGCGCTGAACGGCGAAAACATCAAAAGCATTTTTATCTTTGGCAAAAAGGATAAATCATTTCCACCGGGTATTGGCGATAAATTTATCCCGAAAGTAAAAAATGCAGAAGTAGTACTGTTGGATGAAGGCCACGAGATGATCAAAAAAGATTTCGTAGCCGCACTAACCAGGTTATTATTATGATCATCGAAGCGAAACCCATTCCTTTCCCAATTTACCGGCGACTGATGCTGCCGGTGATCTGGCTTTTCAGAAGACGGTTTAACAAGATGATCATCAATGACATTGGCATAAAACCCGGTCATTCCTACATCCTCATGCTCAATCATTTCGGATTTTTTGACGGTTTTTTTTCTTATTATTTGTGCTTTTATTACCTCGGCAAAAAGGCACAGATAAAAGGCATGTACGCCATGTCAGTAAAAAAGCAGATGGAGAAAAAGCCCTGGTTAAAGTATAGCGGCAGCTTTTCCGTCGAACCCGGCAAACGCTCGGTAGATGAAAGCCTTGACTATGCGGCCTCCATCCTGAACGAACCCGGCAACCTGCTTATCTACTACCCCCAGGGCGAACTGGAATCTGCTTATATCAGACATATCGACTTTAAGGATGGCATTTACGAGATCGTTACCCGGACAACCGGCAATTGCCAGCTCATCTGGTGCAGCGTGCTGACCGAATATTTCGAGAGCCTTAAACCATCCGTTCATTTTAACCTGCTGGATTGCGGTACCAATAAAGATTTTGATTTCGATCAACTCAAGGCAAAGGTTAATGCCCATCACCTGCAATCGATAAAAAACAATATCCGGTATACTAAGGAACCTTAAAAACCGCACTGTTCAATATGAACACCTAACATTTTTTCACTTCAAGTAAAGCCTGGTAAAATATTGGTTATAAACTATCTAAAAAAAATTTAATAAAGTATTACTTTAACTAATGTGAGGAACAGCCTTCATTTTTGAACGCTAAAATAAACTATCCCTGAAAAAAGTTGACGCGTCCTTTGATGTTATTTTTGCCTAAATTGCGCGTATAAACCATTGTCAAAACGACGCATCAAAAGCGACAAACCCACGAAATGAAATTGTGAGTCCCAAAATTTTGTAACAATACCTGCATGAATAATAATGACTTTCCAAAAACAATATGGTTTCTCTGGGTAACCGGTTTGGCAGGCGCCCCAAAAGTAGTGCTTAAATGTTATGGGTCCTGGTTAAAGCATAACCCCGATTGGAACATCGTCTTCCTGGATGAACACAATATCAATGATTATGTCGCCCTTGACGTGCATGGCTATACGCCTGTAGTCCTCTCGGAGATATTGAGGATTAATTTACTTGCAAAATACGGCGGCGTTTGGGCCGATGCCACCTGCTTTTGCATCAGGCCGCTTAACGAATGGCTGTTTGCTTACCTGCAAAATGATTTTTTTGCATTCGACAGGCCCGGGCCCGACAGGATGATCTCGAGCTGGTTCATGGCAAGTACAAAAGAAAGCTACATTACACTTGAATATCAAAAAGCCGTAAACAATTATTGGGCAGCCAACGCACGGGTGACACTTATCGAGTCCTCAAAATGGGCCTGGCTCCGGAAATACCTGGAGCATTACGATACTTCGATCTGGTTCAAACCTTTTGTAACCAAAACTTTAAAAGTACACCCTTATTTTTGGTTTCATTACACGTTCAGGCAGGTATACCTGGCGGATGACCGGTTTAAGAACTTGTGGGACAAAACGCCAAAAATAAGCGCAGATATCCCGCACAAACCGCAGATCATTGGCCTGCTGAAACCTTTAAATGCTGAAATTAAAGCGGACATTGACAACGAAGTTTCGCCGGTTTATAAATTAACCTGGAAATATGATCAATCGGCGAATATAGATGGCAGTATTTTTGATTATATTTTGAATTTGGAAGGATAGGTCAGGTGATCAAACCGTCGGGGCACCCCTTGTGGGTGCCCTCCTCTCGGAATACATATTCGATCCATATCTGCAATTGAATTTATAACATAAATCGAAACGTTAAATGGCGACCACAAGGGTCGCCCGTACGGGCGGTATACCCAAATATACAGCTATCCCCCCACCCTTTTCAACCCCGCCTTCGCATCATTATCAATATCCGTTTGGTACTGATGATCCTTCATATCAATAGCTTGGTTATAATAGTCCCCGGCCCTTTTAAAGTCCTTCTTATCTTCATATATCTTACCACTGAACAGCGCGGCATTCGCAGCGAAATAGTATTTTGTCGATTTCCCAGTATTGATTGCACGCTGGTAATTCACGATGGCATCATTTGTTTTGTTGGTTTTATCGTAGATGCGGCCCAAATAATAATAAAACTGTATCTTATCGCGCTGCAGCTTAAAACTATTTTCATCCTTACCCGCCAATTGCGCCAGGGCTTTGCTATAATAACCCCCGTCGAAATAAAAACGGGCCTTTAGCAGGTCAAGGTCAGGTTTAACGTCATTGGCCTCCCAAAGTGCTTCCTGGTCTTTTTCGTTTGTTGAATTGCCACGCGTTTTTACCAGGTTGATATAATTATTGTATTTACCCTCATCATTTTGCAGCAGGAAATAATAAGCCAGCTTCACGTACGCATCTTTAATAAAATCGATGCCTTTAAACTCTTTTACATAATCGAACAAAGC
>JABDHD010000085.1 GCA_013285685.1 Bacteroidota bacterium
ACTATCTTTCCGCCGCAATAAGGTGCAATTCTACCATACAAAATTGCGTATTCCTCCAAAACACCGGGTCCGCAATTTACAGCAATAGCCAGTTAAACAACGGGTTTGGGCAAATGACCACGGTAATTCAAAATTGTGTATTTACCGGCAGTAACGAGTACGCTGTTTTCAATGAAGCCACTGCGGATGTCCCTACCGATATTGACCCGCATTTTGTTTACGTTTCCGTACTCGGTTGCACATTCTTTAACCAGCCGGCCATAAATAATTACAATGCAAATGCAACTTGTGTGAACTCAATTATCCAAACAAACAGTAGTCCGTTTTTAAACAGCGGCAGCGCATGGGTGCAAACCGCGGTATCATACAGCCTTGTAAAAGGAGGTTATGCCGGAACTGGTAATATAAACGCCGATCCTGTTTTTGTAAATTCCGGAAATTTAATAGGGCCTGATCAGGTTTGGGGCACAGCAGATGACGGACTGATGCTGCTGCCTTGTAACTCTCCCGCGATAAATGCGGGTTTGGGATCGGGCGGGACTGATATAAGGGGCGTGGCGCGCGTCGGTATCGTAGATATGGGCGCTTACGAGCAAACCAGCACTACCATTACACCAACAATTACTATTAATAATTCGCTTAATACAATTTGCGCTAAAACACCGGTTACATTTACAGCAAGCAGTACTTATGGCGGAACCAGTCCTGCTTATCAATGGAAAAAAAATGGTTCAAATGCCGGCACAAATTCCGCAACGTATATCGACAGCGCCTTAAATAATAATGACGTTATTAGTTGTGTGTTAACCAGTAATATTGCCTGCTCAACGGGGCCGGTTAACTCAAATAATATAACCATGGTGGTAAATCCGCAGCTTACGCCAACTGTTAGCGTAGCCGCATCTGCAAGTTCAATATGCTACGGAAATAGTGTAACTTTTACCGCAACCGCCGCAAACGGAGGCGCATCGCCGGTATACCAATGGTTGAGGAACAATAAAATAAAAGGCGGCAATACAAACACCTATACCGATACTTTTACTACGGCGGATACGGTGAAATGTATTGTTACAAGTAATGCTGCCTGCGCCCTTCCAAATAAGGCAACGTCCGCCAGTATCATTATCAACATAAAACCTAAAATTGTTCCGGTTGTAACAATCCAGTCTTCGGCGACCATTGTATACCCTAAAATGAAGGTCATATTTACAGCGGCGGTGACAAACGGCGGAACAAATCCTTTATTTAACTGGCAGAAGGATGGAATAACTGTTGGGCAAAATTTAAGTACTTACACAGATTCATTATTGGTGGGGAATGAACAGATATTGTGCATAGTAACTAATAATTTTGAATGCCCTCAATCGGATACCTCGAATGTGATAAAAGTGCAGATGGTAGCGCCACAGATTAGCTCTTTTAGCCCACAAAGTGCGTCAGACGGTAAAACGGTGGTAATTAAAGGTAAATACTTAACTGGTGCCGCCTTCGTCCAATTCGGCGGGGATCTTGCATCTTCATTTAAAGTAGATTCAGACAGCCAGATAAGCGCAGTTGTTAGTAATGGGCAAAGCGGAAGCATAACAGTTACCACCCCCGGCGGGCAGGTTTCTTTATCGGGCTTTACCTACCTTTTTGGTCAGTATATTTCTTTCAGCAATCTTGCAAGCGCCCTATACACAGCCGCTGACTACGATCCCGGGGCTACCGCATCTTCAGGCCTGGCAGTTGTGTATACCAGCAGTAATTCATCGGTAGCAACCATTGTGAATAATAAAGTGCATATAACCGGGGCAGGCATAACTACCATAACGGCTTCGCAGCCCGGCAATGCCGTTTATGATAGCGCGAACCCGGTAAATCAGACATTGACAATAGGCCGGGCCGGACAGTCAATTACTTTTGCTGCGACAGCCGCAAAAGTGTACGGAGATGCCGACTTTACGCCGGGTGCAGTTTCTTCATCGGGGTTACCGGTAACGTATACCAGCAGTGACACAACGGTAGCTACCGTAAAAAATAATTTGGTACATATTTTAAAGGCGGGCTCAACAAATATAGTCGTTGTACAGGTGGGCAGCGCTAATTATACTGCCGCAAAAAGTGTTACACAAAAGCTGACCGTATCGCGGGCGGTACAGACCATCACCTTCGCCACGCTGCCACCCGCGAATTACGGAGGGGCGGCCATTGTTCCTTCGGCTTCAGCCAGTTCGGGCCTCGTGGTAGCCTATACCAGCTCAGACACGACCATCATCAAAGTAAGCGGCGCCAACCTGCTGATAAGAGGGGTTGGTGCGGCAACGATCACGGCCAGCCAGGCTGGCAATGTGGATTACCTGGCAGCGCCATCGGTAAGCCAGTCGGTGACGGTAGGGAAGGGCAGCCAAACCATCACCTTCGCGGCCTTAGCAGCCAAAACCTATGGCGCGGCTGACTTTGCGCTGACGGCGGCCGCAAGTTCAAAACTTGTGGTAAGTTATACCAGCTCGGATACGACGGTAGCCAAAATAAGCGGAACGAAAGTACATATTGTATCCGCCGGCACGGTAACGATCACCGCTAACCAGGCGGGAAGCACGCAGTACAACCCGGCCGCGCCGGTGAGCCAAACGCTGGTAATCACCCCGGCAGCACAAACGATCACCTTTGCAGCAATAACGGCAAAAACCTACGGTGCTGCAAACTTCGCCCTAACGGCAACGACAACCTCAAAACTTGCGATAAGCTATTCCAGCTCCAACACTGCGGTGGCGATGATCGTGAACGGAAATATCCATATTGTCGGAGCAGGTACATCAGTAATCACCGCCAGCCAGGCGGGCAATATCGATTATACAGCGGCAACGGCTGTATCAGAAACACTGACGGTTGACAAAGCGCCTCTGAATATAAAAGCCAACAGTCAAAAGATCGCCTACGGTTCGACTATTCCAACACTGACGGTAACTTATACCGGTTTTGTAAATGGCGAAACCAGTGCAGTGCTGAGCACCCAGCCAACCATTACCACCACCGCTTTGACAACATCGCCGGCAGCAAACTACCCGATAACGGCCGGTGGAGCAGCTGCCGCAAACTATACAATTACTTATACTGCCGGAACATTAACCATTGGCAAGGCATCGCAAACCATTACGTTTGCAGCACTGCCATCGGCCAATTACGGGGGGGCGGCCATTGTTCCATCGGCGACATCCAGTTCCGGCCTGGCAGTGGCGTATGCCAGCTCGGACACTACGATTATCAAAGTAAGCGGTGTCAACCTGCAGATACGTGGCGTGGGGACGGCAATCATCACCGCCAGCCAGCCAGGCAACATAGACTACCTGGCTGCTTCGCCGGTAAGCCAGGCCATGGTAGTCGGCCCGGCAGCACAAACAATAACATTTGCGGCGTTACCAGCTAAAACGTATGGCGCTGTGAACTATGCTTTAACGGCGACAGCCAGCTCAAAACTTGCGGTAAGCTATGTTAGTTCAAATACTGCGGTAGCAACTATAGTTGGCGGCGACGTCCACATAGTCGGCGCAGGCACATCGGTGATCACGGCCAGCCAGGCAGGCAGTATTGATTATACCGGGGCAACAGCGGTAACCGAAACACTAACAGTTAACAAAGCGCCCCTAACGATAAAAGCCACCAGCCAAACCATCACTTATGGGTCGGCTATACCTGTACTCACGGTGACTTACACTGGTTTTGTAAATGGCGACACGAATACCAGCCTGAGCGCCCAGCCTGCGATTTCTACCACAGCCACGGCGACTTCACCGGCCGGCAGTTACCCGATAACCGCGGGCGGAGCTGCATCACCCAATTACAATATCACCTATGCGGCGGGGACGCTTACTATAAAAGCGGCCGGCAGCGCTAACGCATTCCCGGGGAACACACAAACGACGATTTCGGTAAACGCCGATCAACCGAATATTGACTTACTGCCTGAGCCTGTTGTAAAACAAGCTGTATCACCTAATGGCGACGGTGTGAATGATGTTTTGCTTGTCGATAATATTGCTAATTTTCCGGATAACCACCTGGTGTTGATGAGCCGCGACGGCGCCAAAATATTTGAGGCGCAACATTATGACAATGTGAGCCATGCTTTCGACGGACACTCAAATATCACGGGCCAAATGCAGTTGCCAGGCACTTACTTCTACCTGTTGGAGTACCATGTTAAAGGCGCATTGAAGCGCAAAACAGGGTTTTTTGTGTTGAAATATTGAGGGTAGTGATTAGAGATCAGCGATTGGAGGTTAGAAGAAAAACTAATCTCTAACCGCTGATCGTCAGTCACTCCGTGGCTGTTTAAAAATAATGTAAACCCTAAACTGAATCACAAATTATCCGTTGGTAAAAGCAAAAAAGATAAGGGAATCAGGCCAATACTGATTGCGACGAACCGTTTTTAAACAGTTTCTTAAACGAAATCTTTTGGTTTTTGCTATTCCTTACCTGTAATTCGACTTTTTAATCAGTAACCTGATATCGCGGATTAAAATTTTCCTCCCGTCTGTTTCCAGGATGCCTTCGGTTTTAAAATCTTTCAGCAACCTGATCACATTGTCCTCAGCAATGCCGGCCATATTGGCAAGGTCGGCGCGGGAGATGTTTAAAGCGGGCTCGGCGCCGTTAAAATTAACATCTTTAAATTTTTCGCGCAAAACGATCAATGCGATGGCCAGGCGTTCCTGGGCGGTCCTTTGAGCAAAAACTGAAATACCGTTAACAAATACCGTAAACTCGTGGCTGAGGGCCTTTAGCAGCCGCTGGGTAAACTGCGGAGAGCGCTGCAGCACATCCACGAAATCTTCTTTTGGGATAAAGCTGAGTTGGCTTTTTTCGAGCGCGGCTGCCGAATCAGGGTAGCGTTCCTCCGATAAAACCGCATGATAGCCGATCAATTCGCCTTCGTTGGCAACGTAAATAATTTGCTCCTTGCCGTTCCGGTCCGATTTATACTTTTTTACTTTGCCGCTTTTAACAATAAATATACCCGACGGAACGGTTCCTTCCCTAAAAATTACGTCTCCCTTTTGATACAGATGGTCGCTTTGATTACTGCACAGGCGGGCATAATCGTGTTCCGAAAGCACGTTCAGGATGGATTGCGTGGTAAAATTCCACCGCTCTATCGGAAATATTCCGGATAAGCTCATTTACAAAGATACGTATTTGAAAAACCGATAAATGTCGGTTTTTTCACCGATCTGTTAACATAGCGGTCCCCTTTAGCAGGTTGTAAATTTGATGGTGCTAAAAATATTTTCATCGGGCGATACGCAGACTAATCCAGCCGGGCGGCAATTTGCGGATAATATCAATGCAAATGAAGCATTGTTCGGGGATGACGCTGCATTCGACTCGCGCTATCCCGGGCATATCAGGGCAAAGTCGGCGAGACATTGGACACCATTGACCGTTGCCGGCAAAGCCGCCGGATTTTTAGCTGAAGCCGGCGCCCGGGTATTGGATATCGGCAGCGGTGCGGGTAAGTTTTGCCTTGCCGGTGCGCATTATTATCCGGAAACGTTTTTCTATGGCGTCGAGCAAAGGTATGAGTTGGTTATGTATGCCGAAGAAGCTAAAAGCCACCTGCGTCTGCCGAACGCTCATTTTATTTTCGCGAACATGACCCGGATCAATTTTAAAGAATTTGATCATTTTTATTTTTACAACTCGTTTTATGAGAATGTCGATTCCCAGGACCCCATTGATAATACGATAGACACATCATATAGCCTGTATAACTACTATACGCAGTATTTGCGCGCTGCATTGGAACAGAAGCCTGGCGGAACCCGGCTTGTGACTTATCACAGTTTAGAAGAAGAAATACCATCGTCCTATTCTTTAGCCGATGTATCATACGATACCTTGCTGAAAATGTGGATCAAAAGATAACCAAATGTCAATGTTCAGACCCAAAATCATAGACACACTCAAAAATTATACTAAAGCACAGTTTTATAAAGACGCTGTCGCCGGCGTAATCGTTGGCATTGTGGCGCTGCCCCTTGCTATCGCATTTGCAATAGCATCGGGCGTTTCTCCCGAAAAAGGCATTTTTACAGCCATTGTCGCTGGCTTCATTGTATCGGCGTTAGGCGGCAGCCGGGTACAGATCGGCGGGCCTACGGGGGCATTTATCGTGGTGGTATATGGTATTGTACAGCAATTTGGCATTAACGGATTGATTGTTGCTACCTTTATCGCCGGGGTATTACTTACAATAATGGGAATTACCCGTTTAGGGAGCGTTATTAAGTTTATTCCTTATCCGCTCATCGTTGGTTTTACTACGGGTATCGCGGTCATCATTTTTTCATCCCAGGTTAAAGATTTCCTGGGGCTGAAAATGGGCAGCGTTCCGGCCGATTTTACGAGTAAGTGGCTGGCTTACGGACATCATTTTAACTCGATTAATTTTTACCCGGCAGCTATCGCCGCATTTACCCTGCTGATGATACTGTGGTGGCCCCGGGTAACGCACAAAATACCCGGATCGCTGCTGGCCATCGTTATAACCACCCTGGCCGTTCGTTTCTTTCATCTGCCGGTTGAAACGATTGGCAGCCGTTTTGGTGCAATTTCATCTTCGCTGCCACATCCTGTTATTCCCCATATAAATTTCGCCGTTTTACAGCAACTCATCAGGCCCGCCTTTACTATCGCCATGCTTGGAAGTATCGAATCGCTCTTGTCTGCCGTAGTTGCAGATGGCATGACCGGCGGCAACCATCGTTCAAATACCGAACTCATCGCCCAGGGCATCGCCAATATGTGTTCGGCCATATTCGGGGGGATACCTGCAACGGGAGCGATAGCGCGCACTGCGACAAATATTAAGAACGGCGGCAGAACACCGGTCGCCGGCATCATCCATGCAATTACCCTGCTGATCATCATGTTATTTGTGGGGCAATGGGCGGCGCTCATTCCAATGGCTACGTTAGGCGGGATACTGGTTATCGTAGCCTGGAACATGAGCGAAGTAAACAGCTTCCTGTTTGTGCTCAAGGGCTCAAAAAGCGATGCGACGGTTTTGCTGGCCACTTTTTTTCTGACCGTTTTTGTAGATCTGACTGTGGCGATTGAAATTGGAATGATACTGGCCGCCTTTTTATTTATGCGGAAAATGATGCAAACAAGCTCTGTCCAGCAAGCCAGCCCTTTGCCTGAAGATACAGCCGACGACGCACCCGATGCCGATACTTTGCCCGATGGAGTCGATGTTTTTGAAATAAACGGTCCGCTTTTTTTCGGAGCGGCATATAAATTCAGGGATACGATGAAATTGATTGAGAACCCGGCGCGTGTGCTGATCATCCGTATGGATCATGTGCCTGTAATTGACGCTACCGGGATCCGCGTGCTAAAAGATGTACACGACGAGCTTAATAAAAAGGGCAGCAAAATGATCCTGTCGGAAATAAGCAGCGACCAGGTGACTGAAGAGTTACAAAAAGCGCGTTTGTTATTCCGGATAGGCAAGGGAAATGTTACGCCATCTTTTGAAACCGCGCTTAAAAGAGCAAATGAAATACTCGAAGGGAAATGATCCGATACGTTAGTGTCGTGTCAACAGGTTTTTATCGCATAATCATAACCGGAATTTCAATTTTACCTTTGTTTGAGGATGATAGTAATACTTGATTGCTCAAGTGCGGATATACCCGGTAACGCGCATTCACAATCACACAAAAGGGTTAACACAACTTAACATATTTCAATGTTAACCCTATTTTAAATACATGAAAATCAGTTATTTAAACATAAATTCGAATTAAATGCCTTAACATCTTTTTTATTCGTTTTACTGACATGAATTTGTCAGCAAATTAAATAACATTATGCCGGCCCTGCAACCTTTGTAAAACAGTCAAAAACTCATTTTTTATCCGGTTAGCTACAAGCAGTTAAAATCCGCTGTAAAGGCCAGGCGTCATTTCAATGGTGACGCAACACAAGTGTTAAGTCAACAGTCTTAAGTCGCAAGTCCAAAGTCAAACTCCGTTCATTTTGGACTTAGGGTTTTCGACTCAGGACTAAGCGTCAATTTAAGAATGACGCGACACTATTGCTCTTCTGCGGGTACCGTTTCAATCAGCGTATTGGCCCGTTTCACAATTTCGGCCAGGGAAGCGTCTTTAAGCATTCTTACCGTTTCGCGCCGGATGTCCGAAAATATATCCCTGATGCCGCAATGGGCCTCATCCTTGCATTCATTGCATTTTTGGTAGTACTTGTGGGTAACGCAGGGTAACAAAGCTATCGGGCCGTCAAAGGTTCGCATTACATCGGCCATATTGATCTCTTCAGGCGGCAGCGACAGGTAATACCCGCCGTCCTTGCCCTTTTTGCTGTTTACCATACCGGCATTCCGCAGCACCAGTAATATCGACTCGAGAAATTTCCTCGAAATATTTTCATTAGTGGCTATCGTATTGATATGAATAGGTTCGTTTACCGGTTGTTGAGCTAAATAAACCAGGGCGTTTATTCCGTATTTGGCTTTTTTGGAGAGCATAGTTTGCAAAATTGCAAATTTTATTGCATAAAAAAAATATTTCTCCTATCGGCATCGGGGAAAATGCATTTTGATTTATGGCTTTTGGTTCATAGCGGTTAACTGCAGACCGCCGGCTGCAAACTGAATTGGGGCATTCCCGCCGCTGATCCATAATGCGATCCGCCGTAATAACCGTAGTTTTTGCCTTTAAATAACAAAGCCCGCCCGCCATCAGGCGGGCAGGCGCTGTCCTCTTTTCTTATATTTCGTTACTGTAGTCATAAACTACAGGCATAGCCAATTCGTAGATAAAATCTACGAACAGCGTTCTGAACAGACTACGCACAGCTAGGGAGCATGGGCCTACCTACATTCATTCAAAGCAAATTCATATGCCGTCATAATGTCTTGATTTGATGCCGTATTAAGCACTTTGAACGCTTCATTTTTGCTTGTGTTCACAAACCCTCTACCTGGTTTATCTTGAAACTGCATAGGTTCAAAAACTATACTATCGCCATCTTCGCTAAGTAATACCAATTTTGTTTCTGAGTTATCCAATTCTTTTAGAGATTTTAATCCAACTTTTTGAAGAAAATTTTTATTGGATTCGCTCCAGTTTTTAGGATCGGGGACCCTCTTTGTATCGTCGTTGCAAAGAGATGCTTTTATAGCATTTGTAATTGTATCCGCATTGGCTTCGGTCTCCGAAATGGTAATAAATGGTTCTGACGCAATTCTAAATCCACTAATCGTTTTACTGGACCCAAACACGATATAGCCTTTTTTTAGCCTTTTATAAATAGATGCTGTTTTCATTCCTAAAAATACTATTTTACATAACTTACAATCACACTTATACCATTAGCCTTTCCATATTGCATAGCTTGTCCAATTTGATTAAATTGGGCTGTAGAAGGTTTTCCTGGTTGTATTGCGATATTCAGTACCTTGATTTTGTAATCACAACTCGTGATTTTTACGTTCCCTCTGGCCCCACTTTGAAAACTAGATAACTTCCTAATATATCCTTTCAGGGTATTTAGTAATGTGTTTCCTTCTTGGTAAGACGGTGCTGTAACATCTATACTTTTTATGCTTGTTACAACCTCGTTTTCAAATGCGTCTATCACAGGAAAACCATATGGAAGATTACCTCCAAATTCCTTCTCCGCAGCAAAACCTCTTTCATCCGCACGTAATGTCCAAATCGAGACGCCTTCCGATACTGCTTCGTCAGCTTCTTGCTCTTCTTCAATAGTAGCTTGAGATTCATCTTCATCTGGTGTTCCGACCATCGGAGATACACTACCATTACCCAATCACCGGTAACATTCAGGGTAATCAAACTCTTTCACTAAATGATTTCTAATCACGTTTATCTTTAGAGTTCCAGGGTTTTTATAAATGCTATCATTAATTGCTACATACGTCCAAACTTGGGCATTCTGTGCCGCGCAAAAGCACATATCTTGTAATGTGTCTTCGACTGAGCCATCTTTAATTACAATATTACCAAAGCACGGGCCAGTTTTGTATTTATTTATTACTAGGCCCCTAAATGATTCTCTTGTTTCACTTTTACGATCTGGGCCACAACTGTGCAATAGAAAAATAAACATCAGCGATAACCATCTTGTTTTTTTATTTATTAAGTTCATCTGCTTGCTTTTGGTCTTTTTTTATTTGATCCTTAATTGAATTTTGGAGTTTTGATAGAGCATCATTTAACCCAGGAGAATTGCTTTTGTCAGACATCACATTTGTTAGGTTATTGCTTAAATTTTCTAGTCCAGGAATGGTTATCTTTTCAATTGCCAAAGCCTCTAATCTATCCCCGAATTCAGGCGCGAGGCAGGCGACGGGTCGGCGAGTGCGCAAAGGCGACTCGTGCCCCGTTGGCAGGTCACAAACTGTGCAGGTCATGGTGCTCATAATAGTTTAAATGTACAGCACTAAACTAATAAAGCAAAACGTAAAAGCATGCCGGCGACCTGTCAACGGGGGCACGAGTCGCCTTTGCGCTTTTGGCCAGCCCGTCAGACTCACGCCTGAATCAGGCGGTTGGCCAGGCTACGTTGGTATAGCCGTTGCCGGTGGTAGTGGTTGTTTCCCACAAATTGGTGCTGATACCGTTCAGCGTGCTTTGCAGGCTGGAGCGGCTGATGGATGTTTGCATTATATTTTAAACGAAGCGGCGCGGGGGACAGAAAGGCTAAGAATAAGGCTTGATTTTGCACGGCGCGCTGCGTTAGCGACAGGAATGGATACCGGCCGTGGGCAGGTGGTGGCTAATGCCCGGTGCAGTATGAATGGATGGCGCGACCGCGCAACTACCAGCGCGGTAACGCCCTGATCTTCAGCGGTCAATTTACAGCGGGCTTTGCCAATCGGCATGACCATTACAATGTCAAATTCTGTAAACCGCTTACTACCAGCTGCAAACTGGTCCGGGTGTTCACGAAATTCCTCAAAAACGTGACAATTTTGCGAATTTTAAATTTTAACCTGCTAAAAATCAGTGTTTTTAGTTGCGGTTTATGGGGTGTATGTGTGTAAAACGTGAACACTTTAACGCGTGTTTTTGAAGCCGTTGCCGGCTGCCATAATAAGCAAAAAAGCCACCCCGCAACTGCGGGATGGCTTGAGCGTTCATCTGAAAATCACCTAACCTTAACTAACGGCAATGAACGTTGTAGGTTGCTGTAATATTTTCGGTATTGGTGGCAGCGTTATACGTTGCTACACCTGTTAAACCCGATATATTTGGCAGTGTAAAGTTTTTTGGCTGCATGGTAAACACCGACGATTCGTACCACTCGCTGCTGTTGAATGTATAAAAATAGTACTGGTGGCCGTCTACCAGCTTGATGCTGTAGGTACCGTGGCTGCCGGTTATCGGGGTACCAAATGCGTACAAAATAATGCCGTTCCTTACGTAAACGTAGGTCCAGGCGCATTGCCTTGCCTGTGCGGCAGTAACATCGTAGATAAAAAACCAGCCGGAGGGCAGCACATTAACGTTTTTATTGGAGCAATGCCCGCTGATATTCAATGTTACGTTGATGAACTGCGGTGCGGCCGGGGCGCCCCAGAAAAGGTCCACCGATCCCTGGGTACAGGGGTTAAACAGGCCGGTTTGCGCAATAATGGGCAGGTAAGGGTCCAGGTACAGGTTGAAATTGGATATTACCACCTTACATTGCGCAATAGAAGGAACGCTTGGGAAAACCACCACGTCGCCATCGTGCACATATTCGCCATGCGCGCCGGCAAGGTATTGGTTGGCCGGGGTTACAATGGTCACATCGAACACGCCGCTGTTACCTGCCCCGCAGTGAATAGTCACCCGCAATGGCACAAAACAGGTACCGTAAGGATGCCCGGCAATGGTCCAGCTCCAGTCGAGGTTAAAGCAGCAAAGATGTGTAGTCTGGAAATTTGCGAGTAAATCTCCATTATCATCGCTTGTAACCGTAACATTGCCTTCACTTTTCCATTGGCCGGTTCCTTCGGATAGGCTCCACAGCGGGATTACATCGCCCACCCGGATGCTTTCGCCTGTTATAAAATTGGTAGTTGTAGGGTCGAGTTTCATGCTTACTTCAAGCGGTTTTGAAAAATGGTGCACAGGTGTACCGTCAGCCTCCATCTTTATCGAGAGCAACCCCGCCGAAACAAAGTTGACCGGGAGGCCGCCATTTAGCTGGTTGCCGTTGACATCAACGATATTGGTAGGACTGAAGCCCCCGGGGAATGCGCCGTAAGAAGTGGACGACACAGCGCTATAATCCACTATGCTTGAAGTTAACTGGGAAGCGCTTATTGGGCTGCCAGTCACGTCTTCCATCTGATCGCCTTCGGGGATGGTAATTTGCGCCGATTCAACCATCCCTGCCGACGAGTGTACATTGAACGTGGCTCCCGAAGAAATACCGCCGTTTAAAGCGGAGTTGTTTACAAGCACGGCTGTGCCTTTTGCCGGATTGGCGTACTCGATAGCGCCGATATCCACGATGGTCGCCGTGTCCTTTGTGATCGTAATCGTTTGCGCAACCGGTGCAAAGCCGGGTATTTGCGCGGATACGTTGAAGGTGATGGGATTGGAAGGGGAGGGGTCGGCGGCACTAACCAGCGACAGCGGCAAAAAGCCGTGTGAAGCCGCGAAATTGCTTGTTCCTCCGCCATCCATTTGCACCAGCGCGGAGTCCTTACCGCTGATCTGCACGTTGAAGTTGCCGGGTTGAACCGTGGACGTGCTGTTAGCGTTTGCAAAATGAAGGATAACCGGCGATTTTGATAATGTGTTTTCATTTACGATCAGGCCGATGTGATCGTTTGGCTTCCTGCAGCTGTTAAATGCCAGGACTACCAGGAGTGCGATGACCGATACGAAGAATACGATCAGTGCACTGTCTTTTCTGTTGATCTCCAAGTGTTTCATAGGGTTTGTTGTTTTTATTTGATCCTGAAGTTGAAATTTAGCTGGACTACCGGCAGCCAGCGGTATCCCTGCATATTCTTGTTAAATTGCGGCTCCTGCGAACTGTTGTCAGCCAGCATTTTCGTCCCCGTTAGCGATGTGCCCGGGCTTGATAGATAATAGGTGCCTATATCGAGATTGGTATTAAAAAACTTATTTGGAAATGCGCGGAACAGCGCAACGCCCAGGTACGGAGCCACGCCTTTCCAGTCGACAGAGGCGTCTAAAACACCAATCTGGTTGCTATTGACCGACGTATTGCCGAACTGGTAACTTCCCTTCGGCGTTATCACCGCGTTGGCATTTCCTTTTACCAGGTACGCAGCGCCGCCGACCAGCCGGAACACCGAAGAATTAAATGGCGAATAATCGGCAAGCATATGTATGTTGGAAAATCGGGCCGACAACTGGTTATAAGTGGAAAAACTCGAAAAACCAAACACGCCGTTTACCGAAACAGGGATGATCCCAAAGCCGGCCCGCCCGGATAATTTTGGGAGGATACCGTATTTAACATCGGCGCCGATTCCCTGGGTGCCCATAAGCAGCTGAACAGAAACAGGCCGGGCAACGCCTTCACTCAAAGCTGCGTTGTTTCCCTGTACACTTTGTTGCCCGGGTCCTGTTTTCTGAAGTGGGGTAGTCCGGCCGGTTGTGGTATTGCCGGCCAAATTGTTGTTTTCTTTTTGCTGACCGAAAACCGTTCCGGTCAGCATCATAAGTAAAAAGGTAATGTTTTTCATAGGTCTAAATTATTTTGATCAGTTAAAGATTTTCAGGTAGCGATGTTAACCTCTGTGCTGTTCAATTCTCCAGTTTAATAGGTTTGCGTTTGTGTTATTTTTTCATTTAATGTTTACTAAGTTTGATTGATACAATTTTAGCCGGGGCGGGTTAGGTACACAATACAAACCACTTGGTATTTTGAAAGAACTGCGTGCGGCCTACTTTTACCGATGAATAATTTGATTGTTTTTAACCATGGCAGAAGAAAAACTAACCCTTATCATTGCGGATGATCACACCTTATTTATCGACGGCCTTTGCCTCTTGCTGCAAAGCGATCCGGGTATCGAGATTCTGAATATTGCATCAAACGGGCGCGAGCTGATGAGCCTGCTGCACACGCATCACCCCGATATTATTTTACTGGACATTAATATGCCCGGCTATAACGGCTTTGAGGCCCTGAGCCGGATAAAGTCATTTTACCCGAAGATCAAGGTGATCATGCTTTCAACCTACAACGAAGAACACCTTATTGAAAAAGCTAAAGCCGGCGGTGCAAATGGATATATGGTGAAAAATGCGGACAAAAGTGAGTTGATAAACGTGATAAAGCTGGTAGGCCAGGGGCAGTCGTGTTTTCCGTATAAACCGCCGGCAATGAGCCCGGCTTTTGATGAACAGGATCCGTTTTTAAAACAGTTTCAGCTAACTAAACGCGAACTGGAATTGCTGCAGCTAATTAAGCAGAATTACACCAACCAGCAGATGGCGGAAAGTTTGCATCTGAGCATTTATACCGTTGAGACCCATCGCAAAAACATCATGCAGAAATTGAATTTAAAGAACCCTGTAGAACTAACGAAGTTTATTTTGCAGTATAATTTGTGATGGAGGATTAAAATTGTAGAGACGCAATATTTTGCGTCTTGAAACGAAATTATTGAGAAATCACCTTAATTCCTGGCATCCGTTCCGGGACGCAAAATATTGCGTCTACAGCCAGGGAATTTTTTTAAATAAGAATGATTTTCTATTTTTAGATAGCATCCAAAATTTGCAAAGGTTTATTTTTTAACCGGGATATAAACCGAAACCAGCGTGCCATGGCCGGGATGCGAATCGATCTCGATCTTCCCTTTAACAAAATTTACCCTGTTTTGCAGGTTCTTCAATCCCATTCCACGATATTTTTGCTTGTCTGTCAGGTCAAATCCGCTGCCGTTATCCTCGATGGTCAAGCTGATGTTTTCGTCGTCCCTTATCACCGAAATGTCCAGCCGGCTGGCTTTGGCGTGCTTCAAAACGTTATTTACACATTCCTGCAATATCCGGTAAAGTATGGTTTCGATGGTGTCGTCAAAATGATCCTCAAATCCCTTGCTCAGGAAATTTACCTTGATCGCGTCGTTCTCAATATTCTCGATAAACTGTTTGATCACCAGCGCCAATCCCGATTCCAGCAAGGCCTGCGGCATCATGTTATGCGAAATTGTTCTTACCTCTTTAAAACCTTCGTCAACCAAATGAATGGCTTTTTCAAACTGTTTTTTTTGTGCATCACTTGAAAAAGGAATCTCGTTTCCAACTAAACTCAGGTTTATTTTAGCAGCCATCATTAACTGGCTTACGCTGTCGTGCAGGTCCTGGGCAATACGTTTACGCTCTTTTTCCTCGGTTTCCATTATTGCGGTAGTTGCAATATTTTGCTGTTTTAATTTATTGCTTTTAAAGTAAAAATAAGTAAGCAAAAGGCTTAGCCCCAAAACTATGCCGATTCCTGCTACCCAGTAATTACGCCGCGTTATTTCAAATTGCTGTTGCAGGATGCGGTTTTCTTTTTGCGTGTTTTCATACTTGGTTTGCAGGGCCGCAATTTTGGTCGAACTGTTTTCTTTAGCAAGCGTGGCTGCCAGTTCCTGGTGTTTTTTAAACCAGGTAATCGCTTGCCGGTAGTCGCCCGTCTGTTGGAAAAGGTTCGACAACTCTACAGTTGCGCTATTTTGCAAATCTGTGTAGGAAATAGCCCGCGCATATCGGAGGCACTGCAGTAAAGCCGCCAAAGCCTCCGCGTTATGTTTCTGATCCTCGTAAAGCAAGCCCAGGTTTAAATAGTTTATGGCCATAGCCAGTGTATCGTCCAGGGCCCGTTTGGTTTCAATAGTGTTAAGCAAGGCCTGCTCAGTTACGGCTTTTTGCCCGATTTTGCCGAACACATCGCCTAATAAGTCGATATTGTATTTTACGGATGTGCTGTCACGTGCTTTTTGCAGTGCGGTTAGCGAATCGCGTATATCCTGCGCCGCGTGATAATATAAAAGGGCGACCCGGTAATCGCTATTTTGTTCGTTTAATTTAGCAAGGACTTCATTAGCCGCCATTTTTTTTTCCGCTGGGGCTTTTCCTGAAATGAGTTTTTTCAGGCTGTCAATATTTTGGCCAAAACAAGGGTATATCAGTAAAATTAAAAAAAAGGGGATTAAGCTTTTCATACATGGTGGACTGGCCCGGTTAAAGTTAGTAATTATCTAAATGAAAAAATCATATCAATCCGGCCGGCGGTTGGGCAGTTGCAATGTCCTCTTTTCCCCCGTTTATTGTCCTATACGCCACCTTTTTTATCCCCTGTTGTACGATAGTTTTGTGCTGTTATATTTAAAATAGACAGTATGGCACATATCAACGCATACGTTGGCTTTAACGGAGATTGCCGCAAGGCTATGGAGTTTTACAGGGGCTGCATCGGCGGAGAATTATCCGCGCAAACGATGGGCGAGTCGGCAATGGCCGATCAGTGCCCCGCCGGTTTGAAAAACAGTATTGTACATAGTGCGCTGATAAAAGGCCAGGTGGTAATCATGGGCACGGATATGGCGGGCCCTGACGGATACATCAGGGGAAATAATGTCGCCTTGTGCATGAGTTGCGACACGGAGGACGAAATAAATAACTTTCATTCAAAATTGTCCGCTGGCGGGAAAATGTTGCAGCCACTGGGGCGGTCCTTTTGGGGCGATCTTTTCAGTTGTTTTACGGATAAGTTCGGCATCGTGTGGATGTTGAACTACCATCAGGAACAATAAAATCAAGCGACAATAAAAAATTTCGAAATAAATTTTGAGCAACCAAAAGGTTTCACATATATTTGTGCAACCAAAAGGTTACATGTATGAGAAGAGATGTGTTCCAGGGGATAGCCGATCCGACCAGGAGAGAAATATTGGGAATGATAGCCCGGCAGTCGTTGAATGTAAATTCGGTTGCTGAAAAGTTTGAGGTAAGCAGGACCGCCATTTATAAACACCTGAAAATACTGGAAGAGTGCGGTTTGGTAAAAATGCAGCAGGAGGGAAGGGAGCGGTATTGCGTGGCAAAGCTCGACAGGTTGAAGGATGTGTCGGAGTGGGCGGATGAATACCGGAAAATATGGGCGGAAAGGCTGGATAACCTTGAGGATTACCTTGCAGAATTACAAACCAAAAATAAAAAAGATGGCAGCATTAAATGAAACAATGAGCGAAAAAACAGATCGTGAGATCATTATTACCCGGGTGATTGATGCACCGCGCGAGCTGGTTTTTGAAGCCTGGTCCGACCCCAAACACCTGGATAAATGGTGGGGTCCAAACGGCTTTACCACAACAACGCATGCGTTTGAATTTAAAGTGGGCGGCGCCTGGCAGTTTACGATGAGCGGACCGTATGGCGATTTTCCGAATACCATCGTTTACGATGAGATCGTTGCGCCGGAACGCATTGCCTATACAAACGTTGGCGCATTTACATCGGTTGCTACATTTGTTGAGCAGGATGGGAAAACTACCGTTAAAATGCACGCTACATTTTATTCCCCCGAAGGTTTGAAGGAAGCTGTCGAACATTATAAGGCTATTGAAGGCGGCAAACAAACGCTGGAACGCCTGGATGCATATGTTTCAAAAAAAAACTAAAATTATGAGAAGGATCATCACATCAAACCTGGTTTCGCTTGATGGCTACCTGGCAGGGCCTGGCGGCGATTTGAGCTGGCACACCGTTAACGATGAATTTTTCGGGTATGCCGAAGACATGTTAAATTCAGCGGGGGTGCTTTTGTTTGGGCGTATTACCTACGACTTAATGGCGTCTTACTGGCCGACTGAAACGGTCAGAAAAAACGATCCTGTAGTTGCCGGCAAGATGAACGGCCTGCCGAAAATTGTATTCTCCAAAACGCTCGAAAAGGCGGAATGGGAAAACACCACTCTTTTTAACGGTGACGTGGAAAAAAATATCAGGCAACTGAAAGAGCAGCCCGGGAAAGATATTGTAATTTTAGGCAGTGGAACCGTTGTTTCGGCGCTTACGCAGGCAGACCTGATCGATGAGTACCGATTTATTATAAACCCTGTTATTTTAGGTAGCGGCGTTTACCAGTTTACAGGCAACGTGGGCAGAAAAAAGATGGAGCTGACCGATGTAAAACAGTTTAGTACCGGCGTAGTCATCCTTTGTTATAAACCAACAATATAAACGTTTTAAATAAAAATCACAATGAAAAAAGTTAACATCATTTACTGGATTTTCACAGGCCTCTTGTTAGCATTAATGCTATTTTCGGCAGCAGGAACGTTTTTAATTCACGATCCTGAAACCGCGGCAAAGATGGCTCCGCTTGGCTATCCTGCGTATGTTATGCAGATGCTGGCGGTGGCCAAAATATTAGGCGCAATAGCTTTACTGGTTCCCGGATTCCCGAGGTTAAAGGAATGGGCTTATGCAGGTTTTACATTTGATTTGCTCGGCGCGACAATTTCAATGATTGTGACAGGTTTCGCTGTGAAGGACTACGCGCCGATGTTCATCTTCCTTGCAATTTTAGTGGTTTCCTATATCTATTTTCATAAACGACTTAAATTAAAAGCAACGGCAACGAAAGATTCCGCGGTATAATACTATATGACAGAAGTCACGGCCCGGGGCAAATTCAAGCGCTATTTTTCTTTATTCCGCCAGGCCCTGGCCGGCAGTGAGCAGGATTATACGGTCGGCAGTATCCGCAGGGCGGTTATACTGCTGGCCATTCCCATGGTGCTGGAAATGTGCCTGGAGTCGGTTTTTGCCGTTGTCGACATATTTTTTGTCGGTAAATTAGGCAACGGGGCAGTTGCAACTGTCGCCTTTACCGAGTCGATCCTAAGTTTGGTTTATTCCATTGCCATGGGCTTAAGCATGGCCGCAACCGCTTTGGTTGCCCGTCGTGTGGGCGAAAAAAACTATAAAGAAGCCGCTCACTCAGGCATGCAGATCATTTTGTTTGCTTTTTTTGTTTCGCTGATCATCTCCATAGTTGGGATAAGTTTCGCGGGGTCAATACTCCATTTTATGGGTGCGAGCGATAAGATGATCGCCGAAAATATCCGCTACACGCAGATCATGTACGGCGGTAACCTGGTGATCATGCTGCTGTTTCTGATCAACGGGATATTCCGGGGCGCCGGAGACGCGAGCATAGCCATGCGCGCCCTTTGGATCAGCAATTTTTTTAATATCATCCTTTGCCCCGTGCTTATTTATGGCCTTGGCCCAATCCCTGCACTTGGTATTAAAGGCGCCGCTA
>JABDHD010000086.1 GCA_013285685.1 Bacteroidota bacterium
ATAAATAGCTATTATGGCTGTAGCCAAATGGCGCAATACGTTGCGAACATTGAATTGCACACTATATTTGGCTTTGAATCCCTAATTTGTATTTTTGAATAACAAGTTGAGTCCACAAACATGACGACGGTGACCGTAAATATACCCGATAAAGAAAAGAGCAACCTGTCTTCTTTCGTAAAAGAGCGGGGCGGTGAAATTGTCGACATAAAAGAAACTGACGATCAAATTGACAACTCCGAAACAGAAGAAGATAACGACGTAACCCACGGCGAGTTTTTCGGGGAAAATATCCGGCGGGCAATAAACACACTTAAGAGTTGCTGACCCTTGCGTGAATATTTACGTGATTGCTTGTTGGCGATGCTAATTGTTCTTACTAAAAAACCGAAACCTCACCCAGCTCCTAATCCCCATAAAAACAGGAATAGCCAGTAATACTGCTATCGCCGACAACAACCAGGTAACGCTAAAATCAGGTGTAATAACGGGAAGCAATAGGATCAGCACAGTCGCTCCTGCGAGCAGCCGGGATACCGGCGTTATATACGCCCGGTCTTCTTCCGATTCCTCCATGACGAATGGCAGTCCGGTTATGGTTAACAAAATTACGGAGATCGACCCGCAAAACATCCATTGTAGTGTAATTGGCGGCACTGTCCCCACGTCAGCCATTAGCACCCGGAGGCAGGCCCCGGCGGTTGCAAGGGCGGCAAGCAGCAGAAAATGAAGAAAAATAAGGTATTGCATATACCGGTATCCCTTCTTTGTTTCCTGCTCGCTCGTCATATCAAACTACAGGTTCCATATCAAAAATGAGATGAGGATGCCCAGGATAAATACCACCCAAACCACGGGCTGTTTATTCTTAATTTCGCCAACGCCGCCAACTGTGCTTAGTATACTTTCGGTCAATACAATGATAGTGAACAGGCCTAACCGTTCAACAATGGTTGCCGATGCTGTAAACGCGGGCTGTTTTCTTTCTTTCAAAACCCGTATTACCGTGCGGGCTGCGGTAAGGGGTGCGGTTAAATTAAATACCAGCGCGATGATCCAAAGAATGATTGCGGTTTGGTAGCCGGTAAATATGGATGCAATAAGCAATGCAAAACCAATACTGTAATGGATAGTATAAAACTTATTAAAAACCCGGTGCGAGGGATCGTACAACCCAACACTCCACCATAAATAAGTTATAAGGAATTGCAGCACGGCGAAGGTGAGGGCAAAGCCTTGCTGGTTGCCGTCGAAAACATCGGGCATGGTAATCGCCACTGCCGCCACGCCAAGCATTTGCCAAAAAGTGAGCAAACGGGTGCGTATGCCGTCGCCGCCGTGCAGGTCGTAATACTGGCTGCCATTAACCCAGGACCAGAAGATCATACAAAACAATAAAAACGAATACCCCACGGTGGCCCATGTGGGGCTTACCGCAATTCGGTGTGTAAGCTGGCCAATAGCGGCGACATAAACGAGATCGTAAAACAACTCCAGCCAACTTATCTTGCGCTCGTTTTTACGGTCTGCAAAGTTTTTGGGCGGGCCCCACCATTGGGGTGCTGGGTGTTTGTGCATGGGTTTTTTAATCTTTGGATCAGACTTACGAAGTTTTAAAAACTTCGTAAGTCTTCGGGTGAGCCCGGTTTCTGCTAATCTATTCCTTCAACCCCCTCAAATACGCCACCGTAACCGGCATTTGTGCCGCATGATTAGGGCTTTCATCCTCGATAAAATAATGCCGAATGCCTATCTTTTTAGCGGCGGCCAGCACCGCGGGGTAATCGATCTGCCCGGTACCAAGCGCAACGTTGTTGATGGTTGGCGTGCCGCCGGTAAGGTCGTTGGCCACGCCGTTTTTAATGTCCTTCAGGTGTAGAAGTTTCCAGCGCCCGGGATATTTTAGCAGCAGTTTTGCAGGGTTGCCGCCGCCGTGGAAGGTCCACATTACATCCATCTCAAAGGAAACATCATCCGGATTGGTGTTTTGCACAAGATAATCAAACAGCGTGCCGTCGCCATAAGGGCCAAACTCATAGCCATGGGTGTGGTAGCATAAAGTGATGCCATTGTCCTTTAATATTTTGCCTTCGCGGTCAAAATCCGCAACGGCCTTTTTGGCGTCGTCAATAGTAAATGTCTTGCCATGCGGTATCCATGCTACCATCACATAGGTAGCGCCAAACGTTTTAGCGAGGGTGATCACATCATAAATATTATTCTGCAGCGCATCATAACCCACACCGATTGACGGAATACTTATACCTCGTTCGTTGGATAGTTTTTTAAATTCCTCAGGGGTTACTATGCCGGGGCCGGGGCCTTCAACCTCGGTTATGCCAAGCGCTTTTAACGTATCCAGTACAGGCACAACGCCCTTTCCCCAGCTATCGCGATAGGTATAGGCCTGTACGCCAATCGGCGCGGTAAAAAGCGGACCGCCGGTTTGCGCATTCGCGCCTAAAAAGGCAGAAACAAAAAGGCAAATGGGTAAAAATATTTTTTTCATGGATGGTTTGATTGATTAGTTGAAGGTAAAATTAACAATTCTGACCAAATTTCAACTTAAACAACCTAATCCAACTTAATCAACCTAATCAACTTTTCTCGCCTGATTAATGCACAATTATGACATTGTTAATTTAAAAGTTTCAACATTAAATCGTACCTTTGCGTGCTCATTACCAATCATGAGTGATCAGATTAAGCATGAATGCGGTGTGGCATTTATCCGCCTTTTAAAGCCACTTTCATATTACCAAAAGAAGTACGGAACAGCGCTGTACGGGTTAAACAAGCTCTACCTTTTAATGGAAAAACAGCATAACCGGGGCCAGGATGGCGCCGGCGTTGCTACCATTAAACTGGATATTGAGCCCGGTAAACGTTACATCAGCCGGCACCGTTCCATGGCGCCAAACGCCGTTTCGGATATATTTGAATACGTACAAAAAAAGTTCGCCGACATTCAGAAAGCTACCCCGGAGAAAATGGAAGACGCTGAATGGCTAAAGCAAAACGTAAGCTTTATGGGCGAGGTTTTGTTAGGGCATCTGCGCTACGGGACACACGGGAAGAACAGCATCGAAAACTGCCACCCCTTTTTACGCCAGAACAACTGGATGACGCGTAACCTGGTGATCGCCGGTAACTTTAACATGACTAATGTTGATGAGTTGCTCCAACAGCTTTATGATCTTGGCCAGCACCCCAAGGAAAAAGCAGACACCGTTACCGTTCTTGAAAAAATAGGCCACTTTTTGGACACCGAAAACCAGGGTTTATTTGATCAATACAAACGCGAAGGGCTGGATGATAATATCGAAATCAGCAAACTGATAGCAAATGATATGGATGTGGCGAAGATCCTCCGTAAATCAGCCAAGAGCTGGGACGGCGGCTACACCATTGCCGGCATCCTCGGCCACGGCGATGCCTTTGTAATGCGCGACCCCGTTGGCATACGCCCGGCCTATTACTTTCAGAATGACGAAATCGTAGTGGCCGCTTCGGAAAGGCCCGCCATTCAAACCGCGTTTAATATCCCTATCGAGGAAATTAAAGAAATAAAACCGGGCCATGCCCTGATCGTGAAGAAGAATGGCAAGGTGAGCGAAGATATGTTCAGCGATCCGCTGGAAAAGAAATCGTGCTCATTTGAGCGGATCTATTTCTCGCGTGGCAGCGATGCTTCCATCTACCGCGAGCGTAAGCAACTGGGCCGCTTGCTTTGCCAGCAGATATTGGAAACCGTAGACCATGATGTCAAGAATACCGTGTTCTCCTACATTCCAAACACAGCCGAAGTGGCTTTTTACGGCATGGTTGAGGGTATGCACAAATACATTAAACAGGTGCAGCGCGAGCGCTTGCTTAACCGGGAAGACAAAATCACCGACGAAGAGCTGACCGAAGTGCTTTGCATGGCCCCCCGCGTTGAAAAAATTGCCATCAAAGACGTTAAGCTGCGCACTTTTATCACCCAGGATGCCGACCGCAGCGAAATGGTTGCCCACGTTTACGATACCACTTACGGCCTGATAAAAAAAGGCGACGACACCCTGGTAGTGCTTGACGATTCGATTGTCCGAGGTACCACGCTAAAGCAGAGCATTTTAAAAATATTAGACCGGCTGGGACCGAAGAAGATTGTAGTGGTTTCATCTGCCCCGCAGATTCGATACCCGGATTGCTACGGTATCGACATGTCGCGCATGAGTGAGTTTGTCGCCTTCGAAGCGGCCATCAGCCTGCTAAAAGAAACCGACCGGGACGATGTGATCCTGAAAGTTTACCAGCAATGTAAGGACAGCCTGGCATTGCCAAAAGAAGAGGTAGAGAACTACGTGCAGGCGATATACGAGCCTTTTGAAGACCAGGTGATTTCTGATCGCATCGCAAAGATCATCACGCCGCCGAATATTAAAGCCGAAGTAAAAGTTATTTATCAAACACTTGACAACCTCCACATTGCCTGCCCCGATCACCTGGGCGACTGGTATTTCAGCGGCAACTATCCAACCCCTGGCGGTAATAAGGTCGTCAACCGCGCCTTTGTCAACTGGATGGAAGGGAAGAACCAGCGGGGATATAATTGAGTTCATGGTTCATAGTTCATGGTTCATGGTTCATAGTTCATGGAAACTCCGTTATGGGACTATGGGCAAAAAAGCCATGAACCATGAACTATCAACTATGAACTTCCTCCGCAATTCCCTACATTTAGGCAAAAAAATGCCTGATGAAGTCGCAATTTAAATATGGGGCTTATATTACAGCCACAATCGCTATCTTTTTCACCATTATGCTTATCGGGACCTTGTCTGTTTACCTTTTTGGCATGCACGTGCCCATAGCATTTTACCTGGTCGTCAATTGCTATTTCATTTTGGTTTGGTTTTGGATGGTCGCCGGCGAATTGCGCACAAAAGTTATTTCCGTTGAAATCGGGTTCGACCATTTTATCGTGCGGCGCTATTTTGGGCTCGGCGCATCACACACCTACTATTTTAATGATATTGAAGGGTACGAAACAGCGATCCTGCCCGCAAAAGGCGCCAGCTATGAATTTTTATACATGGTTTCGGGAGGTAAAAAAATAATAAAGCTATCCCAGTTCTATCATAAAAACTATGCTGACCTGAAAGAGCATATCGCGATGCTGAAAATAAAAGACCTGGGATTTGAGCAATTCAGGTACGGGAGAGAAATAAAAGAGATTTTCGTCAAACTTTGAGCATAACGTTTAACCTAATCCGGATATCTTAAATTTGAGGCGATGGCAAAGCAAAATAATATTGCCCGTGATCGTCAGGGATGTGTTAGGATTGGATATAACACAAAGTGAGGAAATACCTGATGATATGCAACACACCAAAGAAAGAAAGCCGGATGCTTTAAAAAAGGTAACCGACGCAACCGGCCATACTTACGTATTGCAGGTTGAATTTCAGACGGCGGATGAAAAGGAAATGGTTTACCGCATGGCAGAGTATAGCGTGATGCTGATGCGCAGCAATGTTGAACAACAATTTGAAAAAGCGATGGAAACAGTCACTAAATTTTTTAAAGAAGAAAAAGATTTTCTTTATAAAAAGGGCGAAGTAAAAGGCCGCGAAGAAGGTCGGGAAGAAAAAGAGCTTAAATTTGTTACAAACCTGGTAGCTCAATCAGATTTGTCTGACCAACAAATTGCCGGCATGGCCGAAGTACCGTTAAGCTTTGTTAAAAGTGTTAGGAACAGCTTGAAGAAATAAAGGGCCTTTTTCCTGTCCGCCAAAAAAAAATATTCGATCTCCTGCGGGCTACTTCCCCGGCGGCGAAAATACAAAATTGGTGACCAGCTTATCAAAAATGACCAGCCCCGCAATGATGAGCGCGATGCCTGCGATCTCGTTTAGGCGATGGATGAATTTTACCGATATCTTAGCGCGAAGTTTATCAGCATAAAAAGCTTTTACGGTATCTGTACCAAATTGCATTACCAGGATAGTTAAAAACATGATGCCGATCTTGATGGCCCGGTTTGGCACCCCTTCGTGATAGACGGTACTTGCCGCGCCTACTACGATGGTCCAATGAAAGAGCAGCGTAGGGTTAAAAATACACATCAAAAAGCCCTTAAAAAAATAGCCTGCGTGGTTTACGCGCTGGGGTACCTTGTTATTGTAGTTTACTTCGGCCTTTTTAAAGATGTAGTAAATACCAATTGCAATAAGTACGCTGGCGCCGATAATACCTGCATAAACTTTATCGGCCGATGAGATGACGAAATACTGGGAGCCAAAAAGAATGGCACCGACAAACACCATATCACTGCTTACAACGCCCAGGGCCATGGCAACGCCCGCGTGAAAGCCCTTTTCGATGCTGGTTTTTATCAGTGCAAAAAAAACGGGGCCGGTTAAAAACGTGAGGACAAGTCCAAAACCAATACCCGAAATAACAGCTTCTATCATTAATTTTAGGCTTTTAGGCGCTCAACTCTAAAAAGGCAGCACGAATATGCAATTTTATCTGATAAACAACCAAAACTAAAATTGTGATTAATAATTCAAAAATTATACCTGAATTGCAAAAAATACTTATGTTTAGTGTTTCAATTACACCTGATTAGTAACCTAAAATAAAAATGGAACAAAACAAGACCAAAAGTTACGGCTCCGCGCTGTACACTCTGATCACAGTATTTTTTTTCTGGGGCTTTATAGCCGCATCTAACGGCATTTTCATACCCTTTTGCAAAGCTCATTTTCATCTGTCGCAGTTCGAATCGCAACTGATCGATTACACTTTTTATGGCGGATATTTTATTGGTTCACTGATACTTTATTTCGCTTCACAAATTAGTAAGGTGGACATTATGAACAAGATAGGCTACAAAAATGGCATTATCTATGGCTTATTACTGTCAGCCGGCGGCGCCTTGTTAATGATACCGGCCGTTAATGCTGATTCCTTCCCGCTTATTTTAGGTGTCCTCTTCATCATAACCTTAGGGTTTTCGTTACAGCAAACCGCAGCAAATCCTTTTGTTGTAGCAGTTGGAACACCCGAAACAGGATCTAACCGTTTAAATCTCGCAGGTGGGGTAAATAACTTCGGTACTTTATTAGGCCCGGTAATTTTAAGCATTATCATTTTCGGCAGCGCCTGCAACGCTCTTCCACCGGGATTAGTTAAAATAACATCTATCAATAACGCCTATTTAATTCTGGCTGGCTTACTGGTCGCTGTTGCAATTTTCTTCTGGATATCCAAATTACCTAAAGTAACCAGCGACGAAAAGATTGAATCGAGCAAAAAAACATATATCCCTTTATTAGTTATGTTGATTGGATTTTGCATGGTTAATCCGATAGTGAGCAAATACACGCACATAGCCCAATCCTACTTCGTTTATTCGGCACTTGGCATCATCCTGCTCTCATTTATTTTTATCTTAATAGCAGCAAATAAAAATAAGGAAGGCTGGGGTGCAATGCAATATCCTCAATTGATATACGGCATGATTGCCATATTTACTTATGTTGGCGTTGAAGTAACGATACAAAGCAACATGGGTTCTTTGCTTAAAACACCTGAGTTTGGTGGTTACACCGCTGATCAGATCGCACCATTTATATCGCTTTACTGGGGCAGTTTAATGATAGGCCGATGGACCGGAGCCATTGGTGCATTTAACCTGTCAAAAATGACCAAAAATATTTTGACCCTCGTTATGCCGTTTATTGCATTTGCTGTTGTACTCGGCGTAAATGCTGCCACTTGTAAGGATGTTAGTAGTTTTTACATTTACGCAGTTTGTGTGGCGGTATTGATGGTTGGGTTTTACGTTGGTCAGCAAAAGCCTGTACGTACCCTTACAATATTCGGTATACTCGGCGTGATAACTATTATAATCGGTTTATTCACTACCGGCAGAGTTGGTTTATTTGCATTTATTAGCGGCGGTCTTTGCTGCTCAATTATGTGGCCATCCATTTTTGCTTTAGCTATAACAGGGCTGGGAAAATACACCAGTCAGGGTTCGGCCTTTCTTATTATGATGATATTGGGCGGATCGATTATTCCACCGTTACAAGGTATATTATCAGATACAGCACAACACGCCGTTAGTGGCATGAGTGGGATTCACTTCTCCTACATCGTTCCGGTGATAGGTTTTGGTTACCTCACATTTTTCGCCTGGAAAGCTGGTTTTGAATTAAAGAAACAAGGGATTAACATTGACCACATAGAAGCGTCAGGCGCGCATTAATTTTGTTGATTGGTTCACTGGTTCATTAGTTCATTGGTTATTTCGCTTTAATACTAATAAACCAGTGAACTAATGAACCAATGAACTAACTACCCATTAATTTTGTTGATTGGTTCACTCGTTCATTAGTTCACTGGTTATATCGCTTTAATACTAATAAACCAGTGAACTGATGAACCAATGAACTAACTACCCATTAATTTTGTTGATTGGTTCACTGGTTTATTAGTTCATTGGTTATATCGCTTTAATACTAATAAACCAGTGAACTGATGAACCAATGAACTAACTACCCATTAATTTTGTTGATTGGTTCACTGGTTTATTAGTTCATTGGTTATATCGCTTTAATACTAATAAACCAGTGAACTGATGAACCAATGAACTAACTACCCATTAATTTTGTTGATTGGTTCACTGGTTTATTAGTTCATTGGTTATATCGCTTTAATACTAATAAACCAGTGGACTAATGAACCAATGAACTAACTACCCATGAGTACACTTTCTTTCGATCAAATATTTATGAACCTGGCCAATGACCTGGCCAAGCGCTCGCACTGCGTAAAACAGCATGTGGGGGCGGTTTTAACCAAAGACACGCGCATTATTTCCATTGGCTATAACGGCCCGCCCGCGCATACACACAATTGCGATGAAGAATGGCCCGGTGTGGGCTGCCCCCGGGACTCCAAAGGCAGCTGCTCGCTGGCCTTGCATGCCGAAGAGAATGCGATCCTGTATGCCGTAAAAAACGGCGCCAACCTGGAAGGCGCCACGCTGTATACCACCCTGTCGCCTTGCCTTCCCTGCGCAAGGCTCATCTATTCAGCAGGTGTTGTAAAAGTTTTTTATGACAGATCCTACGCGGCCTACAAGGGCCTTGCCAGTGACGAGGGTGTAGATTTTTTGAGGCGGTTTGGCGTTGAAGCTGTCCAGTTCAGCTCTTGATAAAAATCCGCTGCAATAATTCCGAAATCGAAAATCCGAAATCCGAAATCCGAAATCAAAGAAAAGGTTCCACCTTACTCAGCGCAAAAAGTAACTGTTCATCCGGTGTCAGGTCCGTATTGTCCAGTATAATCGCGTCTTCGGCCCTTACCAGGGGGCTTTCTTTACGGGTGGTATCCTGGTAATCGCGGTGGGCCAGGTTTTCAAAAACTTCTTGCAGGGTTATTTCGGGGTTTTTAGGTAAAAGTTCTTTGTAACGTCTTTCTGCGCGGGTGATTGGATCTGCCGTCATAAAAAACTTTACTGTTGCATCAGGGAAAACGGCGGTGCCGATATCCCGGCCATCCATAACAATATTTTTTGAGCGCCCCATTCGCTGCTGCTGCTTCACCATCTCATGGCGGACCTCGTGAATAGCCGATACCGCGCTAACGCTTTCCGACACGGGCATCTGCCTGATCTCAGCTGACACCTCTTCATCATTCAGCGTAATGTGCGTTTCATAATCGCGCGCGTGGAAGTTGAGATGAATTTTCTTTAAGGCATCGTTAACCTGGCCATGATCGTTAAGATCGATCTTATTCCTTAAAAAATAAAGCGCCACAGCGCGGTACATCGCGCCGCTGTCTACATACACAAAATGCAGGTTTTTGGCTAATGCCTTTGCCAGCGTGCTTTTTCCGCACGACGAATAGCCATCAATAGCAACCACGATGTTGTTACTCATGAGGGCTAAAGTACGGAATTAGTTGATTGGGTTGATTAAGTTGGATTAAGTTGATTGAGTTATTTAGCACCTTTCGGCGGACAGCAAACATAATCCACCATTTAACTTAATCAACTCAATCAACCATTCAACTTAATCAACTATTTTCGCCCCATGAATTTTACAAAAACCGAGCTGCAAAAGGAGATCACTTATAAAACCTCGCGCAGCGGCGGCAAAGGCGGGCAAAATGTAAACAAGGTATCCTCTAAGGTCGAATTGTTGTTTTCGATAGCAGACTCGTTGTTATTTACCGGCGAAGAAAAAGAACTGCTGAATAATAAACTGCAATCCCGGTTTAATAAGGACGGCCTGGTGCAGGTGGTTTGTGATGAGGAGCGCAGCCAGTATCTGAATAAAGAAAAAGCGGTAGAAAGGCTGATAACAATACTCATCGCCGCATTACATAAACCCAAAGCCCGCAAACCGACCAAAATAAGCAAAGCTGCCAAACAAGCCCGCCTGGAGAATAAACGGCTAAATTCGCTGAAGAAGGAGAATAGAAGGAAGGAGTTTGATTAGTTCATGGTTCATGGTTCATAGTTCATAGCAAAAAATCTCTCCTACCGTGAACCATGAACTATGAACTATGAACCATGAACTATGAACTATGAACCATGAACCATGAACCCCTCTACTTAAACCTATAAAACCCCGTCACCGCCCCCCATTGGTGCGATTGTACCATTTCTTTATCGTCGAGTGTATGCAGGATGACCGCAACATTAAAAACAAAACGATTTGCGGTGAGGCCTACGCCAAATTCGTTGCTCAGAACGAAGGGCTCTTTATCTTTTGTTATTTCAAGGCCGCTGTGGTTATCAAACAGGCCGCCTTGTATGGTGGCATCATAGGCAACATAATTGATGAGCGGTTCATAATAGAAAAAGAACTCATTTTTATGAAAAAGTTGCGCATTCTTATCCTGGGTAACCGTGCTTTGTGTGCTTACGGAATTAAACAACTGGTTGAACGACCCCAACCGCACCATTGGCCCAATGCCAGCGCCGGTAAAACCAAGCCCGAGGTTAACGTAACTGGCCAACGACAGATCGATCCATGAATTTCGTGCAAGCAGCTTGTTATACGCCGCCGAAAGGTTGATCTCGTAGTCGTTATTGATCTGGTACTCCCAGCCGCTGGGGTGATAGAAGCCAAAGTTATCGTGTACAAAATCCTGTACCTGTTTGCCGTAAGCATTCGGCCCTACAACGCCGAGCTGTGCGCTGAGTTTCAAGCTGCTTTCATCTTTATACAAAAAATTCAGTGTTGAGCCAACATAAAGGTACGCAGCAAACGGGCGGTCAATCGCCGATGGCTGATCAACGCCCTTCAAATCAGCAATGCTGCCGCTCTGCGGGTTAAATATCTTTTGGCCGAGCTCAAACCCCAAAACTTTGTTTTGCAGCTTCCGGCTCCCGCTTACGTTTAATGCATGGCGGTAATAAATAAAAATACCATCGGTGTAGTACCTGTCAGAGCCCTGGAGCAAATAAGAATCGTTGTCGGTTTCTACGCCTATTTCAGTAGTATGCGTTTGGCCAAAAATGGCCGTTGTCGCAAACAGGAAAACGATGAAAGTGAATATTTTGAATTTCATTCCGCTGGATATAAACCCCGAAAATAAGAAAAGCCTCCCGATAAACAGGAGGCTTTTTATTTTTTTAGTTGAAACCCCGGTTAACTTAATTAACCGGGTCAACTTAATCCAACTTAATCAACTTAAAAAGTATACCCAACACTCAAACCGCCGATTGGAATAAAGCCATATGCTGATACTGTTGGGACAAAGCCAATCCTAAAATTGATCCCGCCGTCTTGCTGCTCATACCGGTAACCGATGGTGGCAGTTCCAAAAAAACCTGTGTCATCGTCGAACTGAAAAGTGGTACCGTTTTGGCTGCCTTGCGAGCGCATAAACGTGGTGCCTATACCCAATTCCACGAAACTGTTTTCAGCAAATTTGCTGCTGCTATTTTTGCCGAGTGAGTACAGGTAATTTACCTGCAGCGGAACAGATGCTATCCAGTTTGCACCGGTGTTGTAATAGCCTGCGCCAACCCTAAACCCCCATTTATCCCGTTGATTGCCAAACCGGGTATCGTAGTTGGCCGTGAGTGCGAGGCCAGGTCCGCCAATTTCCAGAAATACGGTGCGGGGCTTGTTAGCCGGCACAATCGTTGAGTCCCTTTTTACCGTGTCTTCCTCCAGGTTTTGTGCTTTGGCACAAAGCTGCGAGGCGACGAGTAATACAAAAAATATACATTTTATTAATAACGCCCTTTTCATTTTCTGAATTTGCTTAGATTGAGATTTTAACTGAAACCAAAATAACTTTATAATTATGATAGTGCGTAATACGGCTTATGGTAAAAAAAGGTTTCAATGACATACGTGCGGGATAGGCTGGCGGCCTTAAAAAAGCCCATTAGCGGCTAAAAAAGAGGATTTTGCCTGTTTTAATAACTATTAAAATATTTGACCCCGTTATTACTTATAAATATTTGCAGGCCTGCAAAACCGTTGAAAAGGGTTGGATGTTTTGGGTTAGAATACGTCGCGAAAAGTATGAGCGCAAAGCACGGGGGCCTGCGAATGATAAACCGACAAAAACAGTTAACATCACATCGCAGCAATTACAGTTACTTTGCAAAAGGTTAACGCAGCTCTTAATTCAAGGCTGCGCTCACCTCTTCCTTAACGGTCAGATCGATGGGTTTGCTTACTTTTTCATTCAAAAGCGCAAGGTTGATCACTTCGCGCATATCAGTTACGTAATGAAAGTTAAGGTCTTTGATGTAATCGCCTTTGATCTCGAGGATATCTTTTTTGTTGGCGGCGCAAAGGATGATATCTTTTATATTGGCGCGTTTTGCAGCCAGTATTTTTTCCTTTATACCGCCCACAGGCAATACACGGCCGCGCAGGGTAATTTCGCCGGTCATCGCCAGGTGCGGTTTTAGCTTGCGCTGGGTGAAAGCCGATGTTAAGGCCGTAAGCATGGTAACGCCTGCCGAAGGGCCATCTTTAGGTGTAGCGCCAGCTGGTACGTGAATATGGATGTCCCACTGGTCAAAAAGTCTTGGGTCAATACCAAAATCTTCACCATGCGCCCTCAGGTAGGCTAATGCAATACTTACGGATTCCTTCATCACATCGCCCAGGCTGCCGGTGATGGAAAGTTTTCCTTTACCGCGGCTCAGGCTGGCTTCAATAAACAGGATGTCGCCGCCTACCTGTGTCCAGGCCAGGCCTGTAACCACGCCGGCAACTTCATTGCCTTCATACAGGTCCTTGTCAAATATAGGTGCGCCAAGTATCGTCTCTACATCTTTTTTGCTTACAACAGCGGTATAAGGCTCATCCATTGCGATATTCTTCGCAATACCTCTTACCAGCGACCCGATTTTCTTTTCCAGCGCGCGTACGCCCGACTCGCGGGTGTAATCAACCACCAGCTTTTCAATAATGTCATTTTTTAAGGTTACATCTTTGAGCTTTAAGCCGTGGGCCTCGCGCTGTTTTGGTATCAAATGCTGTTTGGCAATCTCCACTTTTTCTTCAATGGTGTAGCCGCTTACTTCGATGATCTCCATACGGTCAAGCAATGCGGGTTGTATATTGCTTAATGAGTTTGCTGTCGCGATAAACATGACGTTCGACAGGTCGAAGTCCATTTCGACGAAATGGTCATAAAATGTGCTGTTTTGTTCCGGGTCGAGCACTTCCAGCAAAGCCGATGAGGGGTCGCCCCTGAAATCATTGCCAACCTTATCAATCTCGTCCAAAATAAATACCGGGTTTGCGGCGCCGGCTTTTTTAACCGACTGTATAATGCGGCCCGGCATTGCGCCGATATAAGTTTTACGGTGACCGCGTATTTCGGCTTCGTCGCGGATGCCGCCCAAAGCCATCCGCACATATTTGCGCCCCAACGCCCTTGCAATAGATTTGCCCAGCGAAGTTTTGCCAACGCCCGGAGGGCCAACCAGGCAAAGGATGGGCGCCTTCATGTTGTGCTTTAGTTTTAATACCGCCAGGTATTCAATAATACGCTGCTTTACTTTATCAAGCCCAAAATGGTCCTTATCCAATATCTTTTGGGCCCGCTTTAAGTCAAAATTATCTTTGGTAAACTCATTCCACGGCAGGTCCAGCAATAATTCAAGGTAATTGATCTGCACGGAATAATCTGCCGCCATGGGGTTGGTACGGATAAGCTTATCCAGTTCCTTACTAAAATGTTCTTTTACTTCTTTTCCCCACTTCTTTTTGGCGCCACGTGTCTTCAGACTGTCTATTTCAAGATCCGGCGAATTACCGCCGAGTTCTTCCTGGATGGTTTTAAGCTGCTGGTTTAAAAAATAGTCGCGTTGCTGTTTGTCCAGGTCAACCCTCACTTTGCTTTGTATCTGGTTTTTAAGCTCCAGCATCTGCAAATCAAGCGTAAGATGCTCTAAAACCAGGTTTGCACGATTGCGCAGGCTTGGCTCTTCCAGCAAGTGCTGTTTGGCATTCATATCGGCATTCATGTTTGAAGAAATGAAATTGATCAAAAATGAGATGCTTTCGATATTGCGGATGGCGATGCCGGCTTCGCTTGGGATATTAGGCGACAGCTGGATGATGCTCATGGCCATGTCCTTAATGGATGAGACCATCGCTTTAAATTCCTTGTCGTCCTTATGCTTTATTTCTTTAAAAGGCTCAATAGTGGCCTTAATATACGGCGCACTCTGAACTTCTTCTTTAAGGATGAACCGTTTTTTACCCTGGAGGATGACGGTAGTATTCCCGTCAGGCATCTGCAGCATTTTGATGATCAGCGCTATCGTACCAACCTTATTTAACTGCGAAAAAGATGGGTCTTCAATACTCACATCCTGCTGGGCCACCACGCCAATCATCTTGTTGCCTTTATTGGCGTCGCGGATCAACCTGATCGATTTATCACGCCCAACGGTGATTGGGATTACAACCCCGGGAAATAAAACAGTATTACGCAGCGGCAGTATCGACAAGACATCGGGGAGCTGTTCATTGTTCATTTCCTCCTCATCCTCGGATGACAGTAAAGGAAAAAACTCCGACTCCTCGTTTATTACCGGTAAAGCGCTTCTAAAATCAAATGGATCAAAACTCATCAGGTGCCTTTCAAGTGGATATATAAAAACGTCATATTGTCAGCCCTTCAAAGTTAAATGACGATACAACTGGTCAAATAGCTGCCTGCTATCAGATATATTTTATGGGTCAAGACCTATGCCAAGATATGCCCCCAAGCATAAGCAGCGCATAAAAAGTTGATTATATGCCTGTTATAAAGTTAAGCCCTTTTATCGAAATACCTACGAATTATTGATAAAGATGAAAAAAAGTCATATAATCGCATGCTTTTTGATTTGATAAAGCGATAAATTATTTTGTCGAAACCAGCCCGAATGGTATAATAATTTGCGGAAATATCAGTTAATGATATACTGTTTTGATAATATTTTGATAAACAAGTTGCCCCGATGAAGTTGTCTGTCATCTTTTCCTTGCTGCTTATCACTTCGCTCGAAACGGCATCGGCACAAAATGCCTATGTAAAGTTAGGGCAGCAGGCATTGATGAACGGTGATTTTAAAGCAGCGGTTCTGCAACTCGAAAAAGCCTGCCTGATCGATTCAACCAATGCCAATGCGCTGTGGATGCTTGGCTATTCCTATTATCATAGCGAAAACTATAAAAAATCAGTTGCGGCCTATACAAAAGTACTCAGCATAAACCCGGTTGACGCCAGCGCCTATTATTACCGGGCCAGGGCAAAAAGCTACCTCGGAAAAGACAACCAGCTTTCGGCGTCAGATAAGGAAAAATATTTATTGGGTGCAATTTTCGACCTGACCAAAGCCATTTCCATCGACCCCACCGACTCCAGCAATAAGTTCTACCAAACAAGAGGCATCGCCTACCGCGAATACGGCATCTTTAAACTGACAGCCGCAGGCCATTATTTCGATAAATACCGCGGCATTAACTCGCTAAAGGCTTCTATTGCCGATTTTGAAAAAGTGCTTACCGATAACCCCTCAAGGGTTGACATAGCCGCCCTGATTGATCAGTCCCGGCAAAAATTGGACGATGCGCTGGCGAAGAGATAATCGTAGAGACGCAATATTTTGCGTCTCGGACCCCAACGACCGAGGCTTTCCGGTAAATCCCGCGACGCCGTTTCGAGACGCAAAATATTGCGTCTCTACTTGCCAATCACCCCCGTTACCCGGTAATAATTCCTCCCCATAAACCTGACATCCTGCCGCGTGGATATGTAGTATAAAGAGTCGGGATAGTAGACGAGCTTTTGCGTGGTTGTATAAAGATAATTCTTCGGGGTTTTGGTGTAGATCAGTATCCAGCGTATTTTTTGTTTAGTACGGTTAATGAGTATTTCACTCACTTTCAATGTTGAATCCTTCGCACGATACGCCAGGAGACTGTCCTCGTCTGTCACGTTGTAGTTGTTCCTCCAGGTGGGTTTGTTTATATCGGCATCGATAAAAAGGCCCAGCTCCTGTTCCCAGTTAGCAATATGAACGGTTTTGGTTTCAGTTATGCCGTTGTGATAAACTGTTTTTACAACCGGCCTGTTTGCCTTTTTAAGCCGCGCGGCCTCTTTTTTGATATAACCGCTTAAATCAAACGCGCCATTATTTTCAATGTGGGGTTTGCACGCCGGCAGGCAAACCAACAGTGCAAGACCCAGCATCAACCCGGGCAGGTTTTTTAAGGTTGACTTATACCAGGACATTGCCCGTCATTTTTTCAGGAATAGGAACGCCAATCATTTTGAGAATCGTCGGCGCTATATCACCTAATTTGCCATCTTTCACCTGTTTAACATCTTTATCGATAATAATGCAGGGCACCAAATTGGTGGAGTGCGCTGTATTTGGCGTACCATCGTCATTGATCATATAATCCGCGTTGCCATGGTCGGCAATGATGATAAAGGAGTAGCCGTTTGCTATCCCCGTTTCCACCACCTCTTTCGTACAGGCATCAACCGTTTCAGCAGCTTTAACTACCGCGCTGAATACGCCGGTATGCCCAACCATATCGGTATTGGCGAAGTTTAGGATGATCACATCCGGCCAGCCGCTTTTTAATTCCGGTAAAATGGCATCACGTATAGCCAGTGCGCTCATCTCGGGCTGCAGGTCATAAGTGGCAACTTTAGGTGACGGAACCAGCAAGCGCTTTTCATTTTCAAATGCCTTTTCGCGACCGCCTGAGAAGAAAAAGGTGACATGCGGATACTTCTCTGTCTCCGCTATCCTGATCTGGTTTTTGCCTGCTTCCTGCAAAATTTCGCCAAGTGTTTTAGTCAGGTCCTCTTTATCAAAAAGCACTTTTACGCCTTTAAAGGTTTCGTCATAAGGCGTCATCGTAATATAATGCAGGTTTAACGGGTGCATATTATATTCGGGGAATGCCCTTTGCGTTAAAGCAATCGTAATCTCGCGGCCGCGGTCGGTCCTGAAGTTAAAACAGATCACTACGTCACCTTCTTCTATAGTGGCAAGCGGTTCCCCGTTTTTATCAATCCCGACAATTGGTTTAATAAATTCATCGGTTATATCTCTTAAATACGATTCTTTGATAGATTGAACAATATCTTTCGACGGATCGCCAACGCCATTCACCATTAAATCATAAGCGAGTTTTATCCGCTCCCAGCGATTATCGCGGTCCATTGCATAGTATCTGCCGATAGCCGATGCCAATTTTACAGGCGTATCTTTTATGTGGTTTTCCAGATCGGTTATAAATCCTGCGCCCGATTTCGGGTCAGTATCGCGCCCGTCCAGGAAAGCATGAACAAATACTTTCTGCAACCCAAAGCCGTTGGCCGCATCACACAAGCCCTTAACATGCCTGATGTGGGAGTGGACACCCCCATCAGAAACAAGGCCGATCAAATGAACATTTTTGTTGTTTTGTTTAGCGTATTCAAACGCCTCAATCAATACCGGGTTGCCAGGCAGTTCATTGTCATCAACGGCTTTATGTATCCGGCCAAGCTCCTGGTAAACCACGCGCCCGGCGCCCAGGTTCATATGTCCCACTTCCGAATTGCCCATCTGCCCTTCGGGCAGACCTACCGCCGTACCCGAGGCTTCGAGTTTTGAATTAGGGTATTTTTTTAAAAGAGAATCGACAAACGGGGTATGTGCCATAAATATGGCGTTCGAACTGTCTTCGCGGCCGTATCCCCAGCCGTCAAGTATAATTAGTGCAACTTTTTTTTGATCTTCCACAATGCAAATATAAAGGGAGCGTTTTAATATGGTAATTATATTTACTAATCGACCGGGGAAATGGCGTTTAATATGGTTTTGGTTGTTAAATTGTAAATAAGTGCCTTACCCTCTTTCCCGCGAAGCGGAAGAGAGGGTCGAGCAGCGCAGTCCCGTACGTACGGGAGGGTGAGTCAACCCGGCGGACATTGACGCTAATGCATTTGCGGTAATGTCCGCCGGGTTGACTCACCCGGTCATCGCTTTGCTCGACCACCCTCTCTTCGCCTGCGGCGGAAAGAGGGAGCTGCAATTAAACTTTAAACGCGATTTCCCTGAACTAATCGACCGGTTTTAGTAACGAGAATTTCAGAACCCCGACTTGGGTTACACCCCAAACCCATTGTGCTGCACGAAACGGTTGATCAAACGCAAATTTTTGCCACGGTTTTTTACTTTTTTGCCTGCTGAATGCTATGAAGAAACGCTACCTGCCTTTTTTTATCATTTTCATAACTTTTCGGAGCTTCGCCACCGACGACCCCATTAATAAAGTGGCAGGCATCATCAGGCAGGGGAATATGCACGAGCTTTCCACACTCATGGCCGAAAGTGTGGATGTTGTTATACAGGGGAACGAAAACACTTACTCAAAAGCTCAGGCAGAGGTTGTTTTAAATAATTTTTTCAGTCAAAACCGGCCCCTTTCGGTTAAAGTACTGCATAAAATAAATTCGAACCCTCATTACCAGTTTGGGGTGCTCCTGATGGACAGCGGTAAAGGCGCGTACCGGATCGCCTTTACCTTGAAAGAGATCAGCGGAAAGCTGCAGCTCATCGAACTTAGAATTGAAACGGAAAAGGTCAGGTAGTTCATGGTTCACGATTAATGGCCGGAATGCCCTTTTTTCTCATGATGGTACCTTTTTTCTCTTTTTACAAATAATGAAACTTTACCGGAGGGCCCAAAATGCTCCATTTTTTC
>JABDHD010000087.1 GCA_013285685.1 Bacteroidota bacterium
ATGCTCAAAGGCACACAGGCTGAACAGATTATCACTGTACTGGAAAAGATACCGCTGCGTATCCGGAACAAGGTAACGGAGGTTACAATGGATATGGCGGCTAATATGATCAAAGCCATTCGCAGATGCTTTAGTAATGCCGAAAGAGTTATTGATCGCTTCCATGTACAAAAGCTGGCTTATGACGCGGTACAGGAACTCAGGATCAAATACCGATGGGAAGCTTTGGATGAGGAAAATAAACTTATTGAAGCGGCCAAAAGAAATAAACAGGCCTTTCAGCCGGAGGTGTTGTCTAATGGAGATACCTTAAAGCAACTACTGGCAAGAAGCCGCTATCTGCTCTTTAAGCATCAATCCAAATGGACCAACTCGCAAAAGGAAAGAGCTGATATACTATTCCCCAGGTATCCAGAGCTGTATAAAGCCTATGAACTGGCTATGCGCCTGGGTAATATATTTACCATCTGCAAGAGTAAGCAACAGGCATTTAAAAGGCTTGCTATCTGGTATAATGATGTGGAAGCGGCAGGCATTGAATCTTTTAAAACCGTTTCCAGGTCCATTGAAAACCATTACCTGTCGATCTTAAACTTCTTCAATAATCGAAGTACCAATGCCTCGGCAGAATCATTCAACGCTAAGGTAAAAGCTTTCAGGGCGACATCCAGAGGCGTCAGAGACACTGCTTTCTTCTTATTCCGCTTAGCCAAAATCTATGCTTAGAAATTCTATCCCCCAACTATTCAACTTGATCCGGTATATTGCCATTTCTTATTCCAGCTTATGGTCGGTGTTATCACCGCACCATGTAAAAAAAAAAACGCCCCTCAATTTCTTGAGAGGCGAAAAAAAATCCGGGTAAATGATGGGGCTCGAACCCACGACCCTCGGTACCACAAACCGATGCTCTAACCAACTGAGCTACATCTACCGTTTTGGAGAATGCAAAAATAGTTGTTTTTGTTGGAATGTTGCAAGGTTGCAATGTTGAAATGTTGTTTTTTTTCTTTTGTTAGTCTTATGCACCTGAAATTGTATGTTAAAGTCTTTTTGCACAAGGTTATAACCTCAGGGTATTGCAACATTCCAACTTTATAACATTTCAACTCCTAATATTACACTCCACTTACCCTTGCCGCGCACGTTTACCGTAAATTTGGTACATGGCTGAACAATTGGTTGAATTGAATGTAACCGGGATGCACTGCAACAATTGCGCCATCTCGGTTCATAGGTTGCTGGAGAAAAAAGGGCTGAAAAACATACTGGTTGATTTTGCCGGCGAAGAAGTAAAATTTTCAGGCAGCGAGCCATCAGAACTGCCCGGCATTATAAAAGACATAGAAGGGTTAGGGTACAAAGTTGTTGATGACCCGGCGCTGGAAGTAACGCCTTTTTATGAAAAGGTTGAGAATAAGTTCCTGTTCTGCGCCATACTTACTGTGCCCCTGCTGCTGCCCATGGTTTTGCCCTGGGAATTTTTGCATAACTCCATCCTGCAATTGCTGCTATGCCTGCCTGTTTTTATAGTGGGATGCCTGCACTTTGGAAAAAGCGCTATAGGCTCTCTCAAGGGCGGCGTACCAAATATGGATGTGCTGATATTTGTGGGCTCGACTGCTGCGTTTGTTTACAGCCTGATAGGGACTATTGAAGGTATGGGCATGCGCTACCAGTTTTACGAGACCTGCGCTGTTATTATTTCATTGGTTTTGCTGGGCAACGTGCTGGAGAAACGGTCGATCACGCAAACCACCTCCGCTTTAAAGGACCTGGTAAAAATTCAGCAGGTAAATGCAAACCGCATCCTGAATGGCGAGGTAGAGGTGATCAGCGCGCGCGATGTACGCCCTGGCGATACCCTTTTGGTTAACGAGGGCGATAAGGTACCTGTTGATGGTGAAGTGCTTTCGGGCGATGCCTCGGTAAATGAGTCGATGCTCACGGGCGAAAGCATCCCTGTTGAAAAAAGCAAATACGATAAACTAATTGGCGGGACAATAGTGGAACATGGCAATGTCCGGATGATCGCCACCAAAGTGGGCTCAAATACGGTGTTGTCCCAAATCATCGACCTGATGAAAAAGGCACAGGCCGCCAAGCCCCCGGTTCAAAAACTGGGCGACCAGGTTGCGGCCATATTTGTGCCCGCTGTTATTTTAATTGCAGTAATCACGTTTGGAATTGCCTTCCTGGTTGGTCACGTGGGGATGCGCGAATCGCTCATGAATGCCATCGCTGTGCTGGTGATCTCATGCCCCTGCGCAATGGGCCTGGCCACGCCTACTGCGGTGATGGTTGGCCTGGGCCGTGCGGCTAAAAATGGGATACTCATCAAAGGCGGCGATACCATTGAAGCGGTAGCCAACGCCAAATATGTGGTGTTTGATAAAACCGGGACACTAACTACCGGCAAATTCAGAATACATGATATAAAGGCAGAAGAAGATGCATCTGTCGAAAAAATAAGGGGTATAATCGTAGCGATCGAAGAGCGGTCAAACCATCCGATAGCCAAATCGCTGGTGAATGAACTCTCGGTGCTGCCAAAGGAAAGGCTGATACTGAAGTCGGCGGCGGAAGAGAAAGGCTTGGGCATGCGTGCCGAAGATGTTGACGGTAACCATTATTTCCTGGGGGCCGGCAAATCAAACGACGGCGATTTCAACATCGTACTTTTTAAAAATCAAAAATTGCTCGCCCAAATCGCCATCGACGATGATATCAAACCGGAGGCCGCCAACCTGGTGGCGCAGCTTAAAAAGATGAATATCATCCCCGTGCTGCTGAGCGGCGACAAAAAAAGCCGTTGCTTAAAAGTAGCGCAACAGATTGGGATTGACGAGGTACATGCCGAAACCCTCCCTGACGAAAAATTAACCGTGATTGACATTTACCGCCAGAAAGGTAAAACCATCATGATCGGCGACGGTATCAACGATGCCCCTGCCCTCACCAAAGCCGATGTAGGGGTATCTATGAATGATGCAAGCCAGGTAGCAATACAATCAGCCCGGGTTGTGCTGCTAAACACCGACCTGGGCTCCGTGGTCAAGTTTTTGCAAATCAGCAAACATACACTCATCACCATCAAACAAAATCTTTTCTGGGCCTTTGCCTATAATATTGTTGCCATCCCGCTGGCAGCTTTCGGCTTTTTAAGCCCGATGATCGGCGCATTTGCCATGGCATTTTCGGATGTGGTGGTGATTGGGAATTCGCTGAGGTTGAAGATGAAGAGGATTTCTTAGTCTATGGACCATAGACCATGGACCATAGACCATAGCCATTAAGGCAATAAATATCTCTATTTTAATAAAAACAAGGCATCGCCCTAAATTATTGTTTCTATTTTTGAAGCTCGACTATGGACTATCGACCATGGTCTATGGACTAAAGCAATGATCGAAATTTTTACTGATGGCGCATCAAGCGGCAACCCGGGGCCGGGCGGATATGGGGTGATCCTGCGTTCGGGGAAACATTATAAAGAGCTTTCGGAAGGGTTCCGTAAAACCACCAACAACCGCATGGAACTGCTTGCGGTAATAAAGGGTCTTGAGGCTTTGAAAAGCCCTAACCAGGACGTTACCATTTACTCGGATTCGAAATATGTGATCGACGCTATCGAAAAAAGATGGGTTTACGGCTGGCTGCAAAAAGGTTTTGCCGGAAAAAAGAACAAGGACCTTTGGCTGCGCTTCCTGGAAATCAGCAAAATACATAAATTCAAATTTGTTTGGGTACGCGGCCATGCGGGTCACCCCGAAAATGAACGATGCGACGAACTGGCTGTTGCCGCCGGCAAGCAAAAAAACCTGCTGATCGATTCGGTTTTTGAAATGGAATCTGCTAAGGCGAATTTGTTATAGCCCTGCTTGGTTTTTAAAGTCCTCTCCTTTAGGAGAGGATTTAGGTGAGGTTTCACTGCAGCACCACCTCTCCTTCAAAAGTCGTTTTAGTCATTTGGGGAGAAAAACAGGCCATCATTTCCTCGGCTTTTCTCACCATATTTTCGGAGCCGATAAATATGGCCGAGCGCTGGTGCAACTCGTTTACTCCGAGGTCCAGAATACGTTCGTAGCCGTTTGTAGCTCTCCCACCAGCCTGTTCAATAATAAAAGCCATCGGGTTACACTCGTAAACCAAACGCAGTTTGCCGTTCGGCGCGCTGGCGGTTACCGGGTAAATAAATATGCCGCCTTTTATCAGGTTGCGATGAACATCGGCCACCATCGAGCCAATATACCTTGAAGTATACGGGCGGTTGGTTTTCGCGTCCTCCACCTGGCAGTATTTAATATATTTTTTTACTCCGTCCGGGAAATGAACATAGTAACCTTCATTGATAGAATAGATCACGCCGTCATGCGGAATCTTCATTTCGGGATGGGACAGGCAGAATTCACCGATGGACGGATCGAGCGTGAAACCATTAACGCCCTTCCCGGTGGTGTAAACCAGCATGGTTGATGAGCCGTAGATCACATACCCCGCGGCTACCTGCTCCGTTCCGCGTTGCAAAACGTCATCAATACTTGCTTTTCCTTTAATTGATTTGCGGCGGTAGATAGAAAAGATCGTCCCGACAGCCACATTAACATCGATGTTTGAAGAGCCGTCCAGCGGGTCGATCGCCACAATATATTTGGCATCCACTGAAACTGCCGATTCAATGGGGATATATTCGTCGCTTTCTTCAGATGCCACTATACAGCACTCGCCGCCATGCTTCAGGGCCGATATAAATTGCTCATTAGCGTAAACGTCCAGCTTTTTTTGCCCTTCGCCCTGCACATTTGTGGTCCCGTTTTCGCCAAGAATATCAGCCAGCCCGGCTTTGTTCACCTCGCGGTTTACGATCTTGGCAGCAATGCCAATATCGCGCAGCAATCGGGATAATTCACCCTTGGCATAAGGGAAGTCGGCCTGCTTTTCAATAATGAACTGGCCTAATGTTTTGGCAATCTTCATAGGGACTTAGTGTATTTAATACGCGTTACTTTTGTAATTCAATGACGTCAAAAGTATGAATTTTTTCTTCAGAAATACAAAATCTAACTAAAGTCCTCACTTTGTGCCAGCCCTGTTTTCCAGCTGCGCCGGGGTTTATATGCAAACAATTGATGGTTTTATCGTAAATTACCTTTAAAATATGCGAGTGTCCGCAAATAAAAAGATTAGGTGGCTTAGTGTATATTTCACGCTTCACTAACGGGCTGTAACGGCCGGGATAACCGCCAATATGCGTTATCCAAACGTCAACCTTTTCACAGTTAAACCGCAGGTTTTCGGGCATAATATTCCTGATCTCCGGCCCGTCAATATTGCCGTAAACGCCCTTTAAGGGTTTAAAGGCCTGTAGCTTTTCAATTACTTCCATGCTGCCGAAATCGCCGGCATGCCAAATTTCATCGCAGTTTTCGAAATGCCTGAAAACGGCGTCATCTAAATAACTGTGGGTATCTGAAAGGAGTCCTATTTTAACCAAAGAAATAAAAATCTATCCGCGAAATTAATGATTACCCCTAAAAGGAACGATATCAATAATGTAGCGCACATAACACTGTTTACAAGGTATTTTTCCCGGGCATTTAAAACAATCGCGACTATTATTGCAATAACGTCGATAAAGACATAACTGAGCGAGTACAACACCGAATAATCCATACCGTGATGGGACGTCGGGAACCGGCTTTCCATTAATTGCAATTCATAAGCGGAAAACAATTGATATCCTATCGGTAAAATAAGTAATATCGTTAAAATAAATGATAAGGTTTTCATATTAAAGTAGTTAGGTGAAATTTGGGTGATTTAGTCGTGGTACATAACAGGTTACTCTTTCAAAAGTCTTAAAAAATTGTATTCGTTCCCTAAGTTGTATGATGCAAAAGCGGCACCAAAATATTGGCAACCGCGTCTACCAGGTAAAATAGGACATAAGCGATTATTAGCGTACCGCACATTACACTGTTCTCGATGTATTTTTGTTTCGCATTCAAAATCAGGGCAACGATCAAAAAAAGAACGTATATGAGTATTGATAATGCCAGCCGGGCCATATTTATATATAAAAACTCGTTACCGGTCGTTGTACTTTCCGCTTTATAAACTTGAATGGTAGAAACAAGAATACCGGCAATAGGTATTGTCAATAAAACTGTGGCAACAATTGATAAGTTTTTCATGTTAAAACGCGATAAAATAGGGTTTTAAAAGCTTGCTATATTCTTCTGAATAAATACCGGCTGCTTTATAGATGGTGAATTTACTTGTTTGATACGAAACTTTAGCAAAGCCAAAACACAAAATTGCCCTGTGCGGCCCTGAATGCTGGTACGAGTAAATATCTATTGTCCTCCACAAACACATGCCATTCTGTTTTATCAAAGGTTTCACCTCAGCTGCCGCATCCGTTGACAAGATCAGCCAGCAACAGCCCTTATCCGTCAGTGACCTCGCTATGCCTTTTATCAACATTTCAAAAAAGCTTGCCTCTGTATGTTTTGCCAATGTTTTCCGCTCCGCCGGCGACCCCAGCGAGTTGATATAAAACGGCGGATTGGATACGATGAGGTCGTATTTTCTTTCGAGATTTTCGTCATATTCGTTGATGTCAGCGCAATGAATATGGAGGCGTTCATGAAAAACGGAGTTTTTAAAATTGCGTCTTGCTGTCGCCGCTGCCGACTGGTCAATTTCGACAGCGTTAATTATAGCATCGGTAAAGCGTTGCGCCAGCATCAAGGCAATCACTCCCGTCCCAGTCCCTATATCTAAGATCGATTTCGGCCCATCAGCCTCCGCCAAAGCGCCCAGCAATACCCCATCGGTATTGATCTTCATGGCACAACCTGTTTGATCAACGCTGAACTGCTTAAAACGAAACACTGGATTTACGAACTATGATTTTAGATTTACGATTTATCCGATTGCAAATCACCAATGAACTAATGAACCAATGAACTAACGAACAAACTCCACCTCATAACTGACCGCATATTCCGACGGATAGTTCTTTGCAGGCGCTATCGTCAGTGCATCGTCCTTTTGCTGCCAGGTAACCTTCTGGCTGCTGCCAAGCATTTTTATGCCCGCAATTTTACCGTTACCCGCTTTTATTCCCAATGCTTTAATGTTGAGATTCTGATCAGCAAGGCCCAATGACGTCACAAACAAGGTTTCATTTTTGGTGGTAAACCGCACGTCCCGCCAGGTAAAGGGCTCTTTCTGGTCTCCAAATGAGCCGCTGGCCGATTTGGTGGGCCCTTCGCCATAAATTTTCCAGGGGCGGGTGCCATAAATGGCCGCGCCGTTTACATCAAGCCATTTGCCGGTTCCCAGTAAAACCTGTGTTTCCTGGTCGGTGATTGTACCGTCGGATTTTGGGCCGATATTTAGCAACAGGTTGCCATTTTTGCTGACAATATCGATCAGATTGGTCACCACGTAACGGGCATCTTTAAAAGTGTTGGTGGTGGTATACCCCCATGACTGGTTGCCAATAGCGTCGTCCGTTTGCCAGGGGAGCGCCCTTATTTCACCTTGTTTACCACGTTCTATATCCAATACCGCGGTATTTTCAGGGAAGGAATTATTTTTATAGTTGATCACTACATCCTTATTCCAATCCAGGCCTTTGTTGTAGTAAAATGCGGCAAATGATTTTTTATAAGGATCAAGCGCCGGCTGCTCAATCCACCAGTCGAACCAAACCAGTTGGGGCTGGTAATTGTTCACCAGTTCCATATCACGCATCAGCCAGTTGGTCATATATTCCGGCGACATGGTTTCATCTTCGTTATGCGCTGGTCCGTAATAATCATTATACTTTGGGTCGAGCACATCCGAATCAAAAGTTTTCCCGCCGTTAAAAAACCACCAATGCTCTATCCGGTGCGAGGACAGGCCGAATATCAGTCCCTGTTTTTTCACCTCGGCAGCAAGCTCGCCAACTACGTCGCGATGAGGCCCCATATCATAGGCATTCCATTTGGAAAGCGAGGTTTTGTACATAGCGAACCCATCATGATGCTCGGCTACCGGCACCACGTACTTCGCTCCTGCTTTTTTAAATAATGCAACCCAGGCGTGCGGATCAAACTTCTCCGCCTTAAACATGGGGATAAAATCCTTGTAGCCAAATTTGCTTTGGGGACCATAGGTTGCTATATGATGTTTATACTCGTCGGATCCCACCAGGTACATCTGCCGTGGATACCACTCCGACCCAAATGCCGGTACCGAATACACGCCCCAATGGATAAATATCCCGAATTTGGCATCGCGGAACCATTCGGGGGTTTTGTATTTGGAGAGTGACTCCCAGGTGGCCTGGTATTTATCCTGGGCGCAGGCGGAGTTGCTTACCAAGATATAAGCGAAAGTCAATGACGCACATAATTTAAAGGTTTTCATAATTGCATGAGGTAAAATCGGTCACTTGGTGGAACTGCACTAATATAGGGTGCGAAGCGCACAATTTCGAGAAAAAAATGATAGCGCGTTAAATCGTCAATTCATGCAGATTGCCATTTATTTTGTAAATTTGATTGAAAAAAGAATAACATTTATCATGGAGACAGTTAGTATTAATAAGATACTCCAGTTGTTTAATAGGTTGCCAAAAGCGGATCAGTTAGAGATTGCAGAACGGATAAACAAACAGACGTTCGAAGAAAGGTGGCAAAGTCTGGACAATCAAATGCCCAACTCAATGCTTTCCGAAGAAGAAATTATGACTGAAGTCCGGGCTGTCCGCTATGACAACAAAAAAGCTTAGGGTAATTCTTGACACCAACTGGTACGTAAGCGCAACCATTAACCGGAATTCGAGACGAATACTTTATCAGCTATTAACCGATGACAATCTTATTATCCTATTCAGTGATGAAATATTCCAGGAATATAAACGTGTAATTGTTCGTGATAAGTTTAAAAAACTTGTAAAACCGGATCAAGTTGCAAGGTTTATAGAGATCGTCATTTCAAAACTAAAGCGAGTTGAAATTGAGGCTAACCTGGAAGGAAGCAGAGACCCGGATGATAATTATTTGCTATCCCTGGCGTCCGATGGTGATGCCGATTACCTTGTTACCGGCGACTTGGATCTCCTTGTTCTGCAAAAAACAGGGCAAACTCAAATCCTTACATTGAGCGATTTCTTAAAAGCGATCTCTCGTAAAACTCAATAGGCAATCCATCCGGATCAGCAAAAAAAGTGAATCGTTTGCCTGTGAATTCATCGACCCGGATTGGTTCTGTTATTACGCCTGATGCATTAATTTCAGCAATCGCCCCGTCAATATCATCCACTTCAAATGCCAGGTGCCGTAAACCGGCTGCTTCCGGTCGTGACGGTCTGTCCGGAGGCTTTGGGAATGAAAAAAGCTCAATTTGATATTGGTCGCCAACTTGTAAATCGAGTTTGTAGGAATCCCGTTCCTTACGATAAACTTCGCGAATAATTTTTAAACCGAGTATTTGTGTGTAGAAATGTTTCGATTTTGCGTAGTCGGAACAGATGATGGCAATGTGGTGTACGCGGTTGATTTTAAGCATGCTGGGGGACAGCAATATAAACCTCAGTTATAAAATATTCATCGGCAATTTCACCGGGATTAAATACCCCATCAGCTATGTGCTGAGCAATGCCTTTGACCTTTGGGGCCTCTTCCCCACCACTTACCATTGATTCAAGGTGCATTTGAAGCGCTTCTTTCATTTGTTACAATGTTTCCTCTACAGTTGCACCGGTAGACACACAACCCCAAACATCGGGTGAAAATGCCGAGTAGTTGCTCTTCGCTTTTTCGATTACCACAAGATATTTTTCCATCGTTTAAATCAATAAAAATTAACCTCACATTCAAAGTTCTAAAAGTGTTTAGGTTTTTACAAAAATGCGAAATTGTTAACATCACGGCATTTTTTTAACATCCATTAATAGAAAGGAAAGTGTTTAGTATATTTGCGGCGCAAAGGCGTAAGGCCGATGGATATAAGTTTAAGTTACCAGTCTTTAGAAGCTGTACTACTGACAAGCTTGCCAGTAGTACTACAAAGATAATACTATTTGCTGAATGATACCTCAGCTGATAGCTAATAATTGTAGTTACAGTGTTAATTAAGGTTGTACTTATCATCTTATTGTTGTTTATTTCGTCTCTTCGATGTCTCCGAAAGGAGTTCCGGGGTAAGGGATGCCGCAAGGCTGAAATCCTGGATGGGTGTTATAAAAGGTTGATACCTAAAGTGCCACATTTACAAAAATGATTGGCCAAGGGCGGACTAAGGCTTGTAGAGGCGAAAACCCTCAGTAGATAGAGACGGTTCTACAGCCAAGTTCCTATTAAAAGTATGTTATTTTCAGAGGACACCTGGAAACGCTGGGCGGAACAGGAAGATATTAATTACAAGCTGACTAAAAACAAGTCGGGCGGTACTATCAAAAAATACCTCAAGAAAGGCTATACACATTTCGATCATAAATTCTGGTTCCCAGACAGGCAGGGCGAACTCAAGCAAATTCTCAATGATGGTTTAAAGGTTTTCCATAAGGTGCATGGCCGGTTGGAAACTTACGCGTTCAGCCCTTTTATCAAAGTTCTCATCAAAACTCCTCGCTATAAGTATCAGGCAACTGAAGGGGAATTTGCCCTTGAAACGAAAATCCGTCCTATTTGCTATGCAGCCCATTTAGATAGTCTAATTTTTGGTTTTTATGCTTTTGCGTTGAATGAAAAATACCAGCAATATATTACCAAAATAGGAATCGACGAGGCCGTTCTCGCCTACAGGACTGACCTTGACGGGAAATGCAATATACAATTTTCAAAGGAAGTTTTCGATGAGGTTAAACGGCGTGGTAATTGCACAGCCATAGCTTTGGACATTAAAGGATATTTTGATCATATCGATCATAAAATCTTAAAAGAAAAATGGCAGCAGGTTATCGGCGGACTATTACCAGAAGATCAGCTGAAAATCTATAAACGCCTAACACAGTATAGTTATACGAGCAAAAATAGCATATTAAAAAAATATGGCGTTAAGCTCAAGAAGCTAAAAACCCCACCCAGAACGTTGTTAGACCTTGTTCCCGGTGCGAAAGACTATTTAAAATACCAACAACTACGCAACGACCGACTGATTGTTACCAACGACAAGCCTGATAAAAAAACAGGAACGATGATAGGTATCCCTCAAGGGTCAGCCATGAGCGCCTTACTATCCAATATCTACCTTATCTGTTACGATGAAATGATGATAACTAAAGGTAAAGAAGAAGGGTTCCTATATCGGAGATACTGCGATGATATTCTGATTATCTGCGATGCGGACAAAGCTGAAAAGTTGCAACAATTTGCCATCAAAAAAATTGATGACGATTGCCATTTGGAAATTCAGCCAAGAAAAGTTGAATTGACCGAATTCCGGAAGAACTCTGCTGGCAAGGTCCGGGCATTTAACAAGAAAAAAATGCTTGAAAAGAGCTTGTTGGTAACCGATGCCAGCAACGAGAAATATTTTTACAAATCATTACAATATCTCGGTTTTGAATACAATGGTCAAGACATATTTATCCGGTCATCCAGTCTATCGCGTTACTTCATTAAATTAAGAGCCCGTATCGTAAAAACAATTTCCATGGCCTATAGCGACAAAAGTACGTCCAACCAGATATTTAAAGAGCAACTTTTTCACAAATATACGCATCTTGGTAAGAGAAATTTTTTGACATACGCCTACAATGCTTCAAAGAAATCCTATCAAAATTCCAAAGGGGTTAGCAAAGAAGGAATGAATTCACAGGCTATACGTAAACAGTTGAGTCGACATTTTGAGCATCTAATCAGGGTCCTCAACATTAAAAATGAACAACGGTTTATCTGGAAGGGAACAAAAGCGCCTACACTGAAAAAAGTATAGTTCTTTTAAACAAAACACTGGCCGTTATTCATTACGCTCCCAACAACTCATGCAACACATTATCATAAACCATTTTGATATCGGTAATATGCCCGAATGGTTCATTATCAATTGTTAAAAATCCGCCTGTTACTGCTCCCAGGAAGGTAAAATCTACTTCGCTCGTGGCCATCAGCTCAATAAAGCGTTCCTGGTCAACGGGTGAAATGCTCACCGCTACCCTACCCTGTGCTTCACCGAAAAGAAACGCATCTTTACGGATAGTTGAATCCGTCTCGATTTCAAAACCTAAGCGGTTTGGCAGTGCCGATTCAACCAGGGTAACGTATAAACCGCCATCTGACACGTCATGTGCCGATTGGATGATCTTATGTTTGATAAGTTCCTTTATTACCTGGTGCATATCATATTCCTTATCAAGGTCAAAATATGGCGCCGGGGCCGCCAGTATCTTATGCCAGGAAGCCAGGTATTGCGACGATGCGATATCATTAACAGACTCCCCTACCAGGTAAACCAGGTCGCCGGCATTTTTAAAATCTGAGGTCATGATGTTATCCAGGTCGTCCATCACGCCCAGCATACCTATTGTTGGCGTTGGGAAAACAGGCCCTTCATCGGAAGACTGGTTGTAAAAACTCACATTACCGCCGGTAACCGGGGTTTCAAATTTGGTGCAGGCCTCGGCCATGCCTTTTATCGCGCCTACAAACTGCCAGTATACCTCCGGTTTGTAAGGGTTGCCAAAGTTAAGGCAATTGGTAATGGCAACCGGTTCGCCGCCGGCGCAGGTGATGTTACGGGCCGCTTCAGCAACGGCAATGGAACAACCTTTTTGCGGATCGGCATAAACGTACCGTGAATTGCAATCAACGGTAATAACAATCGCTTTATCTGTGTCCTTCACCGCCACCACCGCCGCATCGCTTGGCCGGTTGGTGGTCATGGTTGAGGTGCCGATCATCGAATCATACTGATCGGTAACCCATCTTTTAGATGCGATGTTGGGGTGGCCAATCAAATGTTCCGCAACGGAAAGCAAATCCGCAGGTTCTTTCACATCGTCGATATTAAACTGCTGATTTTTTTTAAAGTAGGCCGGTTCGCGGTATTCCCGTTGATAAACTGGCGCGCCGCCACCTAAAACCAGGTCGTCGGCAGGTACATCGGCCACCAATTCGCCGTTCATATAATATTCCAGGCGTTGTGTATCGGTTACTTCGCCGATGATGGCACAGTTCAGGTCCCACTTATCAAATACCGCTTCAACTTCTTTTTCGCGGCCTTTGTGTACGACTATAAGCATCCTTTCCTGTGATTCGGAAAGCAATATCTCATAGGGCTTCATATTTTCCTGGCGCATGGGCACGCGGTCCAGGTATATTTTCATCCCATGCTCCCCTTTTGCCGACATTTCCGAGTTTGAGCAGATAATCCCTGCAGCGCCCATATCCTGCATCCCTACCACGGCGCCGGTTTTGATCACCTCGAGCGTAGCCTCCAATAACAGTTTCTCCTGGAACGGGTCCCCCACCTGCACCGCAGGCAAATCGTTAACTGAATCTTCGGTAATATCCTTGGATGCAAAAGCGGCGCCGTGGATACCGTCCTTACCTGTTGCCGAGCCGACAATATACACCGGGTTACCTACGCCATAAGAAGTAGCTGAGACTGTTTCACCTGCTTTTACTATCCCTGCAGAAAAAGCATTAACCAGCGGGTTTACGTTATAACAGTCATCAAAAAACAATTCGCCCCCAACGGTTGGTATGCCAAAGGCATTCCCGTAATGGCTGATGCCTTTTACCACGCCTTTTACCAGCCATTTGGTACGGTCGAGCGACAGATCGCCAAAACGCAGGGAGTTCAGCTGCGCTATTGGCCGGGCCCCCATGGTAAATATATCGCGGTTAATACCACCGACGCCGGTCGCAGCGCCCTGGTAAGGCTCGAGCGCCGAAGGGTGGTTATGTGATTCTATCTTAAAAGCGCAGCCAATGCCGCCGCCAAGGTCAACCAGGCCGGCATTTTCTTCACCGGCTTTGGCCAGCATACGCGGGCCATCCTTCGGAAGCGTTTTGAGCCAGGTGATGGAATTCTTATACGAGCAATGCTCGCTCCACATTACCGAAAAAATAGACAGCTCGGTGAAATTGGGCACACGCCCCAATATTTCTTTTATTCGTTCAAATTCTTCGGGTAGTAAACCAAGGTCTTTGGCTGTTTCAATGGTGGTTAATTCCAGGTGCTCCAATGTAATTGCTCTTATTTGAAAGGATGCGCAAAATTAGGAAAAAAGAGGTGAAAGCGGAAAGGTAAAAGGCGAAAGGTGAAAGGTGAAAGGTGAAAGGCGAAAGCGAAAGGTGAAAGGTGAAAGGTGAAAGGTGAAAGGTGAAAGGTGAAAGGTGAAAGGTTAAAGGTGAAAGGCGAAAGGCGAAAGGTAAAAGGTGAAAGGCGAAAGGTGAAAGGCGAAAGGTGAAAGGTGAAAAGGCCGGCCCCGTAGGGGTCGCAGGTCGGTAGAAAGAAAAAAACGAAAATACCACGCCGCGGGTGTGGAACCAGACAAACTGGTAAAGTCGCCGCGAAAAATGAAAGCCTCCGGAAATAGGTGTTTAAATCCCCGGTCCGGAAGCTTCACGTGCTTTGTATAAGGTAATAAGTCGGTTTTTTGATGGATTGATCAGTTGTCTCCCCCAAATTGAAAATTAATGGGGATAACAAACTTCACGCGTACCGGCCGGCCATTCTGGAGCCCTGGTTTCCAGGCTTTGGCCAGCTTTAGTACGCGTTTGGCTTCTTCATCCATACCGTATCCGGCCCCACGTTCAACGGTAAAATTTGATAAAGTGCCGTCTTTTTCAACAACAAAGCTCATGTAAACCCTGCCGCCCACGCCGGCATCCTGTGCCTCCGGCGGGTATCTCAAATTCTTGCTTAAAAACTTATTCCATGCATCTTCGCCGCCCACAGGTGTCGGGAATATTTGTATGTCACTTACCGGATAAACGGTATTGTCTTCTGTAACTGCGGCTGCGGGGCCTGCAGGCTCGTCAATGGTTAGCGGAAGTTGATCGCCCGGCCCGCCTTTAGTGGTAGTTGTGCCGATAGCAGCCGTAAGGTCAGTAAGTTGAGGCGGCGTTTCTCTAACATCAACATCCGGCACCACCACCGGCGGGACATACCTGATGGTGGCAACTGGCGGCGGCGGAGTGTGCGGTATCACCGGCGGCGGAAGTCTTTTTATTGTTTGATCGGGCGGCGGGGCAAGCGTCACCACGTGATCGACAAATTGCTGACCCGTTTTGTGATGGTGCTGCAAAATCGCCGAAGTTCCGAATAATATCCCCACGCCTAAAAAGGTAAAAGTCATTGCCATAACCATGGTGCGGTTATGATGCTGCCGCAGTTCGTAGGCGCCGTAGCCTTTGTTACGGTTTTCGAATACAAGTTCGAGCCACTCGAGCTTGTACAAATCAAATTTTGAGATAAGCATGTCGATTGAAATTAAATTTTATATTTAAACGACATGCTAATATTAAATATTGCACAGTTATTGCAACATTGTAACATTTAGTATTATTTCAACCGACTGCGAAGTTTTTAAAAAGATTTCTATTTGAGCGGGGGTATTTTTACAAAAATAGTAATTAAATGCAACAATGTGGATTTTAAATTACCAGTTATCTGTCACTACCTTCTTCACAATGTCTGCTTTTTTTGGCTCCGGGAGCTTAGACAGGTATGTTTTCAGGTGATCGCCGAATTGTTTGCAAAATGCACCGGTTTCATCCAGGTAGCCATCAACGTCTTTTTTATCCAGTTTGGCAGTGGCCTGTTCCATCGGTATATCAACGCCCTGCTGCGGAACGAAGTTTCCGTACCGGTCGCGCTGGTAAGGGGTAAACACAAAGCCGGTTAGCCAAAAACGGTATTTTTGGTCTTTAAATTCAATATTTACCTGGTAAGCTATTTCGCCCTGCTCATGTTTCAGCACCGAAATACCTCCGTAAACCAGGAATTTGCCTTCCCCTTTTATTCCGCCGGAATTATCTGTTTTAAATGTTGTTTTGGCGTAAAATGTCTTTACATACTTCAGGCCCCGTTGTGCCAGGGTGTCTGCGGCTATGCCCGGCATACTCTCAACCTGGTAATAAATATATTTATTGTGTTCATCAAACGATAGCAAATCCTGCTGCGCAGCCGAAGTTTTGGCTAACAGGATGAAAAGAAACGCAGGAATCAAATATTTCATGCCATAAATATAAAAACCGCTCCCGATAATTCGGGAACGGTTTCAAAAAGAAATTATCTTCGGGTACTAAAATGCGTAAACTGCCGCCATCAGGAATTGGGTAGCGCCTTGTGTAAGGTTGCCGCTGCCATCCAAAAACATGTCGCTCTTGGAAGAATTATCAAACCTGATCTCAGGAATGAAGGTCAGCGGGCCTGCTTTTACATTTGCAGTGAATGTTATACCTGTAACAGACTCGCCCGGAGGAGGGCCGGCATTCAAATAGGCGCCTGCTTTGGAAGAGAAGTACTCGCCCCTGATACCGAGGGTTACCACTTTGGAAACAGCCAGCTGCGGGTAAAGCGCTACACCGGAAAAGCCGCCTTTGTAGCCATAGCCGCTACCCGCTGTGAAATCAGCTGCGTTCAGGCCTAATTTGAAGGCTGGAGTGATCTGGTAAGCAGTGGTCAGGTCAAACTCGGTACCTGATTGATCACCTGCTGCCACGTTCAGGTAAGCTGTCCAGTTTTTAACCGGCGTAACGGTTAATTGTGCGCCAAAGGTATTTACCTTGCCGCCCGACTGGTAGGCGTTCCAGTAATCGTTAAAAATACCGGCCATTAAGCTTACAGCAGGCGAAAAGGTATAAGTTGCCTTAAAACCTGCGTTCTGAAACGGGCCATTGGTGAACAGGTATGATGTAGAGTAGTTAAAGTTTGCTGCAGGGCTGATCACTTCGTAACCGATAAAGGTTGACATATAACCGGCAGTCACATTTAAGGCGCTGGTAAGGTTATAAGATACATATAAGTTTTGGATGTGGTAGCTGGAATAACCTACACCGGTTGTTGAAGTACCCGGAAAAGTAACCAAACCCGGGTCAGCATTCGGGATTGACTGCTGCTGACCTCTTGGGCCGAAAGACAATTCACCAACGAATGATGCGTTGCCTACTGATTTTTTTAAGCCCAGGTCGACCATGCCGATCGATATCGAGTTGTTTTCATTGGCAAAGCTGGTGGGAATATTGGGTTTACCGGAGAAATCCGTTTTAAAGTACGTATCTACCGAGCCGCTGATGACCAGGGGTGCATCGCCGGTCGTCTTTATCGTATCCTGCGCCGTCGCGGCAAAACTAAAGGCCGATACAGATAAAACTAAAAGTAAAATTTTCTTTTTCATGATAACAGTTGTTGTTTGATTTTTTTAATTATTAATAGTTTGGTTTGATTGAAATGCCTGACCCTTTTGAAAATTTTGAATTATCAGGTGCAAGAAAATAGCCGTCTGAACTATTTTTACCTCAATAATTCAGAAAACCGCTTTAAAAAATTCAAAATGTTAGTAATAGAAACCCTTGCATGGCTGGCTGTACCGGAAGGTTAAAATTTGAATAAATTAACCAGCCGTGCAAGGGGGTTAGTCATTGGTCAGTGGTCAATAGTCATTAGTCACTGTGGCAAAACTAATGACTAATGACTAATGACCAATGACTTTATGCTGTCACTTTGCTGCCTTTTTCAAACAGGCCGTCTAAAGCAACGTCTTTGTCGTCGTAGTCGTAAGCGCTGGCGCCGTGGTCGAACATATCCAAACCGCCCGGGCCTGTCTCGCCATGTGCCTCAACACGCAGTTTCCATGGATGCGGTAACAGCATGATCAATTTCATCATGATCCAGGTTACACTGAATACTGCTATCGCAATGGTAAAGGTACCCGTTGCCTGTGCTTTTAATACACTGGCGTCGCCACCATAGAATAAGCCTTTTACAATTTGTCCTGCTGAGTTATCAGCGCCGTATGCGCCGGTAACACCAAATTGACCTGAGGCGAACAAGCCTAATGATAATGTTCCCCAGATACCGGCGAAACCGTGAACCGGTACTGCACCAATCGGGTCATCGATACGCAGGTGCTCCAGCAGTTTAACGCCACCAAATACTACGAAACCAGCTACACCGCCCAGTATGGTTGCGCCAAGCGGGCTAACCCAGTAACAAGGGCAGGTAATGGCCACCAGGCCGGCAAGGAAACCGTTTACGGTAAAGCCTAAATCGAATTTCCCTTTGGTTGAGCCCCACCACAATGCGGCGGCCATAGCGGTAAATCCGCCACCGCACGCTGCCAGCGTGGTGTTGGTTGCAATACGACCGATACCTATCAAATCCATCGCTGAAAGCGAGCTGCCGGGGTTAAAACCGTACCAGCCAAACCATAAGATAAAGCCGCCCACCGCTGCCATTGGCAAGTTGTGTCCCGCGGGCATGCCGCCTCCGTCTCGTGCAAAAATTCGACCAATGCGGGGCCCTAAGACGACTGCCCCCGCCAGTGAGGCCATACCGCCTATAGTGTGTACAACAGTTGAACCTGCAAAATCGCGGAAGCCTTGACCTAAAGAAGGCCAAAAATTGCCTTTGGTTCCCATTAAAGCCAACCAGCCATCAGGACCCCATGCCCAGTGACCGATAATCGGGTAGATAAACCCGGTAATACCGATACTATACAGGATATCGCCACGGAAACCGGTACGGCCAATCATTGCACCTGATACTACTGTTGAACAGGTATCAGCAAAAGCGTATTGGAATATCCAGTGCGCTATTACCGGAACACCCTGGCCCGGGTACAGATCGGGTGTGTTTTGCAGGAAGAACCAGTGATAGCCGATAAATCCGTTACCGCTGCTAAACATAAACGCATAACCGATGGCGTAGAAAAGGATACCGCAAAGGCAGGTATCAAAAATACACTCCATCAGGATGTTTACCGTTTCACGTTTGCGTGCGAAACCAACTTCCAGCATCACAAAACCTGCCTGCATGGCAAATACCAAAAATGCCGCCACCAATGTCCAAACGGTATCGATGGAATTCATCATTGTTGTGTCAGCAGTAAGGATAGATTTTTCAAGCGCTGATGTATCAGCTTTAGCAGTCACAGCAGCATGGGCGGCGCTGCCGAAAAATCCAGGTAAAGTAAA
>JABDHD010000088.1:0-17657 GCA_013285685.1 Bacteroidota bacterium
GCAGGGTTGAAGTAATAAAAGGCGTAAAAACATTGATTGATGCCGTAAAGGGAACGCACTTAAAATTGAAAATAGCAGGTTCTGGAACTGAAATTGATAATTTAATTAATTATTTAAAAGTTGAAGATATTAGAAATGTGGAAATCCTGGGATTTCAAAATAAGGATTCGGTATTTGATTTAACGTTGAACTCAAAATTCGTGGTATGCCCGTCTGAATGGTATGAAAACTTTCCGTTTTCCATTACCGAGAGTTTTTTATTTTCCAAACCGGTTGTAGGTGCCGATATAGGCGGCATCCCTGAATTGGTAAAGGACGGGGAAACCGGTTATTTATTTGAAGCCGGAAACGCAGGTGATTTGCGGGAAAAACTTTTTAAGCTGTGGAATGATGACCTGATGATTGAACAAATGGGGAAAAACGCCCGCAAGCATGCCATAGATATTTTCAATTTTGAAACCCACTGGAAAAAATTAAACGCTGTTTTAACAAACTTAAACTTAAATGACAACTAAAAAAAGAATTTACATTGCAGGTGCTGGCGGTATGCTTGGAGAAGCCTTTTACAGAGTTTTTAAAGATGACTATGAACTTAAGTGTACCGATAAGGACGTAAACGCTGAGTGGTTGAGTTTTTTAGATTTCAGGGATTTTGATGCATATAAGCGCGATGTAGTGGAATTTAATCCACACTATTTATTCCACATTGGGGCATATACTGACCTTGAATTTTGTGAGCTGAATATTGACGAAACTTATTTAACAAATACTACCTCAGTAGAAAATGCAGTATATATTGCTAATTCATTGAATATCCCGGTATTATACATAAGTACCGCAGGAATTTTTGATGGGCAAAAAGCATTGTATGATGATTGGGATCTGCCTAATCCGCTGGGTCATTACGCCCGGTCAAAATATATGGGCGAGCGTTATGTGACTGAGCATGCCGATAGATACGTTATATGCCGTGCAGGATGGATGATGGGTGGCGGCCCGGAAAAGGATAAGAAGTTTATTAACAAGCTGTTAAAACAACTCGTAGCCGGCAAAAGAGAGCTTTATATAGTTGACGACAGGGACGGCACACCTACTTTTACAGTGGATTTTGCTAAAAACGTAAAAGCGATTGTAGAAAAAGAGTATTGGGGTCTTTATAACCTTGTTTGTAAAGGACAGACAAGCAGGCGCGAAGTTGCTGAAGAATTGGTAAATATTCTTGGCCTTAACGAAAAGGTTGTGTTTCATGAGGTTACCTCAGATTATTTCAAAGAAACATACTTCGCGCCCAGGCCGCCATCAGAGAGATTGGTAAATAAAAAACTCGATCTGCGCCAGCTTAATATTATGAGAGATTGGAAAGTCGCGCTTAAAGATTATATCGATTTATATTTTACCGAATATTTAATAGATAAATTTTAACTCTTTGAAAATCATTAAAAACCTACATAAATAGTCTTTGGCATTGGTTTTGAATTATACCAGCAGAATTGATAAATACTGATATAATTTAATACTGTTGAAGATATTATGGCCAGGACCAAAATTGCAGCTTTTTTCGGCATTAAGTCAATACCCACAAAGACAGTTGCTGGTGGGTCAGATGAGTTAACTTTAGACTTATATCCTCAGCAGCGATATGATACCAGGATAAAAAAAGTAAATGGTGTTGCGAAAGACACTTCACTAAAAATAAGAATTGCGGCATTTGGTGGCTTTAGATCATTACCTCCAAAAGCAGGAGCGGCAGGTTCTGATAAGTTAGCTTTTGATTTATATCCCAGGATCGTGAAACGTGGCCATTCTTTATTAGCTTATGGCAGAATTTACCCCGACGATAATGGAAGTCTGCCCGACGAATATGAAGGTGTTAAAATAAAGTATTTCAAAACTGTAAACAAAGCTGGATTCGATACGCTTATTCATTCAGCAAAAGCCACATTTGATATCATATTCCACAATACGGCCGACACAATCCACCTTCAAAGCGGGGCCAATAGCGTCTGGGCCTTCTTTTTAAGGCTGGCAGGTAAGAAAGTGATCGTTAGCCAATTTGCCATGGATTGGAAAAGAGATAAGTGGCCCTGGTATGGTAAGTTATATTATAAAATTTCAAATTATTTAACCGCGTACTTCCCCAACGAAGTTATATTTGACAATATTTATACAAAAGAATATTTTGAACATAAATTTTCAAGGAAGTTTGATTTCATTCCCTACGGATCCGAGGTGACCCCTCCCCCGGATAACATAAATATTCTTAATCATTTAGGTTTAGAGCCGTCGGAATATTTCCTCTTCGTGGGAAGATTCATACCTGACAAAGGGTTACATTTGATTATAAATGCTTTTCAAAAACTTAATACAAATAAGAAGCTGGTATTAATTGGAGGTTCGCCGAATCCGTGCGAATATGAACGTAAAATAAAAAATGTAAATGACGACCGCATTATTTTTCCAGGTTATATTTATGGTGACAACACAAACATTTTAATAAAACATGCTTTTGCTTACATACAGTCTTCATTAGTAGAAGGGCTTTCACCTATCATTCTAACAGTGATGGGCCTCGGCACACCTTTGATTTGTTCTGATATTAAAGAAAACACCTTTATTACAAAAGAGAACGCAACAACTTTTAAATCAGGCGATGCAAACTCGCTTTATGAAAAGCTTCTTTTTTCATTAGAAAACCCTGCGTCTCTGAGACAAAAAACTGAGTCAGGATTAATTGATATTAAAAACAGGTTCAACTGGGATGTCACAACAGACAGGTATCTCAAAGTTTTTAGCAAAAACTAGATCTTATAGTTATCAAATTGTGCGTATTGCCAATAGGGCTTGCGGTTATTATCGGGGGGACGATAAAGTTCAAATATTTGCTTTTAACTAAGACATTCAACTATCACCACTGTTTAATTAAATGCCCGGGCCTTCCCCCTAAATTTATAGGCCAACCGAACCTGGCATGTTCAATGACCATATAAAAGCAATAGCTTATTGAATCCAATTACCCGCTTTTGAAACTTATCCGGGCATTTTAAGCCATTTTCTTATTCCTAAATGCTCAAAATGATACTTTAATAGTAGTAAAATGGTAGTTTTCGCCGTTAATTGCTACGTTTTTAAGCTGAAAATTAACCTTAAATGGTAGTAAATGGTAGTTTGCTACTCTCTTTTCGCCCCGATATTACCCGCATCGCAATTCTCATCTGCAGGCTAAATTTTATATTTCAAAGCGATTCATTCCTATCAGGAGGCGATGGGCGGCTGTTAACACAGTGATATACGGTTCCAAAAACGCAACTCTCATCATCCACTTCCCGTACAAGTGCGAAGTATTAATTATGGTAATGCGAAGAATTGATTTTTGCGCATTATTTTTTTAAAAAACTAATACAAACAACCGAGTTTTTTTATAATTCAATGAACCTGCGAGTGGTTCTATTATTACTTTTTGTATCAAGTTTACACTGTTGAAAACGCGCGTATTATTTTATATTACAGGATTAGCGTTACTATTTTGTTCTAAAAACGTAGCCGCAACATCATATACCTGGGCAGGATATTCCAGTAACCTTTGGAGTGTCGCTGGTAATTGGGCGCCAACCGGCGTTCCGGGAGCTTCAGATGATGTTATTATTCCCGCTGCCACCCGCATGCTTACGGTTAATGTTACTTCTTCATGTCGATCTATTACTATCACCGGCACTACTACAATTACATTATCAGCACCGCTTACAATAGCAATGGCGCTTACTATTGATGGCAATTTAACATTTGCCGGTACTAGTTCGGCGACAATCAGCGGCGCCACTACTTTTGGTTATGATATATCGTTGATAATAGGGGCAAACAATACACTTAGCTTCCCTTCCGGCTCCTCAATAATACTTGGCGGCAATAACTTAAACGGTATAACCAATAACGGGACCATAAACTTTACAGGCAGCACATTTACTTATGGCTTTCAAACATCATTAATTAATAACGGGACAATAAGTTTAACCTCCTCTACATTTAATGGGTCGAGCAATAGTTTCACCTTTACAAACTCAGGTACCCTTAAACTTTCTGCATCGACCGTATTTGATTTAAATGATTACTCGGTATTGGTCAATACTGGCACTGTCTCAGCAACTGCATCAACAGTTAACCTGCAAGGCAGTAGTAGTTCACCAACCTGTCAAATTAATAATACAGGCATATTTACTGCCGAGACAACCAGCTTTACCCTTAGTGGAACCAATGCAAATATTCAAAACACAGGCTCGGCAGTGTTTACTTCGCATTCATGCGATTTTGTTGTTTCCGGTAGTGGTTCAATCCCAAACACCATTAACAATAAGGCAACTTTCAGAGATCATTCATCTGTTTTTACTTTTACCGGGCAGGGTGCTATCCTGCAAAATTCTGGCGTTAATGCGAGTATGTATTTAAACGGAAGCACCATAAATTTTTCTTCAAGCAGCAGTGGAAACAGCCAGATTCTTAGCAACTCCGCAACTTTAACGGCAGATTCTGCATCGACAATAACACTTGGAACTTATCTGTCGCGGATCATTAATTCGGGGAAATTTTATGCAGGCACATCAGGCTCTGCGTGCACTATAAGGTTAAACGCTCAAAGCGCCTCTATTACAAATACCGGTACTTTTAATTTAGGTTCTACGTCTATTATTTATCCAACAGCAATTTCAACCTTAGTAGCTAATACAAGCCCCGGCACTTTTACTTTACAATCAGACGCCAAAGGCTCGGCTTCAATAGGCCCGTTGAACGAAAGTACGAGCTCCGGTCAGCAAGCGGTATTCACCGGAACATTTAACGTTGAACGGTATTTTCAGGGCAATCCCACATATGATAATGCTACAGGCCGCTGGCTGGGCCGTAACTATCGCGTCATATCATCCGCTGTTAATACTGGCACCTTGGTAAACAATAATTATGTTTATGGGCTAAATTATATTGCAGGTGCAACGGCAGGGCTAACTATTACCGCAAATAGCAAAACCAATTCGTTTGTAACCGGCGCAGCAGGAGGAAACACCAGTGCGGGTAACCCATCTCTGTATTTATACCGGGAAAGTACCACTCCCGGCAGCTCGGCTTTTGCCGGCGGAAGTTATATCGGGATTACCGATATCTCAAATTCATCAACATCAGGCACCGTTAAAGCAAACAATGGCGGGACTTATAGTATCCCTGTCGGTAACGGCGTATTTTTCTTTTTCAGGGGCGCTGCAACCAATTTTTCAAAAAGAACAACTGCGCCCTATATTGCTCCTGAAAGTGTAATTCTAACTTCAACAGGTAATTTAAACCAGCAGGCTGTGGTCGTAAAGGAGTGGTATTCGCCCACCGTGGCAAATTTAGGGTACTCAACATCAGGTACCACTACTAATATACGCGGTTCTGATATGGTAGGAAACCCCTATCCCTGCTCGATAGACTGGAACACCTATTATAGCGGCGGGATTGTTGAAACAAATATTTTACCAACCATATACGAATTTAACCCAATAACCAATCAGTTTGATACGTACAGCGCAACCAGTGCCAGTACCGGAATCGGGACTGGCAATGCCACTAATATTATTGCGAGCGGAGAGGGGTTTTTTATTGTCTCAAGTGGTACCGGTGCTTTCCTGAAATTCAGAGAGACAGCTAAAGCAGCTACCTCACTCCCCAAAGGAAGTAATTTATTAATGGGCGCGCCACCCGGTCAGAATGTAGTCCAGCAATTGCTTCGTTTAAAACTGTCTAAAGATACTTTAAACTATGATGATATAATTATTGGTTTTAATACAACTGCGACATTTAAATACAACGGCATGGAAGACGCAAAATATTTTCCGGGCATTCGCGCTTTAGTTGGCCTGTCAAGTTTTTCGGAAGATAGTGTCAAATTGGCGATAAACAATTTGCCGTTGCCAAATCAAACTCAACAAGTTATCAGGCTGAATGTAGATGTCGCGCAAAGTGGTGCGTATACACTCCAAAGAATGGTAATGGACGCCATACCTCAAATTTATGAAATATGGCTGAGGGATGATTTTAAAAAGGATTCGACAAATATCCGCGAAAACACAACCTACGCTTTTGACGTAAATTTAGCAGATACCGCAAGCTATGGCAGCAATCGCTTTAAAATAATTATCCGGCAAAATCGAGCATTGGGACTAAAATTAATGGATTTTACGGCCGCAAAGGCATCTGACGGGGCACAAATTGTCTGGAAAACAGAGAACGAAGAAAACTATACCAATTTTACGGTTGAACGAAGTACAGATGGTGGTGCAACTTACCGGGTGTTAGGGGGTTTCGCTTCAAACGCCCAGGGAACTTATAGTTTTTTAGACAAAACGCCTCCTCCGGGTCGGGTCATGTATCATTTAAAAATGGAAGATCTTAACGGCACCATCACTTACTCAAATGCGGTTTCATTGATGTACGCAAACAGCACTAATGCAGAAAATAGCTATATTAGTATTTACCCAAACCCGACGGGAGGTGATATTAATTTAGCCATAAATCAAGATAGTTTAGTCCCCGATTTGCTTGCTTCTCAAAAAATGCTCAGCACGGTCTATCACAATAAAAAGGACTCCTATGAAGTTACAATTACGAATATCACAGGTACCGTTGTAAAAACGGCAACCGCAGCGAATTCTAATTGGCACTCCAATGTCGCTAATCTTTTGCCGGGCACTTATATTATTCAGGTGATCGATAAAAGCAGCAATCTTTCAGTTGGGAAAGGTACTTTTATAAAACTATAGTCAGCTGAAAACAGAACACCTCCCCGCATTATTCGCACATTACTGATATAATAGTATCTTTAAACTTGTTTTAAAGCAAGATTTTTATATCCCCAAAACCAAACATACTATATAAATATACTGTGTTTTTAAAATTCGTTTGGGGCTGATGCCAACTCACATCCTAAAGCAGGTAAAGTCTTTTCCTAAATGTTTGTTTAGGTTTTTGATCCCGTGAAATCACTTTAACATTAACTGCGCTATACACGCTAGCTGAAGAGTTAATAAGTACTCATTGTGTGATTCTCATGATCGTTTATATCCTTTTCCCTTTAGTTTAAAGCCCCGCAGTGTGGGAAGATCCATAAACTTTACAATCGATTTGCCGGATTTTTGATCCGCGGTGTAGTACTTCTGACATGCTTGTATATAGATTGGGTTCCTGTTTAACCGATCCGATACTCTTAGCTATTTCAAGTGCAAAATATTCCCAAAAGCAAAAAAGCCCATTTTCGTTAGAAAATAGGCTTTTTTTGATCGTGGTATCAGCTGGAATCGAACCAGCGACACAAGGATTTTCAGTCCTTTGCTCTACCAACTGAGCTATGATACCGTCCCGTTGGGGCTGCAAATGTAAGATTTTTTTTATTTCGGGTTGATTTTTTTTGAAAATTGTTAAAAGGTTGTAAAGTTGAAATGTTGTAAGGTTATCACGTTATCAAAAAAACACTCCAACATTTCAACTTTACAACATTAAAACAAACAAAACAGTAAAACAGACCAAACATTCCAACCTTTCAACCTTATAACATTAAAACAATAAAAACTATATTTGAAAAACTACTATGCACGCATAATGATTGCTCAGATCCTGTTTATCATCATCCTGGCTACAGCCATTTATCTTTTCAGCAAAAATGTGGGTACCATCAGGCGTAATATTCTTTTAGGGAAGGATACCGACCGCTCAGACAACCCCGCACTGCGCTGGAAAACGATGGCAAAAATTGCCCTGGGCCAAACCAAAATGGTAAAACGCCCACTGGCCGCCGTGATGCATTTTTTTATTTATGTTGGTTTTATTATCATCAATTTGGAGGTGATGGAGATAATGCTCGATGGCATCTTCGGCTCTCACCGCATTTTTTCAAAACCGCTTGGCAGCCTTTATGGCCTGCTCATCGGCGGCTTTGAAATACTGGCTGTTTTGGTGCTGGTGGCTTGTATTACTTTTTTGGCACGAAGAAATATTGCGCACCTGAAACGTTTTAGCGGGGTGGAAATGACCGAGTGGCCGCGGTCGGATGCTAATTATATCCTGATCATTGAAATATTATTAATGACGGCATTTTTAACGATGAACGCAGCCGACCACAAACTACAGTTGTTAAATTATGGGCATTATATTAAGGCGGGGAGTTTTCCCATAAGCAGGTTTATTGGCCCCTTGCTGCCGGATAGTGCAAGTTCACTGGAGATTGTTGAGCGTGTTTGCTGGTGGTTCCACATCATCGGGATACTGGCTTTTTTGAATTATCTACCCTATTCAAAGCATTTCCATATCCTGATGGCTTTCCCAAATACGTATTATTCCAACTTAAATCCAAAAGGAAAGTTTACCAATATGGCTTCGGTGACCAACGAGGTAAAAGCGATGCTCGATCCTTCTTTTGTGCCTGAAACCATCGCTGAGCCCGGCCGCTTTGGCGTTAAAGATGTAACCGATCTCACCTGGAAAAACCTGCTCGAGGCTTATACATGCACGGAATGCGGCAGATGTACATCGGTTTGTCCGGCCAATCAAACCGGAAAGTTATTGTCGCCAAGAAAGATCATGATGGACACCCGTGATCGCATTACCGAGGTTGGCAAAAACATCGATAAAAACGGCAAGGATTACCAGGACGATAAGTCGCTGCTTGATAATTACATTACCCGCGAAGAGCTATGGGCTTGCACCACCTGCAATGCCTGTACCGAAGCCTGCCCGGTTAATATCAACCCATTGGAGATCATCACCGAGATGCGCCGGTACGTCGTAATGGAAGAATCGCAAGCCCCCGCCAGTTTGAACAACATGTTTGGCAACGTAGAAAATAACGGTGCGCCTTGGAAATATAGTGCGGCGGATAGATTAAATTGGGCACAGGAGAAGTAGCAGTGGCAGTTGGCAGTAGCGGTTGGAGTTAAAAAATATTAAATCATAAATAAATCCGAAATCGAAATTCCGAAATCGAAATGAAAATCCCCACCATGGCCGAATTGGCCGCCGAAGGTAAGCAACCCGAAATATTGTTTTGGGTGGGCTGCGCAGGCAGTTTTGATGAGCGCGCGCAGAAGATTACCCGTGATATTTGCAAAATACTAAACCATGTGGGCCTTAGCTTCGCGGTGCTGGGTACCGAAGAAAGCTGCACCGGCGACCCGGCTAAACGTGCGGGTAATGAGTTTTTGTTCCAGATGCAAGCTATTGCTAATATACAGGTGCTGAATACTTACGAAATAAAGAAAATAGTAACCGGCTGCCCGCATTGCTTTAACACGCTGAAAAACGAATACCCCGGATTAGGCGGAAATTATGAAGTGATCCATCATTCCCAGCTCATCCAGCAATTGATTGATGAAGGGAAGTTAAAAGCCGAAGGCGGCGAAAGCTTTAAAGGCAAACGGATCACCTACCACGATCCTTGTTACCTGGGCCGCGGCAACAACGTTTACGAAGCGCCCCGCAAAGCCCTTGAAGTTTTGGATGCGGAGCTGGTTGAACTAAAACGCTGCAAGTCAAACGGCCTTTGCTGCGGCGCTGGTGGTGCGCAGATGTTTAAAGAGCCCGAAAAAGGCAGGAAGGACGTTAATATTGAACGAATGGCCGATGTGCTGGAATCGAAAGCCAGTGTAGTGGCGGCGGCATGTCCATTTTGTATGACGATGCTGAGCGACGGCGTTAAGCACGAAAATAAGGAGCAGGAAATACAGGTGCTTGATATTGCAGAGATTACCGCGCGGGCTAATGGGCTGTAACGGGCCTTTGCGCACTGGATTCCCTCTCGGGGATGGGCCGATGTGTTTTTTGTGATAGAAGTTAAAAGATATTTGGAAATTGGACCGGATGTTAACCTTTTCTGCTGCTTTTTCTTTCCGACCTTGCCCGACTTTTCGGCCCCTCTTCCCACACTAAATTTGATTTTTTACGTTATCAACCCTAAAGCATGTTAGCACGTAAAAGCGAGATGAGCCGCTCCGGTAAATTAAAACTATTGGTACCTATTGTTTTTGTGGCATTTTTATGCGCTTATGCACACCATAGGGAGGCAAACAAAGACAGTAACGTAGTGGGTCAGCTGCGGCTAAAGTCCATGAACGAGATATCGGGCATAGCCGCATCGGGTATTAATCCTGATCTGTACTATATCCATAATGACAGCGGCGATACCAGCCGTTTTTTTGCCATATTGCCAACCGGCGAAGTAAAGGCTACTGTTTATTTTAAGGGTGACCCAAAGGAGAGACATGGGGTACATGACTGCGAAGACATTGCCGTTGGCCCCGGCCCGGATGCAGGAAAAAGCTATGTTTATTTAGGCGATATCGGCGACAATTACGCGGTTCGTAAATACCTGGCGGTTTACCGGATGGAAGAGCGGAAAAGCTGGGCAAAAGATACGATCACGCACACAACTGCTTACCCCATACGCCTGAAATATCCCGACGGCCCTAAGGACGCGGAGACCCTGATGGTTGATCCTATTGAAAAATTGCTTTATATCGTTTCAAAGCGCCAGGATTCAGTAACGGTGTATACAACCCCGCTGATCTATAAAACAAATGATACGGTGGTGCTAACTAAACGCTGCAGGTTGTTTTTTCCGGGTATAAAAGTATTCAGGTGGATTACCGCGGGCGATATTTCAAAAGACGGGCAGCAGGTTTTGATAAAGAGCTATAATAAAGTTTACTACTGGAAACGCCAGAACAACGAACCTATCTGGCAAACCGTTCAACGCCGCTGGCGGCTATTACCTTACACCGAAGAAAAACAAGGAGAAGGCATTGGCTTTACGCCTGACGGTACAGGCTATTATACCTGCAGCGAGGGCGTTTATACACCGATTTATTATTACAGGATACCGGGGAAATAAAAATGGGAATAACAGCAAGTACTGCTATATTCATGGCTTATTTTTCGTTGTAACGTTTAGCGCATGGGCTGCCGCGCTTCTAACCTTTACGGTAGCATTGTTTCCCAATTGAACAATCAAACCTTGCTCTGATCCTAGATCACTCTTTTTTGCTGCTATTGCGGACGACACCAGCAATCATTTTTCATCAGCGGCGCCACGCCCGGAAATACGGTAGCGGATTGCATGGTAAGCGTCCCCTGGTCGTGAAAATCCATGTGCAGGCGGGCAATCTGGCCGGCATTTCCGTTAAAGGCATCAAAGCTTTTTTGATACGCTACATACTGAAACGACACCAAACAGCAGGTTAACCCGGTAACCAGGCCAAACAGGTTAAGCAGGGTATAACCTTTATTGGTTTTTAAGTTACGCAGGGCAATTTTGAAATAATTTTTTAGCATAGGATTGTTGGGTGAGCCTATAGCGAAGATACATGAAAATCCCGATGTGGGTGGGTTCGGTTTATCGTCCAGAAGATTAGTGTTATTCGAGTGTTTCGAATTATGCTGGTTTTGCCCGGATTATTGGCGTGTATTGCTGGTACAGTCGCTATGGTCATAGGTGTCCGAAGTCACAGAATCGGACAACGCTGGAGGGATAATAATTATAATTTCATGTCAAATCGCTATCTTAGTACCATCGTACACATATATGTTATGAACATCAAAGACAATTTCCATCACCTGATTGACAGCATTCACGATGAGGAGCTTTTAAAAGCCTGCTATCAATTAATTGAAAAGATTCGCCACGAACAAAATGGGCATTTGTGGAACAGCTTAAGCGAAGGGCAGCAAAAAGAACTCCTGGCTGCTTACGAAGAGAGTTTTGACGAGCAGAACCTGTTAAGCCACGATGCGGTTAAACTCCGGCACGAACAATGGTTAAAACCATAGTATGGAATCGCCGGGCCAGCAATAGCTTCAATGACATTATAAGTTATCTGCAAAGTGAATGGGGTGACAAGGTAACCCGGGATTTTGTTAAGCGCACCTATCAAATCTTAGACCTTTTAGCCGCTATCCCTGAAATGGGCTCGGTTGAACATCAAGAAAAGCAAATCCGTGGTTTTGTTATCACTAAACACAATACATTGTTCTATCGTGTTGATGAGGAAAGATTGATTTTGCTTCATTTTTTTGATAACCGACAGGACCCGAAAAAGAAATCGTTTTGAAGGAGAGTACCAAACTGGATGTTTTTTTGTGTACTCGTAGGCTCTGACAACGGGTTTCAAGCGGGACGTATGCTCCGGCGGGGAGCAAACACGTTAACACTCTACACTTTCCTTTAGGCTTCTGCTTCTTATTAAAACTACCGCTAATAATCCGCTCGAATATTTCCGTTTTTCATCCAATATTCGTAAACGTCTTTATTTCGTCCGTATAATAGTTGGCGGGCGATATCGTTACATTTTTTATTTGCATATAATCCTTCGTAAACGCCGACTACAAGCAAATTATCAATACCCTCATTTTGCCGGTCGCCAAGCAAATTAAAAAAATCAAAACATCGTTTTGCAAAATCATTCAACTGCTCATTCGTAGTAATGTTTTCAAATAATTCCAGACTTAGCTGGCCGTAAACCGTATATACCAACTCATCATTGGTATGGTCGACGCTTTCCGAGAACTCGGGAATAAAGTCATAAAGCTCTTTCACTAGTGGATCTTTCGAATTCTCGAGTTCGCCAGTCTCCGCGTTTAGCGTTACTGGTTGCCCGTAGCAACTGCAATTTATTAAAATAGTGTTTTCAATTTTGGCATTTTTAAATTCGGCGTCATCTAGGACACAATTTTCAAAAACGGTCTTTGTCAGGTTGCACAGCGAAAAGTCGCAAGTCTTTAAATTACAATCGATAAATTTTGAAGATGTAAAATCTGTTTGTGAAAAATCAATTCCCAAATAGCAATTTTCAAATGTTGCATCTGTAAGACTTTGTCCGACCAGCTTCTCGCCCTTGTCAAAATCGAGGTTTGTGAAATAGCGGAATCCAGCGCTATAGTTTTCGATAACGTCTCGTAATTCACTTATCTTCTTCATGTGTTATGTTCACCATTTCGGTTTAAGTTTTCTCCTGGACCTAAACAAAGATAAACATCCCACTTACCATAACCATTTCAAGACAAAAAATATTAGCCTTCTCTACCCCCTCCTCACCATCCCCTCATAACCTGCCATATATTCTCTCGGCGACGACCCCGTAATGCTTTTAAAAACATAGTTAAAATTTGTAATGCTGCTAAACCTGCAATTATAGGCAACGGCTGTTATACTGTTTTGGCTGCCAGCAGACGGTTGCCGGCAGGCTTCATTAACGCTCATGGTGTTTTCAAAATACACAAGAGTGTGGCGGCTTTGTTTTTTAAAATACCGACAAAAGACGGTGGGTGTTAAATGGGCATACGAAGTTGTCTTCGGACGGCTGGGACTGTTAGATGTGTAAAGCGTAAACTCCAATCAGAATTAACCAGTAAAAGGTGACACTTTTTTCAGGACGTGACACAAATTTTTTACCCTCAAAATCTGGAATGCCTGATTATCAATCAATTGCAAGGTGCGTTCAAAAAAACGGATTTTTGGACCGATTGATTATCAATTACTTACGCCTAATAAATCAAATGATTAAATAGTAAACCATTAATAATCAGCATGTTTCGCAATGTTCCACGTGTTCCGTGTAAAAAAATGGAACGCTGGACGCTTGCATGCTGTCTGTTCAGTGTTTGAATAAATCATCACTCCAGTGTTTTCGCATAGCTGCCCGAATATTCGCGGGGGGAGGTGCCGGTCAGCTTTTTAAATACGTAGTTAAAATTGGTGATGCTGTTAAAGCCGCAGCTGTAGGCAACGGCTGCTATGCTGTTTTGGCTGCCGGCGGATAGTTGCCGGCAGGCCTCATTAACCCTTATTCTGTTTACAAAATGCACAAACGTATGCCGGGTGTGTTTTTTAAAATACCGGCAAAAAGCGGTGGGTGTTAAATGGGCTTGGGCAGCAACCGCGTCGAGGCTGAGGCTGCCGGCATAGTTTTGCATGATATAGTTATAAACAGCCGCAATACGCATGCCTTCTGGGTCGGTCATGGCATAGGAATAGGTACCGGAGGAAAGCGGTATCAAACCGGCATCAAGGCTAAGGGTATTTACCAATTCGATAAACAATCCCAATTGCCCGGCGCCGCCAGCCTGCTGGAGGGCTGCTATCCGCATAGACACATCCTCATAACTGGTATCTGGTACTTTAAAACCATTTTGCCACCGGGCGATGAATGTTTTCAACGCAGTCATCTCCGGCAGGCTAAACAAAGCTTGCAGCTTACCTGCGGGATTAAAAAATATCGTTACCGTTTTCACTTCCAGTAAATTTTCCGGCTGAAAATAGGCCAGGTCGCTTTTAAAAAGGTGGGGCAGGTTAGCGCCGAGCAGGTAAACCTCGCCGGCGTGAAAAGGATGCATACTGTTACCTGCTAATAAAGTGCCTTCGCCTTTTTGTATCCAGGTGATCTGTACTTCGGCATGGCGGTGCAGATAGGTGTAAAAGTGCGGCAACACTTCTTCCTGCACAATTATGGTATGATCATGTGGCACAGGAATGGTGAAGGGCAGCACTTTCATGGCGGTAAAATTAGCGGTTTAGGTTTAGTAACTACGAGGCTTTTTTTGAACTTGGGTAAGGGGTAAAAAGAAAGGTCATGCCGTCCGTCAATTCGGCGGATCGACACCCCACGCGGTGGGTAACTAATTGACAGGTAACCCAAGTGGCTAGTAACCGATCAGGGGGCTACCTGTCCTATGGCTACCTGCATGATGGGATGCTGAAACAAGTTCAGCACGACTTGGAGTTTTATTTTTTCAAACGTTTTCTCCCTTCACCTTTTGCCTTTCACCTTTTACCTCCGCGGCATTCCCAATCCTCTTCAGCGTAAAATAAAACCTGCTGCCACCGCCGATCTCGCTCTCCACGCCGATTTTGCCGGCCTGTGCCTCAATAAAATCTTTGGCGATGGCCAGGCCAAGGCCGGTGCCGGTTTGTTCGGTAGTGGCGCCGGGTACTTTAAAATACCGGTCGAAGATGCGGGATAAATATTTCTGGTCGATACCGCGGCCGTGATCCTGCACCGAAAATTCGATTTCGTCGGCCTTGTAAATTTTAACCACCAGGTCAACGGTTGATTTTTCGTGGCTGTATTTAATTGCATTCGAAAGCAGGTTGATCAATACCCAGGTGGTTTTGTCAAGGTCGGCCTGTACATCTGGCAGATCTGCGTCACAGTCCACATTTATGGTTACGTGTTTTTGTTCGGCAGTTGTTTTCAGTGCTTTAACGGCATACTCAACAATGTTCCTGGGATGCGTACTGCCAAAATTGAGCTGCAGTTTGCCGGTCTCCACCTGTGCCATATCCAAAAGCTCACCGGTAATCTGTAACAGCCGGCGGGCATCTTCATCAATATTCTCCAGCAATTGCCGCTGCTCGGTGTTTACCTCTCCTATCCGTTTGTCTTCCAGCAATTTAAGGCTCATTTTTATAGAGGAAATTGGCGTTTTCAACTCGTGCGATATGGTTGCTATAAAATTAGTTTTAGCATCGTCCAGCTGCTGAAATTCCGTAATATTCCGAAGCGTGATCACCTGGCCAATTATTTTATCCTTGCTGATTACCGGCCAAACCTCTTTGGTGAAATAACTTTCACGGTTATCGGCATAGATCTTCATTTTATTATGATCGTTTACCAGCAGGTTGCGCATCAGGTCGTTTTCGAGCGCGATATCAGGCGCGTATCTCCCGGTTAGCGCTTCTTTAGGCAAGCCGATCAGGGTACAGGCCACCTGGTTTGCAAATATGATGACCGATTTCTCATCCAAACCAACAATGGCATCGTGCATTGAATTAATGATTGTCTCGATTCGCTCCTTCTCAAATAATATACTTGCCAGGTTGCTGTTCTCGTACTCGTTCAGCTTAGTGGTCATCAGGTTAAATGCCTGGCCCAGTTCGCCGAACTCATCGTTCGATTTAAAATCGAGCTGTTTCTGGTAGTTTCGGTTGGCTACCTCTTTTATGCTTGCGGTGAGTTCATTGATCGGGTTAGCAATATAACCCGGGAAGTTCACGACGAAGCTAAACGCCACGAGGAAAAGGAAGGACCCGACAAATGCCATCAACACCGTTGCATGGTTTCCGGTATCAATAGCTGCGGCATATTTACGCTCAATCGCGGTCATGTTCAACTGCATGATGGCATATGCGCCCTTCCTTACTTCCGCACGCAGCGTATCGACCCGGGCTGAGGGCGTCGCTTGTTTTTTTAGCGCTTCAAATTTCAGGCGAAGCATTACCGCAAGTTCGCTTTCACCGCGCTCAGTAATATCATGCTCTTCGCCTGAAAGGTTTTGCTCTATCACCTTGACCTGGGCGGTGTTTAAGGGGCCGGCTGAGGCATCGACCGCAGTGCAGATATTTTTGGTATAGCGAACAGATAAATAATTATCCTTCAGAATATTCTTTTCATCGCCCGAAAGCCTGTTAACAAAATAAATAGATAAGCCGCAGCACACCAGCGCTAACAAAAACAAAAAGCTTATCCCGATCCGGAGTTTATTTTTAATGGTCATGATAGTATTACAATATCAATATGCGTTTTCGACATTTTATTAAGCAGCTGTGTAAACACAGCTGTTTTCATTACCAGCTGGTAAAACTTAAAGTGCGGTTTGCCCAGGCAAATGGTGGTTATTTCATACTTCTCTGCGGTTTCCCAAATGGTGCGCGAGATGTTATTACTCTTAATCTTTAAAACCTCACCGCCCAGCTGGGTTGCCAGCTTCATGTTATTGATGAGGTGCCGCTGCGAGGCCAGGTTGATCTTATCGCTGCTTTCATTCGACGTTTGCACATACAGTACGTACCATTTTGAATGATAATAAGCAGCGAGCCTGGCACTCTTGCGTATGATCACCTTAGCCGATTCGTCATTCGTACTGATACAGGCCAGGAATATCTCATCACGCAATTTAATGCTCTTGGGCACCTCTGTGTATATTTTACGTTCCACCTGGTTGGCCACTTCGCGCAGGGCCAACTCTCTCAGCTGTAATATTCTTTCTGTTTGAAAAAAGTTGCCTAATGCGGTTGGCACTTTGGCCATGTCGTATATTTTGCCTTCTTTTAGCCGGGTAACCAGTTCGTCGGCGGTAAGGTCGATATTCACCACTTCGTCGGCCATCTGCAGCACCTTATCGGGAATGCGTTCGTTGATGGCGGTACCGGTTATGCCTACCACTTCTTCGTTAAGGCTCTCAATATGCTGGATATTTACCGCGCTGATCACGTTGATGCCCGCATTCAGAATGTCCATTACATCCTGCCAGCGTTTCTCGTTCTTACTGCCCTCGATATTGGTGTGCGCCAGCTCATCAACCACAACCACCTCCGGGTGTAGGTTAATAATGGCGTTCAGGTCCATCTCTTCCAGTTCTTTGCCCTTGTAAAACAGTTTGCGCCGCGGAATGACAAATAAACCATCGATCAGCGCCTCGGTTTCTTTGCGCTTATGGGTTTCCACGTAACCGATCTTTACGTCGATGCCATTGCGCTGCAGCGAACGCGCTTCTTTAAGCATACGGTAGGTTTTACCAACACCCGCGCTCATACCAATATAGATCTTAAACTTTCCCCGCCTCGACCGTTTGATCAGGTCCAGAAAATGTTCAAC
>JABDHD010000088.1:17667-18309 GCA_013285685.1 Bacteroidota bacterium
GATTGCTCTTTATTATTTTCGTCAATCATGGCTGCTTTTTGAACAGAAATAGAATATTGAAATAGTTTGCTCCATTTTTTATATTTTATTCAGGAGTGAGAAATGTTCGGCAATAGGGCCGGCCATCAGAATAACGAACAGGCTTAATACACTCAGAACCAATATCACGGCAAATAAAAAAGTACCGAATGTATAGGAATCTGTTGGCAGCGTTCCGAGAGATGAAGGTATATACTTTTTTTCTCTCATTAAACCAATGATCAGCAATCCGCCGATAATCGGCACAAAACGCCCGAACAGCATGGCTACGCCGGTCGTTAAATTCCAAAACGGCGTGTTGTTGTTCAAGCCGGCAAAATTTGAGCCGTTACCTGCGGTGGAAGTGACGTACTCATACAGCATCGTTGTGAAACCGTGCGCGCCTTTGTTGCTTAACCAGGATACGCTGCCGCCCAAATTATTTGTATAAACAAAACAGGCTGTGGCAGCAAGGGCTACCGGCACCAGGATTTGCAAGACACTTACACCTACCGCCGCCTGCATTTCGTGCGTACTTATTTTTTTGCCGAATAATTCCGGCGAGCGACCGATCATGAGTGTGCCGATAAATACGGCGATTACCAGGAAGATGAACATATTGAT
>JABDHD010000089.1 GCA_013285685.1 Bacteroidota bacterium
GCGTTTGCGATACGGTATCAACTGACGGCATAAAAGACTTTACGGTAGCGGTTACTTTTGTGCCGCCTGGCATGGTGAGGTCCACATTTTGGCCTATTTTTACATATTGCTTTAGCTCATAAGGCAGCTGCATTAAAAATACAAAGCTCGAACGATCGCTTATTATCGCCAATTGTTCCCCATCCTGAACATAATCGCCGGTTTGATGGCTGATAGCTGATAGGTATCCCGATGCCGACGCCCTGATCCGGTTGACCCCTGAAAACTTAAAACTCGTATCCAAAACATTAATGGTGTTGCCAATGGTTTGCGATTCCTTGGTTTTAACCGTGAAAAGCACCTGGCCCTTGCTCACATTTTGCCCCAGCTGTACATCAGCGCGTTCAATATATCCGGTGGCGTTCGATTTTACGAAGTTTTTTTGCAGGGTAGTTGACGTGGCATTAAGGTCAATGTAATCAACCATCGTGCTGTCGCTCACCGCTGTTACAGTTACAGGCGTTTGTGAGGCGACTTTTGCATCCTCATCGTCGCCGCCGGCACTTTTGCTGCCGCATGAATAAAGCAGCACACAAAGACCGGAGGCTATCAATAAAGGGCTTATGCGTAAAATTTTGTGGGGAAATGTTTTCATGTTACCTGTTAAAGTAATTGAATTGATTGATCAATTGTAACCTGGCGATATTGGTTGTAGTACGCAGATTTTTTATGGTGAGGTAGTTGTTGATGGCCAGTACCAGGTCGGCAACCCTTACGTCGCCGGTTTCGAGCAGCTTCGCATCTACCTTAATTAAACTTTCAGCATATTTCATTTGTTCGTCTATCTGGCCTATCAGGTTTTCGTTTTCACCGATCTGCTGGTTCAGCTGTGCGAGCTGCTGGTGGTACTGGGTGTTAAAAAAGGCTTTATAATTTTCACGGGTTTCTTCCTGCAGAAAAATTTTGCGGTATTGCATTTTACGCTGGCCACCGTCATACAACGGCATGGTAAAGCTAAACCCGGCGCTTATGCCAAAATTTTTGTAAGCCTGCCCCATAAAATCCGAGTTGTAGCCCCCGTCGGCATTAATGCTGATCTTTGGCTTATAGCTAAAATCAACCAGGTCGCGGCTGTTAACTAATTTCAAGCTGTCCAAATGATACTGCCTGAAAAATACACTCGTGGAAGGATCGGGCAGCATAGCCTTTTGGATGCCCGGTTCGGCCAGGTCAATCATGGTGGTATCGGCAATGCCGGCAAGATAGTTGAGCGTAGTATAATCATTTTTATAAGCCAGCCTCGCTTGCAAAACAGCCAGCTCCTGTTGTTTTAAGGTGACCAGAAAGGTAAGGTAATCGCTTTGATGATAAACATTGGCGCGGGTAAGTTTCTTTAACAAGTCTTCCTCCTGGCTTAGCAAGGCCACCACTTCCTGGTTAAACCGGTATTGCAGCAAATCGCCGTAGGCGGTAATATATTGTGTGGTGATGGCTTTTTTTAAGTCCTGCTCGGATATTTTACCTGAATTTCGAATAGATTCAGATTGCAGGACAATGGTTTGTATCTGGGCATCCAGGTTCTTTTTTGTAACGATACTTTTACTGCCAGCGAGCAGCGCATTAAACGTATGTTCGTTTGTAATAGCGCTGGCATACCCATAACCGTCAATATACGGAGCGATCAGGGCGCCGCTGTTCGCATTTAGCTGTGGCTTTAAACCGGCCAATACCCTAAGGCTGTCCTGTGAATTGGAGAGAATCTGGTTACGAAGATCTTTCAATAAAGGGCTGTTGTTTTTTGCTATATCAAGGTAATGGTCAAGCGTATAAGTTTGCGCCAACGCGCCGGAACCGGTGAAAACGCAAAAAACAATCCCGCAAAAAAATTTAGTCAAGGCTTTCAACAAGGGTATTTTTTTAGCTAAACTAAAGTTTAATTTTGGATTATTTTGGGATGAGGGAAGATTTTTGCTTGCCTTAACGCTCCGTGCGTGTCCGTCACACTTTGGATAAAAAGTTTTAACACGGAGGTCGCGGAGAAGACACGGAGTACACTGAGGCTTTATAGCTTCTAAATTTTATCTCTCTGCGACATCTGGGTCTTCTCTGCGCCTCCGTGTTAAAAGCCTCAATGCTCAGAACCCAAACCCTATCCCTGCATTAACAGATGAATATTGCGCCAGGCTGCCGGATATAAAAATTCTGAAAAAGCCGGGTGTAAGCTGGAACCCCAGGTCGGCACGAAAACCATCGATACTTGTTTCACTGATGTTTATGGGGTTGGTATAGGTGGTATAGGTTGAAGTGCCTGTAAAGGTTTCGCCGGTGGTGATCGGAAAATTCCCGACCGTGCCTAAGGCGGTATGCGTATTATTGTAACCCACCGATACAAAAGGAGTAAAGAAGGCTATTTTCTTCGAAAAGATCACCTCAACCAGCAGGTTGTTGAATGTTGCGGCAACATGCTGGTTACTAAAATCGGTGCTTTGCTGGCTGTCTTTGGGTTGAGCGCCATTGTCCGGTTGTACATTCATCCCGATATTCATATTAAGATGGCTGTACCCAAAAGCGACGGCCAGGTCAAAAGGTATCACCTTGGCTGCGTTTTTTCCCACGAAGTCCTGGATAAGGTCGTGCCTCAAGCCGAAACCTATAGAGGAAATGTTATTCCCGTTCCCGATACTGACACTCGGAATACCGCGAATGGTTAGGTCCGTGTTCTGCACCAGGCCGATGGTAAGCTGCAGCTGCGGCGCAGGGACAAATCCAAGTTTGCCGGCGGGAGTATTGAAGGAGCCGACCTTTTGGCCGTTATCGTCATAAATATCCAGCAACGGGCCCTGCATGTTTTTGTTGCCGCCAAACGTCGGTGCGATAACCTGGTTGGGGTTGTCAGGACGGACGTTGTTTGATAAACCGATCTGGGTTACGTCAAAGGTTTTATCGCTCGCAGGCACAAATGCCGCCGATGCGGAAATGCGGATGTCAAAATGAAGCAGCTTTTTTGTTTTTGCGGTGTTGTACCAGCCACTGTTGAGGCCCGCGCCGATGCCTTTAAAAAGAGGTTCGCCATAGGCGTTCACCAGCCTGGCTGCATCTGCCGGGCCTGATTGGATCAGTGCGGAAAAGCCTCCGCTGCCGTTTTGGGCGCATGCGCCCATTGCAGCAAATACCATCAATGTAGTAATAATCAGGGGGTATATTTTTTTCATAATTTGTATAATATTATTATGTGGAATATAGCAAAACTTTTAATCAGCTCCATCAACCTAAAACCTTTACTTTTGCCCGATGACCAATGACAGCACCCTAATTGACCAGGAAGAGCAAGACCTTTATGAGCACCTGCGTATAACGGTTGACAAGGGCCAATCATTGTTGCGGATAGATAAGTTTTTGATGCACAGAATTGAAAACGCATCCCGCAACCGCATCCAAAACGCTATCGACCTGGGCAATGTGCTGGTGAACGATAAAACGATAAAGCCCAGCTATAAGGTAAAACCGCTTGATATTATTTCGGTTGTATTGCCTCATCCTCCCCGCGATACCGAGGTTTACCCGGAAAACATCCCGCTGGATATCGTTTACGAAGACGACGATGTGCTGGTAGTAAATAAACCGGCCGGACTGGTGGTACACCCGGGTTACAACAATTATACAGGCACCCTTGTTAACGGACTGGTTTATCATTTTCAGCAACTGCCCACCCTTCCGGGCAACGACGGGCGGCCAGGCCTGGTACACCGCATTGATAAAGATACGTCGGGCTTATTGCTGATTGGAAAAAATGAGCGGGCCATGACCTGGCTGGCCAAACAATTTTTTGAACATACCATTACCCGAAAATACCTTGCTTTGGTTTGGGGCGACCTGGAAACAGACGGCACCGTCACTGGGTACATAGGCCGCAGCGTGAACGACAGGCGGGTGATGTCGGTTTATGACGACCCCGAAAAGGGAAAATGGTCGGTAACACATTATAAGGTTTTGGAGCGTTTAACCTATGTAACGCTGGTGGAATGCCAGCTGGAAACCGGAAGGACGCATCAGATCAGGGCGCATATGAGGCATATCGGCCATCCGTTGTTCAGCGATACAACGTACGGCGGCGACAAGATTTTAAAAGGCACCGTTTTTGGGAAATACAAACAATTTGTTGAAAATTGCTTTGAGTTAATGCCCCGGCAGGCCCTGCATGCCCAAACTTTAGGCTTTTTGCACCCGACATTAAAAAAACGCCTGTATTTTGAGGCGCCCCTGCCGCCTGATTTTGAAGCAGTACTGGAAAAGTGGAGAAGATACTCGGTTGGTAGAGACTAACGGTCAGAGATTAGAGATAGGGAAGAATATTTTACAATTAATTTGAGCAGAATGAGATATGATTTAGAAATAGGCGTTTATGTTTTACAAACTAATCTCTGATCAACCAGCCTCTAATCACTAACCAATGACTCCCCTTTTTATCAATTTCAACGGAGAAATAGTACCTGCGGATACCCGGCTGCTTTCGGTTGCTAACCGGGCATTCAGGTATGGCGACGGCTTGTTTGAAAGTATGCGGATGATGAAGGGGCAGTTAAAATTTGCCGAATTACATGCCGACCGTTTGCAGCGGAGTATGAAAGCATTGAAGATGGACGGCTATTCGCAGATGGACACCTGGTTTTTGCGGGAGATGACCGACGATATTGCAAAGCGCAATAAGGCCAAACACGGGCGCCTGCGTTTAACCGTTTTTCGTGATGCCGAAGGTTTGTATGCCCCATCGCAAAACAAAATGGGCTGGTGCCTGGAAATACAACCGTCGGATGAACCCCGGTACTTTTTAAATACCAGGGGCCTCATAATGGATATTTACCCTGAGCTAAAAAAGCCCACCGGCTATCTTTCTAACATTAAAACTTCGAGTTCCCTGTTGTATGTTATGGCCGGGCTTTATAAAACGCAAAACAAGCTGGATGATATTTTTATTTTGAACCAGGATGGATTTTTGTGTGAAGCAGGCAGCTCGAATGTATTTGTAGGCTATCAAAATCATTTGTATACACCTGCTTTGAGTGAAGGCTGCGTGGAAGGGGTAATGCGCCAGGTAGTTATAAAACTGGCTAGGGAAAACAATATCCCGGTTACCGAGGCCCAAATCAACCCGGATATTTTATATGAAGCAGATGAGGTTTTTTTAACCAACGCAGGCAGGGGGATTCAAAGCGTAATGGGCTTTGGCGTGCGCCGGTACTTTAACGAGATGAGCAAACTGCTCTCTGATGAGTTAAATAAGCTGTAAGACGGTTATTCAGCTTGTTTTAACGATAATTTTTGCATCAACTCGTCATTATCCGTATCAACCAGGTCAACCAGTTCAACTTCCAGTATTTCGGCAATTTGTATCAGCCGCACAAGGGTGATGCTGCTATAGCCCAATTCTATTTTACTGTAAGCGTTTTGCGAGATGTGCAGTTTAGCAGCAAGATATTCCTGCGTGTAATTTCTGAACTCCCGGATTTTACGAATGTTGGCCACAATGGCCCTTGTTTTAAGGTCACTTAACGATTTCATAGATTGCTTTGTAAATTACTTTGCGTGAAATTTACGAAATAAAAAAGGATATATTTTTGTTCAAATTAAAACAAGCAAAAAAAAATTAAAGGAAAAGGTGTTTTTGGTTAAAAAATCTGTAGGAAAGTTGTGTTTTATTACAACTTTTATAATTTGATTGATTGATAACGATAAAGGTTGTTGAACGCAAAGGGGGCTGGGTTTGCGCTTAAAATTTTTTGTTTATTATAAAACAAAGCGGTTAAGCAAAAAATGCGCAAACAATTCCCGAAAGCTGATTAATTTTGATATTATTGTATTGCAATTATTTTAGCTACCCCATTGAAACCACGCCAGATCAAGCATCTTGTTTATACCGCTTTATTGTTTTGCACTATTATATGTGCTTTTTCGGCGTGTAAGAACGAGTGGATATCACCTGGCGCCGTTCCGCCTGTTATTGACACGAGCGGCAGCGGCGGTACCACCAAAGCGGATACATCCCCAACTTTTAACAGCCCCTCGGGCGTGGCCCTCGATGCTACAGGTAATATTTACGTGGCCGATTGGGGCAATAACCTGATCCGCGAAATATCAACCACCGGAGCAGTTACTACCTTCGCCGGCAGTGGGTTTGCCGGGTATACCGATGGAACAGGCACCCTGGCATCATTCACCATGCCCACGGGCCTTGCCATTGATCCCCAGGGAAATTTGTTTGTGGCTGATGCCGGTGATAATCTGATCAGGGAGATCAATCCTTCAGGGGCCGTATCTACCATTGCCGGAAGCGATTCAACCGGCTATGTGGACGGCCTGGGCTCCGCCGCCGCATTCTTTAATCCGCTTGGCGTAGCTGTTGATGGTAACGATAATATTTATGTTGCCGATGCGGGCAATAACCTTATCCGTTTAATCAAGTCCGGCGGCAATGTTTCTACATTTGCCGGGACGGTGAATACCGGCACATCCACCACTTTATCGCCTTTTAACAATCCTTCAGGCGTTGCCATCGGGCCGAACGGCAACCTGTTCGTCGCGAATTACCTTGATGATGATATCCTGCAGGTAAGTCCGTCGGGCGCTGTCAGCACTTTTGCCGGTAGGGATACCATACAGGGTTCGGCTAATGGCACGGCATTGTCAGCCACTTTTTTCTATCCCAATAGCGTAGCCACCGATTCCAGGGGCAATGTTTATGTATCCGATGGGGTTAACAACCTTATCCGGAAAATTGATGTTAATGGTAACGTAAGTACGCTGGCCGGCAGCGGCGTGCCTGGCGCAATCGACAGTACCGGGGTGAATGCATCATTCAATGGCCCGGCCGGCCTTGCCGTTGACGCTGCAGGAAACGTTTACGTGGCTGATTCAAACAATAACGAAATACGCAAGATAACCCCCGCAGGGGTAGTGACCACCGTTGCCGGCACCGGCCTGGAGGGTTCGCAAAACGGCATAGCGGTAACGCACCGCAACAAACGCGCGCTTAAAATTACACCAAAACCAAGGCTGAATATGATCTACCGGCCCAAAGCACGGAAGAGAACTTAATCAATTAGTGAATTAGTGATTTGGCAATGAGAGTTATCGACAATCAATTCACTAACTCACTAATTATTACAAGCTGTAGCTTTTCTTTTTAAAAGCGGCCTCAATTATCCTGGCGGAAATATCTTTATTATGACCTGACTTTTTTATCTCTTCGGACGACACGCCGTATTTTTTCCCCCAATATTCATCCTCGTAATTCTCCCTGATCTGGCTGATTTCCTTGTCTCGATCTTCGGCTTTTTTGCTATTATTCATGACTGTATTGGTTATATATTAGAAACAAAATAATTAACTATAAGTTTACTAAAATGTAAAATGCTTATTTACAAATTGTTAACAAGCCATTTATCCAGGCCTGTTGGTGTTAAAAGTACACTACTAAACTTTGTTAAAGTTATAACGAATATTGTTAATGCAGCATTACCCTTTTGTTAAGCTAATGTTAACAGATTAACTAAAGATGAGTGATAATGGGATTGCCCGGGCGCAATATTTTGTGTTTTAAATAAGATTTGTGTTCTTCAAGTCCTCCATACCCCAAACCTGCAGCGCGCTGATTACCGGCATAAGCGTTTCTCCATTTGGCGTAAGTTTGTATTCAACCCGTGGGGGCACTTCAGGAAAAATGGTGCGGGTGATAAGTTTGTCGTCTTCCAGTTCCCGTAACTGGTTTACCAGCATCTGCTTACTGATAAAAGGAATTGCTTTTTGCAGCTTGCTAAACCGGTTGCAGTTTTTGGAAATGGCAAACACGATCAGCAGCTTCCATTTGCCGCCGATTTTATTCATGCAGTGGGTTACCGGGCAGTTAAATGGATTAAAATCCTTCGTTTTTCGTGTATTTGCCATTGGTCTGAAAAAATGTACTAATGGCAATATATTATACTACCATTAATTTACCGACGAAGGTAATAACTTTACATCAGCTTAAAATAAAACAACCATGACAGCAGCAGAAACCCGGCAATTTATCCAGGGCGGAGATTGGGTGAGCATTACGCCCGAGGTTCGCCCCAGTTTGAACAGGGCCACCGGCGGTATCCAGCCCTTTTATTTAACAAGGCTCTTCCGTTATGCAGAAGACGACCGCTTTGAATGTGTAGTGATCAACTATGCTGACCCGAATGCAAAAGTGCCGCTGGTGAACATAACCATTAAAGGGCACAACGTATGGCTGGGCGAACATGCTATTGCTCCCGGCGCCTTTGCAGTAAATTATGTTGCCGACGAGGCTTATGAAGTGACCCCACTGCATACTGGCTTTGCAGATGCGGCAAACAAGATATCTGGTGATGGCTTTAACACATGGCAGGTAAATGCAATGCAGGACGTAAAAGGAAAAGCATTTCAATTATTTGGCCTCGACGCTGGTGAAGTTTATATTGATTATGACCTGGTTTATGTTTTTAACGGCATGCTCTTCAACGGCAGCAAAAATGTCGACGGACGCCCATTCGATAAACCCGAAAACCGGCCCACTAACCTGCAACTGCCGTTGATTAGACGATAACAACTTTTTAGGCAGTACTATTTAACCGGCCATATCCGCGCCGCCCAGCCGCCGCCGCCATAAAGCTGTACGGGTATTTTGTCACCGCTTTTTAGTTTGATGGTTTCTTTCTTATAGTCCGTGGCGTCACGGTCCGCGTTGACACCGTCTTTAAACACTTCGGCTTCATAATTTCCCGGCGGCAGGAATGAAAAATCCAATGTTAAGTCACGGGCTGTCCAATTGGTGGTAGCGCCGACAAACCAGGTGTCGCCTTTGCGGCGTGCCAGCGCGGTGTATTCGCCCACTTTACCATCCAGCGGTACGGTTTCGTCAAAAACGGTGGGTATCTTAGTGATAAAATCAGTGCATTCCTGCTCGCGCATGTAGATAGTGGGATTGTCCGATAACATTTGCAGCGGCGCAGTGAAAATCACATACTCGGCCAGTTGCTGGCAGCGGGTGCCCTTGCTCATCGGGTTGTCATTAATTGGCCGGTAGGCTGCCTGTGTGGCGTTGCGCATGGCGCCGGGCGTATAATCCATCGGCCCGGCCATCATGCGGATGTAGGGGATGCTGTTTACATACCGTGGCTGGTCCTCGTTGGCCCATTTAAAGTTCTCCAATCCCTTAACCCCTTCAAAACCGATCACATTGGGATAGGTGCGTTGCAGGCCGCTCGGTTTAAACATGCCGTGATAATCTACCATCAGCTTGTATTGTGCCGCTAATTTGGCAATGGCGAATGTGCTGGCTACCACTAACTGGTCGTCACGGTCGAAAAAATCGATCTTAAAGCCTTTCACACCCATTTGTGCATAGTGCGGAAAGGCTTTTTCCATGCCATGGTCAACAGCATACCAGGTGGCCCATAGTATCACACCCACGTTTTTTTGTTTGCCGTAATCGATGATCTCCTGCAGGTTTAGGACCGGCTTTGGCTCCATCAAATCCAGATCGTTCGACCATCCCTCATCCATAATAATATAAGGAAGATGATTTGCTGCCGCGAAATCAATATAATATTTATAAGTAACCGTATTTATTCCCGCTTTGAAATCTACATGTGTCACATTCCAGTTGTTCCACCAGTCCCATGCCACCTGCCCGGGTTTTACCCAGCTGTAGTCGGTTAGCTGCGGCGGGGTAGCCAGCTTTTGAATGATGTCCTGGTTAAGCAGGTCCTTATCCTGTTCGCTTACCACGATGATCCGCCAGGGGAAGCCTCGGGTTCCGGAAGTTTTGGCGATATAGTCAGCCCTTTCGTTCGGTATAAAATTTATCCCATGCACCTCTGCACTTAAAGGATAGGGCGCGTAAACGCCTTTCAGCCCATGCGCGGATGAATTCGGATCGAGGTACATGCCCGGGTAATCCTGCATGTCGCCCTCCAGCACACAAACCTTTTTACCCTGGCCAATGTCAACCAAACAAGGCAAAAATGCCAGTGAATCCTTTGGGAAGTTTGAAAGCTTTACTTCGTGATAAAGCGCCTCGAACGAAGAATTAAACATTTTGCCCGCGCGGTAATCCCACTGGATGGGCAAAAAGGCCTTATCGTCATCGGCAAAATTAAAGTTGGCTTCTTCGTTCTTAACAGTGATGTCGCCCTGGCGTCGGGTAACAAAGCGATAGGCGACTGCATCATCATATACACGGAATACGAGGCTGTAATCGCCTTTAAAGTTTATGGTCAGCTGTGCGCACTGATCGTGAACCGAGCTTTTTATATAATCGATCGCCGTAAATTCCGTGTTGATATTTTGAACCGGGGACGATACGATGTTTGCGTTTGCACCCAACACCTCGCCATTCTCCAAATGCAGGGCGATTTTTGAGGGTAAGATCACTTGTTGCCCCTTGTGCATTACCGACCATTGGATCACACTATCAACCGTTATGTGAAGGCTCATCCCGCCACCCGGAGATTTTATGTCAAATTCTTTTGGCTTTGCTGCAAAAAGGATCACAGCATTGAGCAAACAGGTTAATAGCAACAGGTATCTTTTCATTTTGATCGATTTTGGATTATTGGAGACTAAGTAGTATTACTTTATCGTTTCAATCGGTTTTCACCACGATAATACAAATTTCATCTTGATTTTAGGATGAAAGCCGGAAATATTTAGGGAATGGATCGTGGCGGTCGGGCAACCCTTAAAACAGTGGTTTATACGCTTACAGAACAAGTAGTTTTACGTATGTATTCCATTATAAACTGATATAAGTTTGTATGATTTTATTAAGAAGGCGACAACGCGAATAGCGTTTAGTAGATTACAAACCCCTGATTTTGTTAGAATTAAATTTTTTTTATTTGAACGATATTATAACTTCTTAATAGCAAATATTCCGTTTTAATACTCTTATCATATATAACTGCCGTTCTTTTAATATTTAAGGGAAGTTACGCCGAAAACCCTGAACAGAGTAAGCAACGCGACAGCCGAAAAGCGCACAGAGTAGGCACATCAATTTAAACCCAATGAAAAATGGCACTATTTAAGTACCAATGCGTGTATTTTGGCGTCCAGACCGGAGGCTACACACGCCAATCCAGGAACCCCAGTTCCGTGGGCGGATTTCTTCCGCTCGTTTCGAGTAAGAATGATCCGGGCACAAATTTTTTGCAGCCCGGAAGCCCGTTCCATCTACCTATGTCGCTTTATCCGGATGCGACGATTACAAACGGCGGCGAAACCTATGATTTCTCCTTTATTAATGTTTCCGGCTTAACAAGCGGCGGGGCAACCTCGTTTAATGCTTCCGCACCGCCATCCGGGCACGTTAGTAACGACGCCAGTGCGGTTTTGCAGGTGCTCGTTGTGTACCTTCCGCAAGGGGGACCAGGGCCGGGCGGTGAACCAGGAGCTGTTATCGATGCCTTCGACGAAACTGCGGGCAGCCTGTTCAATAACTACTTTGTAACAGTGAGCCCGGACAGCGGAAGCGTACGGTATGATACCGCTAATATTTATGGCTACGTCGATACCCAAAACCAGGGCGCGGCAATAACTGTAACGCCCACCTACTTTGGGAGTGTGCAGCCCGCCAGCATCATGCCCCAAAATGTTACGTTTGAAAAATGGCATGTATTAAGCGGTCCGGCAGCCTCTGCGTCAGGCACGACATTAACCGTCGGCCAGGGTCAAACAGAGTATGCACTTGCCTTTTATTATACCCAGCCAAAAGGCAAAGAATGGCTCGCCGATAAACACAAGGAAGCATTTCTTGACCAGCCTATCAAGGTTATTGGCGACAATATCATCTTCGATCCGGGTGGCCCGGTTGAAAGCGAATTCAACAGAATAAACCAGGCAATAGCAAGGATATCGACTGAGTTGAACATTCTGAAGGGTGAGACATTTATCAAAGAACAGGACCGCCCTAATATAGGCGGCTCAATTGCCCGCAACGAGGGCGAGTAACGCGAGTGCTTTGATACTCGTCATCAGTAATATTGCAAATGAAGCGGCGGCCAGCCTGGTGGATAGCTTTCCACTGGGTGCCGCTTCATTAATTACCGCATCGGCATTTCATCAATCTTTCAAAGGGGGGCTTGACGTAAGTGATTTTGATTCGTCCCAAATCAAAATAAATGGGGCCGTGGTGCCGATAGCCGAAATAAGCGGGGTGGTAACCACCATTTGCTCGTTTATACCGCCGGAGTTTTACTATATCCAAGCCGCCGACCGCAAATATGTATGTGCCGAAATGAACGCTTTTTTTACCTTTTTTTTGTCACAGCTCAACTGCAAAAAAATCAACCCGCCATCGGTGAGATCTTTTTCCGGCCCAAACCTGAACAAAATAGAATGGATAAAAATAGCAAGCGAAGCAAATATCCCTGTTTGGCCGGTGAACATAGCCAACTCAATTGATACTGGTGAAGGGGCTATCGGCAAGTCGAAACTAAAATTTCATACCTGCAGCGTTATTGGCAGCAACATTATAGGGAGGAAACCGCCTGGGACATTAGAACATTATATGTTCGATCTGCAGCGCATTTTTGATGTGCCTTTTTTAACCTGTCATTTCATTTCAAACAGGCCAGGGAAATATTTTCTGGCTGAAATGATAACAAGGCCCGATATTATCCCCGCGGCCAATCGGGGGGCTATTGTAAACTATTTTTCATAAATCACTTTATCTGATGATCCTGCTTTGGGGGCTAAAAGCCGATGCACCGATAAATATGGTTCGCCTGGAACTTGAAAAAGCAGGCGCTGATGTCTTTTTTTTGGATCACCGGAAAATATTTCATTCTGACATCGAATATACTTTCAGCGAAAAGACGGGAATAAACTGTATTCTGAAAGTCGACGGCATAACGCTCGACTTGAATTTGATTAACATCGCCTACATCCGTCCATACAGTTTCCTGGACTACCCCGAAATGGATGGCAAAGCCATGGACGACCCGATGGCCATAAAAGCCTCGGGGTTTGAACTGCAACTAATGGCCTGGCTAAACGCCTCGGATGCCATGGTGATCAACAAAGCCGATCCTTCGGCAACCAATAATTCCAAACCCTACCAGCTTTCACTAATTCATAAGGCAGGATTTAAAGTGCCCGAAACTTTTATTTCCAACGACGCCGGCCAGGTGAAACAATTTTTGGCCAGGGTTGGCAACGCCGTATACAAATCCATCAGCAGTGTGCGCAGCATCGTGCATGAAGTAGGCAGCGACCATTTGCAATTTATCGACGATGTACAGTGGTGCCCCACGCTGTTTCAAAAAGTAGTAGATGGTGTAAACTACCGGGTGCATGTTATTGGAGACGAATTGTTTGCGGTAAAAATAACTTCCGATCGCCTTGATTATCGTTACGGGCATACTATTATGGTAACTGAAGGACTGCCGGTCGAAATAGCTCAAAAATGCCTGCGGTTAAATGAAATACTTGGCCTTCATTTCTCGGGGATCGACCTGATGCGCACTGCGGACGATAAATGGTGTTGCTTCGAAGTAAACGCCTCGCCAGGGTACTCCTATTTCGAATTGAGCAGCGGGGCGCCAATAAGCATCGCGCTGGCGAAATTTATGATGGCGGCAGATCGTAGTTAAAGAAGGAACAAAGGGCGGCAAATGGAGCGGACTGTGTTTAAAATCAACCGTTTATTCCGCTGAAAAAAGGTTCTAAAACGGGTGTTAAAGTGTTCACGTTTTGCACACATACACCCCACAAACCGCACACGAAAACACTCATTGTTAGCCATTTAAAATTTTGCCCGCTCAAAATTGTTACGTTTTTGAGCGATTTCGTGAACACTTGAGTTAACCGAGCTTGCAATCGCCGTCACGTGATATACAGAAAGGTTTTAAAAGCAATTTTTTTCCGGCATTAATAGCGATTTATTGCCAGCCGCTGCTCCGGAATTATAACTAAACACCGATAATAAATTTTATATTAGTGCCTGCAAATCACTATAAATACCCCCTTATTATTTATTATTCTCTGATTATTTGCGGGTAAAGTATACCATATTGCTGTTTATTGCTTTTCTGCTGACCGCGACACGTATCCATGCGCAGACGGTGGTGGAAAATGAGCTTTTTTACCATATCGGCGAAAAAGACGGACTAGCCGATAATGTCGTCAATTGCTTTTACCAGGACTATAACGGCATGATGTGGATGGGCACACAATACGGCCTGAATAGTTTCGACGGATCAGAAATACGCACCTGGCAAAGCGGCAATGGTAAATCGGCGGATCAGTTGCTGAGTAGCGACATCAGGTTTATCAGCGGCGACGCAACCCATAACCTGTGGGTCGCTACCCAGGCGGGATTGTCTATGATCGATCTCCGTACACAAAAAGTCCACACGTGGCAGTACAATGGCAATAATGATATGCGCTCCCTGGCCTGCGACGGAACTAAAGTGTGGATAGCCACCACCGACGGATTATTGCTTTTTGACAGCAAAAACCAAAAATTCATGCATTTTGCCAATACAAGCGCCGACCCGTCAACACTCAGCTACTATTTTAACAACAACTGTAACAGCCTGTTCTTAGACAGCAAAAAACGCCTGTGGGTTGCCACAGTTAACGGGCTATGGCTGTTCAGCCAGCGTTCGCATACGTTTGAACAATTCAACAACATCAAAAATGATCCGGCATATGATGCGATGGTCACCACGGTATTCGAGGATCACGCGCACCGGCTTTGGATGGGCTGCTGGGGCAGGGGTATTAAACAAATTATACCCGAAACCCACCGGGTAAAAAATTTTCTTTCAAATCCTGCAATGCCCGGGCATGTTACCAGCATTACCGAACAGTACAAAGACGGACGCTATAGCTTGTGGCTGAACGGATACCTCACGGAGTTTAAACCCGAGGATGTGCATTTTTACCGCCACCTGCTGAAACCAATTGCCCAGGCAGCCGCGCTCGACCCGGTTTGCGTTTACACCTCCCGCGATAACCTGCTTTGGATTTCGACAGTTAAGGGGGTTTATATCATCGATCCGGCGAGGCAGCTTTTCCAGCATCATTTTATCATTGATCAGAATAATCTGACCAGTCAGAACGCCGCTGTTTTTGCGCAGAAAGACCGGTTTTGGGTTGGTGGTGACAAAGACTTCCTGCTTAAAGTATTCGACTACAAATTTAGCCTGTTAAGAGACTACACCCCGGCTATTAAGGCGCTTGGGCCAATTTACAACAGCGGCAACCTTGCCGTGATGAACATTACACCGCGCAGCGAGACGGAGTTATGGCTGTCGACCAATGCCGGTATATTGAAACTCAATCCGGTAACCGGTAAAATTGATATTGTATGCGGCAGCGTCAGCGATAACGCGAAAAACGCTTCACCGTTTATCAACGATGTGTTTTTTGCCGGCGATAAAACATGGTGTTTCCCATGGCGGAGGGGCGTTTGGGAGTTCGACGCAAAATCAAATCAATTCAGGCCGGTAATAACGAAGATGCCGGAAGGAACCGGCACAAAAAACCTTAACCTGCAGGACGCGGTACAGGATGGGGCGGGCAACATCTGGATAAGCGATCTGGATTATGGCGTAGTAAAATACACCTTATCGACCCAAAGGGCAGAGCGCTTTATAACACCAGATATTGCCAACTTTGGCCGCACGATCAATATCCTTTACCTGAAAAATAAAGTTTGGATACTTTCAAATTTTAACGTGGTGGAGATAGACCCGCAAACCAGCAAAACCCGGGCCTGGCCCCTGCCGCAGGGAATGAACAAATATGTTTACGGCTATACCGGCGACGACGACGGAAATTTATGGCTGGCAACCCGTACAGGCCTGGTAATTTTTAACACAGCCACGCATAGTTTTAACCAGTATACCGAAGAGGATGGCCTGATCAATAACGATCTGAACGGGACGTTGCGGATGCTGCCAAATGGCTGGATGATCTATGCCGGTGAAAATTATGTAACCAGCTTTAAACCGACCGAATTATTGCGCACCCCCGCCCGCAAAAAACTGCTGCTGACAGCCGTGGCCACCGCCGACACCAATTTATTGACGTACGATAAACCAAAAGTAATTGTTCCGCCCGGCAATGAAAAACTCACCTTTAAGTGGGCTTTTATCAATTACAACAATCCCTTGCAAAACCGCTATTATAGCAAAATGGATCGCATAGACAAAGACTGGAACTATAACGGCAACAAAGGCATCACGGAATACAATGGGCTGGCGCCGGGCAGGTATAAATTCAGCTATAAGGCTATCAGCGCCGATGGGCTGGCTGTTGAAGAAAGTGCGCTGGTTTTCACTATCGAGCCTGCATTCAGGCAAACCTGGTGGTTCAGGGTAATGGCGGCTGTGTTGCTGGCAGCGGGCGTATGGCTGCTTGTAGAGTATTTCCGCCGCCGCGAGCGGCGAAAAGCTGCCCTGCAGCTCCAGCTTTCTGCCCTCGAGATGAAGGCCCTGCGCGCGCAGATGAACCCGCATTTTATTTTCAACGCACTCAACTCGATACAGGAATGTATCGTCACCAAAAACACAACCACGGCGCACAGTTATTTGTCCAATTTTTCGAAGCTGGTGCGCATGATACTGGAAAACTCGGAAAGACAGTTCATTACGCTTGGGGATGAGATAGAGACGCTGAAATTGTACCTCTCCCTGGAGCGGCTGCGTTTTGATGACAGCTTTGAGTACCGAATAACAGTCGATCCCGGAATAGATACCTCGTTTGTCCATTTGCCGGCAATGATGATACAACCATTTGTTGAAAATACCCTGTGGCATGGGCTGATTCATAAAAAAGGGAAAAAAGAGTTGCTGATCAGCTTCAGACAGCAAGGCAGCAGTTTGATCTGCCTCGTTCAGGACAATGGCATCGGCCGTGACAATGCCGCGCTGCTGAAAACCAGCAACCAGTTAAAAAAACATTCGATGGGAATGAAAATTACCGAGGAAAGGCTGCAACTGCTGGAAACCGGCGCCAGCATCAGCATCGACGACCTAAAAGATGAAGAAGGACGGCCCGCCGGCACAAAAGTAACTATTGTAATACCTTTAGACCTGTAACCATGAAAGCAATAATAATTGACGACGAGCCTAAAGGGAGGAATATCCTGCTCCAACTGATCAGCGAGCATTTTAGCCATATCAAGGTGGTGGCAACGGCCGCCGGCGCAGATGAGGGCATCATGCGGATAGAAACCCATAAGCCAGATGTGGTTTTTTTGGATGTAGAAATGCCCGGAAAAAATGCCTTCGATATGCTGAAGGAACTGGGGCCGATTGATTTTAAGATCATATTCGTTTCGGCCCACAATCACTATGCGCTTAACGCAATCAAACTTTCGGCCTTGGATTTCCTGTTGAAACCGGTTGATCTGGAGGATCTCCGCCGCGCCATTGATCGCCTCAGCACCGGGTCTTATGCCTCAAAACAACAGGTTCCCCATTTGCTGCAGCAGGTGCAGCAACCAAAGGGCAAGTTGGGTAAAATTGCTGTTTCATCGGTCAATACAATCGAGTTTGTTAATATCAGCGACATCATTTACTGCAAGGCCGACAATGTTTATACCGAGGTTTTCTTGCTCAATAACACCTTGATTTCAACTAAAAGTTTAAAGGAGTTTGAGGACCTGCTCACCCCCCATTTATTTTTCCGCATACATCACTCCTACCTCATCAACCTTAACCACGTTAAAAAATACATCAAAGGCGAAGGCGGCAGCGTGATCATGATGAACGATAAAGAAATTGAAGTCAGCCGCCGGCGAAAAGGCGCCTTTTTGGAACTGCTCGCATCGATGTAGATTAGGAATATAGGTGGGATCACAATTCCCCTTGAGGGAGTAACTAATATAGGAGTTGGGCAAGGCTGATTAATTATTAAATCAATTGCGTTTCATTAACTGCAAAAACAACCTGTTATCCGTTAATCATTTAATTTCAGCATACAGTCGTAGATGAGAGCCAGGGACTTAAACATCTCAGACTGTCTGCAAACCTTTATTCCATTTTATCGTTTAACAATTGATATAAAAAATATTAATTACGATAGTTAAATTTAACAAATAGTTGTTATCTTTGTATTAGCACTGCCCCAAGGGTGGATGCACTGGCATCGCAAAGCCGTACTTGCGCTCA
>JABDHD010000090.1 GCA_013285685.1 Bacteroidota bacterium
CGCTAAAACCAATATTTAATTTATCTACCCACCAACCGTCCCTATGGGACGAGGATTGCAGAAGTTTCGCCCAATCGGGGCGTCTGGCAGGTAGAAAGTAAAAAAATATTCTTTACGTTCCGTGGGAACGTTTGGTGGCTATGCGACGATTTGAATTACACCCCAAAGCGATGGGGTTAAAGATTGGGTTTGCCTGCAAATAAAAAAGCCTCTGCATATTTAATATATACAGAGGCTTCTTGCATGATCTCTAATCTCAAGTCTCTAATCACTAAACTCCAGCCAGCTTCATATTCTCCGCATCCCAGTGGATAACCTTATTCTGAAAATAACTTTCGTTACAGGCTAACGCCGGTGCGGCGGCCCTGAAACCGAATACGGCGTCTTCAACTATCGGTTTTCCCAGTCGGATGCCATCGAGAAAACTGTTCATATGGTCGATATTGGCGTCGTAGCCCTGGGGCGTTTTATAGGTTGTACCGGGGAGGTTCGGCCGCTGCTTATCCGCGTCTGAATATTTAGCGTTATAGGCATCAAGCAGCCGTTTTTGCATATCGGCGGTATAAGTGGTTAACGAGTCCCAGCCGCCAATGCCCGGGGCTTTTGACATTTTACTGTTGCGGATGGTAAAACCACTCGCTTCGTCGGACATGTCGATCACACCTTCGGAACCGATGATTTTGGTTGAACTGTGTTCCCCGTCACCGCTGACAAAGTTAACGCGCAGGATGACCTGGAAGGCGGGGTGTTCTTTGGTATCCGGGTATTCGATAACGGCGCTCATTACATCGGGCACATTGCGGCCGTCTTTCCAGTAGTAAGTGCCGCCAATGGAATATATCTTATCGGGCCCTTTGGAGCCGGTGATGAAATGAATTCCGGAGAGCAGGTGTACAAAAAGGTCGCCGGCAACGCCCGTTCCGTATTCGCGGTAATTCCGCCAGCGGAAAAACTTGTTTTCGTCATAAGGGTGTTTAACCTTATCCTTTGCGGTATAGCGCGCCCAATCTACGGTTTGCGACCCGGCATCCAGCGGAATGGTGTATTGCCAGGCGCCCAGGGCATCCTGCCGGTTGAACGAAGCTTCGATAGAATTGATCTGCCCGATGGCGCCGGCCTGGTACATTTCCCTCGCCTTTTTAAAAGTGACGCTGCTAACCCGCTGGCTGCCCACCTGGAAAACGGCTTTGGTTTCGTGCTGGGTTTTTATTTCGTTCAATCCTTCGTTAAGGTGGTGTACCATCGGCTTTTCGCTGTAAACTGCCTTCCCGGCGCGCATCGCGGCCTCGGCTATGGTGCTATGCCAGTTGTCGCTGGTGGCGATGATGATAGCGTCGATATCCTTTCGGTCGAGTATCTCTTGGTAATTTTTTGTGGTGAAGACGGATTGGCCAAACTCTTCTTTGGCATGATCGAGGCGGCCGGTGTACAGGTCACAGCAGGCCGCCAGCTCCGTGCCGGGGCAGGCCAGTGCGGTACGGGTATCGTTGTAACCCATAATGCCCATCCCGATAGTAGCGAGGCGGACCTTGTCATTCGGGCCCACCCGCTTTTCAGCCTGCAGGATGCGGTATTCATGTTCTTCCATAGCGGCAATGCCGGACAGCGAAGCAGAGGTAAGCATGATTGTGCCCCCAAGCTGCTTTATGAATTTTCTGCGATCAGATGACATGGTAGTATCGGTTTTAATTGGTTGATGCAATATAGTTGATTGGTTGATTAGGTTGAATAGTTGATTGAGTTTTTTTACGATACCAACTTATTCAACTCAATCAACCTAATCTAACTTAATCAACTTGTTCCGACTCACTTCCCCGCCTCAACTCTGTCAACCATAAATTTCAGCGCGTCCTTATTGGGCAGTGTTTGCTTGCCGCTGGCTGCGTCGAACACCATGGCTTGCTGGGTTGCGTTATTATATTTTGGCCATTCGGGCAGGCCCTGGCCATTGGGATTGCCGGTTTTAATAAAGTTGACCCAGTAGGATGACATGAGCGTGGCCAGTGGCTGATCGGCTGCCTCCCAGGGGCGATTCAAAAATTTTAAATCATCCATCACGTAAGCCACCTCGCCGGTGTGGAAGGCGCCGTATTTTACATAATCGGGTGTTGCCGGTAATTTGCGGTTGAAATTATATACGTAGATCGGCGCTTTGCCTTGCTGGCTTTGAAGACTGGCCCATTTAAAGCCAGACATCGCGAAGGTTTGGTCGCGGCTCATTCTAACCTGCGAACGCGCGGCTTCTTCGTCGGTATTGCCGGGATAATATTTAAGCACCTCATCGGCATCGGCGCCAAATTGTTTCCTGATCTGCTCAACATAAGCAGCCGCCTTTTTAAAAGTCATCACAAAGCTCTCATCGCCATTCCAGCCGGTAATTACGGGCACATTGTTTTGAGCGCCTTCGGCGAAGATCTGGTAGACAGGTTTGGGCAAAACATAGCCATCAGTAATTGGCGAAAAGCGACCGGACGCTTTCATCAGGTCTGCGGCGGACATCTTTCTCAATTCTTCGATACCTGATGCATGTGCCGAGGCAGCAAATTTTACACCCTGTTGCTCGGCCGTCTCGAGCGTTGTTGATTGGATCAGCGGATTGGCTACCATAAACGAGCCGCTCTCGGCAATGGCCTTATTGAACAGCCCGTGCGCCGCAGGCGATGCAACCAGGCAATTTACGCTCATGGAGCCGGCGGATTGCCCGTCAATGGTCACATTATTCGGGTCGCCGCCAAAGGCGGCAATGTTCTTTTTTATCCATTTTAGGGCTGCGATCTGGTCCAGCAATCCATAATTGCCTGATGCATGCATTGGCGATTCTTTGGTAAGGTCAGGGTGCGCCAGGAAGCCAAATACGCCCACCCGGTAATTCGCCGAGACGAAGATAACGCCTTTTTTGGCCATAGCCTCGCCGTCATAGATCGGCACACCTGTACCGCCGCTGCTAAAGCCGCCGCCGTATATCCATAAAAAAACAGGATGTTTAGCGCCTTTGTGCGCGTTTGTCCAAACGTTCAGGTACAGGCAATCTTCGCTGATAGGTTGTTCCGGTATCAGGAATTCGGACGTATAAACCATAAAAGGTCTCGGTGTACCCTGCATGGGACTGGGGCCAAATGCATCACATTGCTTGATGCCAGACCAGGGAACTACAGGCTGAGGCGCCTTCCATCTTAATTCGCCGACAGGCGGCGCAGCAAAAGGGATACCTTTAAAAGCCGTCACATCACTGGCGGTGCTCTTAACGCCGGATATTTTTCCGCCTTCCACCGTGATTGTATCAGCATTTTTACCGGTAGGTTTGCGCATCGTAAATGAGTAAAAAACGAGGACAATAGCCGCAATACACGCAATGCAGGCAGGTAGCAATAACTTTTTCATGAAGATTGGTTTATAATGTGTCGACCTGACGCAATATAAAAACTTTTGCTTAGGAATTTATCGCCGAAATACTTTTTAATATTATTTAAAAAGTATAATTTGCAGGCTGTTACCTTGAGTATTCGAAGCAAAAATTGCAGCTACCCTCTTTCCCGCTTGCGGAAGAGAGGGTCGACCGGCGCAGCGTAGTCGTGGTGAGTCAATTAGACGTTATGTATTAGCGGTAATGTCCGCCGGGTCGACTCACCCCGCCATCGCTGCGCCCGGCACCCCTCTCTTCGCCTGCGGCGGAAAGAGGGGGAATAATGTTTTGGATTCCCCGGGGACTGTTACTCCATCCATTCAAACCTTTTATAGATTTAATAGCATGAAAAAAATTGCGTTATCTGTCATTTGCTGTTTAGCGGCGCTGTTCACTTTCGCCCAAAATAAAGGCGGCCTGGCCATTATCCCTGAGCCGGTAAGCATTATTACCAAAGACGGACAATTTACACTGCCGAAGCACATTTTAATACAGGCAGGCCCAAGCGCCGAAGAAAAGCTGGTTTCGACCTTTTTGCGCGGCAAGCTGGCTACGGCAAGCGGTTTGCAGGTAACCGTTCGCAACAGTTTTTCGGTGCCCGCTACCATAAAGCTGGTATTAAACACAAAACCCGATACCACCATTGGCAAAGAAGGCTATCAGTTATGGGCCGGGAAAAAAGGAATAACTATCGCCGCCAACCAGGCCAATGGTTTGTTTTATGGTGTGCAAACGCTGCTGCAGCTGCTTCCGAAGGAAATTGAAAGCAAAACGACAGTTCCGGGTGTTGACTGGACCGTTCCTTTGGTTACCATAAAAGATTATCCGCGTTTTAGCTGGAGGGGGTTGATGCTGGACGTTTCGCGGCATTTCTTTACCAAAGAAGAAGTTGAACAGTATATCGACCAGATGGCCCGGTATAAATTTAACCTGCTGCACATGCACCTTACAGACGACGAAGGCTGGCGCATCGAAATAAAGAGCCTGCCGCGTTTAACCACCGTTGGCGCATGGAATGTGAAAAAAGTGGGTGAGTTCGGTCGTTTTTCGCCGACTACGCCGGATGAACCGCGCACCTATGGCGGTTTTTATACACAAAACGATATAAAAGAATTGGTTCAGTATGCCAAAGACCGGTTTATGGATATAATGCCCGAAATTGACGTACCGGGACATAGCCTGGCGGCAATTGTGTCCTACCCGGAACTTTCCTGTACACCCGGAGCCGACAAATATGTTGTACGCTCGGGGGAGCGCCTGCAGGTAGACAATACCCTTAACCCGTCCAGCGAAAAAACCTATGTGTTTTTGGATAAGGTAATTGGTGAAATATCAAAACTGTTCCCATTCCCTTATATGCACCTGGGGGGTGATGAGTGCAGAAAAGATTACTGGCAAAAAAGCGATTCGGTAACCGCATTGATGAAACGCGAAAACCTGACGACATACGAACAGGTGCAAAGCTATTTTGAAAAAAGGCTGGAGAAAATAGTGGAATCAAAGGGCAAGAAATTTATGGGTTGGGACGAGATCCTGGAAGGAGGCCTTGGGCCAAATGCGGCTGTGATGAGCTGGCGCAGCATGCAGGGAGGCATTACCGCTGCTAAAATGGGCCACGACGTAGTGATGAGCCCCGTTAATTATGCTTACCTGGATTATATGCAAAGCGACCGCGTAATGGAGCCGCATGTGTACGCCACGCTTCGTTTAAGCACAACCTATCAGTTTAACCCTGTGCCCGACAGCGTAAACGCAAAATTGGTGCTTGGCGGACAAGCTAACCTGTGGACCGAACAGGTGTTTAACTTCCGCCAGGTGGAGTATATGACCTGGCCGCGTGGAATGGCGATTTCAGAATCAGTTTGGTCGCCGATAGAAAAGAAAAACTGGAATAATTTTTATCCGAAGGTTGAAAAACAGTTTGCACGCCTGGATGAAGCAGAAATAAAATATGCGCCAAGTATGTATGATCCCGACTTTGATGCAAAGGTAGCGCCGGACGGTAAAATGATCATTTCGCTCACCACAGAGATCCCCGGGCTTGATATTTACTACAGCTTTGATAACTCCTATCCCGATAAATTTTACCCAAAATACAGTGAACCTTTGATCGTTCCTGAAGATGCAGTGCAGTTAAAGGTGATCACTTACCAGGATGGCCATCCCATTGGCCGTATGGTGAGTATGCCTATAGCGGAAATGAAACAAAGGGCAGATAAGAGTAAACCAGGAAAGTAATTTGCAACAGCCTTAAGTTAAGCCGGAAAACGATAAGTTTTAGTCTTTGAAATCTTGGTGTCTTGGTGATTCATTTTTTACCACAAAGTTCACTAAGGTTTCACAAAGGACACAAAGGACTGTCGCTTCAAAATGTGTTGTTAATGGTTTTTTGCGCAAGGCAATAATAGACGACTCCCGTATTAGGCTTTGTGGTCTCGTGAAACCTTAGTTTCTGTTGTGATTCATTTTTTACCACAAAGTTCACTAAGGTTTCACAAAGGACACAAAGGACTGTCGCTTCAAAATGTATTGTTAATGGTTTTTTGCGCAAGGCAATAATAGACGACTCCCGTATTAGGCTTTGTGGTCTCGTGAAACCTTAGTTTCTGTTGTGATTCATTTTTTACCACAAAGTTCACTAAGGTTTCACAAAGGACACAAAGGACTGTCGCTTCAAAATGTATTGTTAATGGTTTTTTGTGCAAGGCAATAATAGACGACTGCCGTATCAGGCTTTGTGGTCTCGTGAAACCTTTTTTCTGTTGTGATTCATTTTTTACCACAAAGTTCACTAAGATTTCACAAAGCCGGTCGCTTCAATTTTGGTAATGTGAACGCAAATAATATTTCAGCGTGCAATCTTTGTGAAAACTTAGTGGCCTTAGTGTACCTTGTGGTTAAGTTTTTACGAGATTGTTTTATTTGGCATTTTTTTACCCGAAAACTAAGCCGGAATACGTTTCAGCACGATGTTGCCAACGGGTTTTACAACGAGCGGTATCTTTTCAACATGCGTTTCGCTGGTATCCAGGCCGAATGCTTTGGTTTCTGAAAGCGCAAGCCTTTTTATGGCGAAATAGCTATTCAATATAAACCCTTCTTTGGCGCCAAATGAATTGTTGTAAGAGAGGAATTTCTCCATAATAACAAACCTGAAATCGGCAGTGATCTTATATTGATTCAGCGATTCGTATTTGCTGGTTATATCGATCTCATTGCGCGCCACCATGTCTTCAATTACTTTACGATACAACACATTTACCCTTGGCTGTATCCTGAAGCCCAAGCGGAATTCGATCCTGATCACCTTTCCCGGCTCGATCTGATCTACACTGTATTCCATCGTATAAGGCTCGTTCGTCGTTTCAATATGAATAAACCAGTAAGTATCCGCTCGCTTGGGTTTGCGGCTCATGATCGAGTACATCACCTTTTCCTCAATTTGCTTGGCATTATTCGCTTTGGTGAGATAGATGAGATGCGTAGAATACTTACTAACGGACTCATCCGCGCTAAGCGCATTTAAGAGGGGTATTTGATCTTTTAAATCGATGAAGTGGAGGAAACGGTTGTTGATCTTCCGGGCCTTGAACCAAATATACATGGTAAATATCAGGCCGATCTCGAAGAAAACAAAGAACAAACGTTTAAGCAATTTAACCGCATTTGCCACGAAGAACGAAAATTCAACGGTGAGGAAAACACACAATATGCCCACGACCAGCCACAGTGGCCAGTGTTTGACATAGCGCATAAAGAACGACATGAGGATGGTGGTCATCAGCATGGCTATGGTAATGGAAAAGCCGTACGCCGCCGTCATATGTTCAGACGTTTGAAAGTATAGCGAGACCAGGATACAGCCCACGCAGAGTATCCAGTTTATGCTGGGAATATAGATCTGGCCGCGAATGTTTGAGGGGTATTTGATGGTAATGCGGGGCCAGAAATTCATACTCACAGCCTCGCTGATCAATGTAAATGAGCCGCTGATCAATGCCTGGCTGGCAATAATGGTGGCAAGTGTCGCCAATACCACAGCAGGAATCATCAGCAATTGGGGGTTGGGAACGATTGAATAAAATGGGTTAACGCCAACAAAATTGAACCCTTTCGGCTGTGCTAATACCCAGGCGCCCTGGCCAAGGTAGCTTAATACCAGCGTAATTTTGACAAAAATCCAACTCACCTGTATGTTTTTCCGCCCGCAGTGCCCGAGATCGGAATATAAGGCTTCGGCGCCCGTCGTACACAAAAAGACATCGCCAAGGAGCCAAAAACCCTTAGGATGCTCCGTAAGCAGTTTATAGCCATAATAGGGGTTTAGTGCCTTAAAAATACCGGGATCATGCATTACCTGTATGAAGCCCAGGCTCCCGATCATCACAAACCACAGCAACATCACCGGCCCGAAGGATGCGCCTACCACGTTGGTGCCGAACTGCTGAAAGAAAAAAAGCAGTATCATTATACCAATAACAACGCCCAAAATAAGGGTGCTGCCCGGTATAAACTCGGGGTGCGCTTTAGGGTCGCTTAAAGCGGGTACGTTGCTGAGCCCTTCAATGGCCGACGTTACCGAGATAGGGGGCGTAATAATACCGTCGGCCAAAAGCGTTCCTGCACCGATAATGGCCGGAATAGCCAGCCATTTTCCATATCGCCTAACCAAAGCGTACAACGAAAATATACCGCCTTCACCGTGGTTATCAGCCTGGAGAGTTATTAGTATATACTTAAAGGTGGTTTGAAGTGTTAATGTCCAGAAAATGCAGGATATTGAACCCAGCACCAGTAGCTGGTTAACCGTTTTCCCGTCGACAAGCAGGGTTTGAAAAACATAAAGCGGGGACGTGCCTATATCGCCAAAAATAATACCCAGCGTTATAAGGGCGCCGGCGGCGGTAAGTTTTTTAATATGAGAATCCATGATTCAGTTTAAAAATTAGGGATGGGGGATGGGAAAGCACAGCAAACACGTGCCTGCCGGGATGGGCAGGTAAAAGTAAATAATAGCCTGTGCTCATGTAAGCGTTAAAATCAATAATCGTTAAATATCAGTTAGTGCAAGCCAATACCCATGCCACAAATTTGAAATCATACTTTCAAAAAAATAACCAATTGGGTTCCAAAATCTTAACGCGGTAGTGTGTTTTTTACACTATTTGTTTTTCCTATCATTTTGATAGTGTGATTATCATTTTGATAGATTTATAAAACCTTTTGAGCGGTTTGGCTATTATACTGACTATTATAAAAAATAACATATCTGCCATGAAAAAAATACATCTTCCATTGATCTTTTCACTTTTAGTATGCTTAAGTGGTTGTGACGCCATCGCAGGGATATTTAAAGCGGGCGTTTGGGTCGGGGTTATCCTGGTTGTAGTGGTTATCCTTCTTATTATCTGGCTTATTTCGGCGTTCCGGAAATAATCCGATCCTAAACGGGGTAATATTTAAGCTGGATGAGCTGCGAAGGAACACTCGCTTTGTTCCAATGCTTGTGTATAGCAAGTGCGGCCCCTAAGGCAGTGGATTGCGGGGTAAACGCGGAATAAACCTTTAACCGGGGATAAGCCTTAGCCAGCATATGCATAAATACCTCGTTTTGACTGAAGCCTCCGTCCACAAATAACTGTTCAACGGGCGTACCACTGAGGATAAGGTCGGTGGAGCATTTCTGTTTTTCGACCAGATCAGTCATCAAACGGTAATAGATCAGTGTGGCATCGGCTTCGCCGCGATCATTATTGATATTTTTATACTTGCCGGTCAACTGTTCAGCTAAGGCAGGAAGGTACTCTCCCTGTAAAAACTCATTTTTATCCACGCCATATTTTGCCGACAGCTGCTCCAAACCGTCTTCATAGGCCGGGCCGATGAAAAAGCGGGCGGCTTTTACCGGTTTTCCACCGTATTGCAAATAATTTAAACAATCCTGCTTCAAGTCATCATTTGTTAATGGCGATTGGTTGAAGGGATTGAGGCTGATGGACCAGGTACCCGTTGAGATTAACACAAAGGGCTTATCAAAACTCATGAGGTAAGGGATCAGGGCGGCCGAGCTGTCATGCAAACCAATACCTGTTTTATAATTGTTGTGCACGGTCAGCGTGTCAGCCGGTCTGATGGGTGCCAGCTTACCGGCGATTCCCTCATCAAAAACCCACTGATGATACTTGTTTTTTTGTAAAATCCCATAATGCCGTGTGGCAGCCGATGCTGGTCAGGTCGGAAAACTTTTCGCCGCTCAACAGGTAGGCTAAGTATTGCGGCAGATGCAGTGCATTTTTTATTCTCTTAAATAAGCCGGGCTTTTCATGCTTGAGCCGATAAAGCTGAAGCCCGGAGTTAAGGCTGCCGAGCGCGGGCGATGCCGTTTGAACCGAAAAGTTTTCCTTGCCGCCGTAAGTATTATAAAACTGTTGTTCGAGTTTTTCGGGATATGGCTTTAGGTAATTATATAAGGGCGCAATACAATTTCCCTGTTCGTCCAAATAAACCAGGCTGGCGCCATACGCTGAAAAATTCACGGCTTTAATGTCGAACTGCGGCAGTTGGCTGACCTCGCCCAGCGAATCGATCAGCCAGTGTTTAAGTAATTCAACGTCTTCGCAAGGAAAGCCGTCTTCGTCGCTGGTCTCCTCAAACCTCGCCGACCGCTCAAAAACGATACGGTAGCCTTCATCAAAAAGGAAGAGCTTTTTGTTGGTTTTGCCAATATCAAATATTGCGATGACGGAGATCGGGCTCATAGCTGCGGTACGCATCGCGGTTTGTTGGTGACAACACCAACAAAGGCGTAAAAAGGTTTAAATTGCCGCCAAAACTCCCTCCCACGGGGAGGGGTGCGGCTGGCTGTGAAGTGGCGGGGAGGGGTTTCGCCGCCATAAAGGAGAAGGGTAAACACGGGAAATCGGTTGTTTAAATAGTTCGCTAAACCCCTACCTCCCCTTCCCCAGGGAAGGAATCGCACGTGCCCACCGCTTTCTGTAAGTCTTCGCGTTTGCTTCATTTCACAAGCCGGTTGCAACCGTTTTTTCGCCGCGTTTTTTAATCAATTGCTTGCGCACCTCCTGCTCGCGAAATACACTGATGGGGTTTAACGCCCCGCCCGCCTTTAGCCGCGCTTCAGCAACCAGTGGCCGTACGTCGGTTCGATAAGCGTTTTGCAATATTTCCTGGGCTTTGGCAACATCGTTTTCCTGTTGTGCTTGTGTCAGTGCTGTTTTATCAACCAGCAGCGCCTGGGCATAGGCTATCTTTATAGCCTCGACAGATTGCAGCAGGTCTTCAATAGGATCCTTTACATTATGTGAAGCGTCTATCATCCAGCCGATACCGGTGGCATGGTCCATTCCCCGAGCGTCCATACCTTCTACCAGTTCATTAAATATCAGGAATAGTTGGTAAGGGTTGATGCTGCCAACGGTGAGGTCGTCATCGCTGTATTTGGAATCGTTGAAATGGAAACCCGCCAGTTTGCCTTCCATTAGTAATAGCGAAACGATCTGCTCGATATTAGTACCATGCAAGTGATGCCCAAGATCAACTAATGTTAATGCTTTATCGCCAAGCTTTGATGCCAATAAATAAGATTGTCCCCAGTCGCCAATAGTGGTTGAATAAAAATTCGGCTCGAAAGGTTTGTATTCGATCCACATTTTCCAGTCGGCAGGCAGGGATTCATAAATTTGCTGCAGGCTTTCCAGCGTTCGCTGAAATGCGCCGCGAAAATTTAGTTGCCCGGGGAAATTCGATCCGTCGGACAACCAAACCGAAAGCGCCTTTGAGCCCAGAGCCACGCCGTGTTTGATCACTTCGATATTATGTGCGATAGCTTGCCCGCGAACCGCCTTATCCACATGATGGAGTGACCCGAATTTGTAGCTTAGCTTTTGGCCGGGTTGGTCCTGGAAAGTATTTGAATTTACCGCGTCGAAATGGAGGCCGAATTGCGCGGCAAGGTTTTTTATCGATGGGGCGTTTTCGGGGATATCCCATGGAATATGCAGCGAAATGGAATTACTGGACCGGTTAAGCGCATGGATCAAACCCACGTCCTCTATTTTTTCTTCGAGGCTTCGCGGTTCGCCGCCGCCTGAAAAGCGGCCGAAGCGCGTGCCGCCGGTACCAAGCGCCCAACTGGGTATGGCGATGTTGAAGGCTTCTAATTTTCGAAGTACCTCTTCGGCCTTGGGTATTTCACCTGCCACGAAGCCAAACTTGCCCTGGTGCTGCTTTAGCTGGCGGTTATTGTGCTCATCAATGATATATTGTTCCATACGGTTGATCAGGGTAAATAAAAAACTTCTTTCATGGGGACGGCTACCGGGGAATAGTCGTCATTGGTTTCCATAATATCGCTCATATATTGCCACCATTGTTTCATTACCGGGTTATTGGGCAATTCCTGCAATAACTTTGGATCATCTGCTTTTAAAACCCCGAAAAGGGAATTGGTTTGCTCGTCGATGAATATGGAATAGTCGCTAATGCCAGCCTTCTTTAATGCTGTTTCCAACTCCGGCCACAATGCATCATGCCGGGCTTTGTATTCTTCGGCATAGCCGGGGTAAAGGGTCATTTTAAAGGCGATACGATGCATAAATTTTTTTGAAAACCCCAAGCCACGTTAATTGTACTGGATTGAAAATGTCGACATCAGAACAACTCCCCTCTCGAGAGGGGGTGCGCCGGGAAGTGTTGTGGCGGGGGTGTGTTAGCCGACATGCTCGTCAACACACCCCTCCACCCCTCTCAAGAGGGGAATCGCACCGCCCGCCGCTTTAAAAGCACTTTTCCTTAATTCTTCAATGACAAAATAAGTTAAAACAAACTTTTACTACCTCACAAATGCCGCCGCTACCCCGCCGTCAACGTTCAAAACATTGCCTGTCGACTTATTCAACAATCCTCCCACAAAAGCCAAACACGCATTGGCAATATCTTCCGGCAAAATTACTTCATTCAATAATGTCCGTTTTGCGTAATAGCCAGGTAACTCCTCAACGGTAACCCCATAGGCTTTTGCCCGGCCCGCTGCCCAATCGCCTGCCCATATTTTACTGTCGGCGATCACCGCATCAGGATTGATCACATTCACCCGGATATGGTCTTTACCCAACTCAGCGGCATTCAGCCTGCTTAGGTGCAACTGAGCGGCTTTTGCTGAACCATAACCGGCATTGTTGGGGCCCGAAACCAGTGCATTTTTGCTGACGATATTTAATACATCCCCACCGCTATCCTGTTTGCGCATTACCTCGACACCGGCCTGCGTCACCATAAACTGGCCTTTTACCAGCACATCGTATAAAATATCCCAGTCTTTTTCGGTGTGCTCTTCCAGGGGCTTCGAAATAGACAAGCCTGCGCAATTCACCACGATGTCCACCCCGCCAAAGGCCATTGCAGCAGCCGAAAAAGCGCTGTCAATCGTCGCCTTATTGGTGACATCGATCAATGTGGTTGCAAAAACATCTTTACTGTATTGCTTGCCGAATTCATCTTTAGCGCCGGCGAGGCGACCTTCGTCATTATCCGTCACAACTACGCAAGCGCCTTCGTCGGCAAACTTTTTGGCGATGGCCTTCCCGATACCGCCAGCGCTGCCCGTAACCAGGGCAATGCGTCCCGAAAGTACTTTCGGCTTCGGCATGCGCTGTAATTTGGCCTCTTCCAGCAGCCAGTATTCAATATTGAAAGCTTCCTGTCGCGGCAGCGAAGTATATTCCGATACGGCCTCGGCGCCTTTCATTACATTAATGGCGTTGATATAAAACTCGGCAGCAACACGCGCTGTTTGCTTATCCTTTGCAAAAGTGAACATGCCTATCCCGGGATACAAAATGACCACCGGGTTTGCGTCGCGCATGGCCGGGCTGTTTGGATGTTTACAGTTTTCATAGTAATCGGCATACATTTTACGATACGCCTCAAACACAGGGGCGAGTTTTCCTTTTATTGCCGGCAGGTCGCTCAAATCCTCTTCCGGCGATAATTGCAAAACCAGCGGGCTTATCTTGGTACGCAAAAAATGATCGGGGCAGCTGGTGCCCATTGGGGCGAGGCGGTCCAAATCGTTCGAGTTTATGAACTCCAGCACGCGTGCATCATCAGTAAAATGGCCGATCATGCGGGTTTTTTCAGAGCACAACCCGCGTAATACAGGTGCAAGGATCGCTGCACGGTGCAAGCGTTCGGTTTGCTCAAGACTATCTATTATCTTCCCACCAAAAACGGCCCCTTTTTTTCCATAGTTTTTTTCAAGATATTCGGCGCACTGCTCAATCACCCCGAGCGTATTGATATAACTTTCATAAGCCGTATCGCCCCAGGTGAATAAGCCATGTGAGCCCAGCATGATACCTTTTATACCAGGGTTTTCATCAAGACATGCTTTAAGTTTTAAGCCCAAATCAAAGCCCGGCCGTTGCCATTCCACCCAGCCAATTTTGCCTTTAAAAAGATCGGCGGTTATCTGTTCGCCATCTTTTGCCGCCGCGATGGCAATGGCCGCGTCCGGGTGCAGGTGATCGATATGTTTAAAAGGTAAAAAGCCATGGAGCGGCGTATCGATGGATGGCGCTTTTGAATTCAGATCGAAAATGCAGTGATTGAAAAGCTCCACCATTTCATCCTCGTGCGCAATGCCCCGGTAAACGTTTTTAAGGTTTCTTAGCCGGTCGACAAATAACGCTGCAAGGCCGCTCTTTTTCAAAGTGCCTAAATCGCCGCCGGAGCCTTTTACCCACATTATCTCCGTATCGGCGCCGGTTAGCGGATCCTTCGCCATTGCTTTGCAGGATGTATTGCCGCCACCGTAATTGGTGAGCCGGAGATCGGCGCCCAGGAGGTTAGAGCGATAGATCAGCAGGGCAACTTCATCGCCGGCAAGCTTCGCAGCTTCCGCATCGTCCCATAAATAGCTTACGTATTTGAAATTGGTATCTCTGACAGACATGTTTTTCTCAAGGTTTTATTGAATTGCCGTATCCCACAACAAGCACCGACAAAATTATAACGGCAATTCCAGCAATAACGGTTGCAAATGCTTTTTTACTTACGTTTTTCCATTCTTTCAAAACCAACCCCCACATATTAGCTACCAAAATTATGAAAGCCATGTGTAATATCCACGAGCTGGCGCCATTTCCGAGCCGGCTTTCGCCCATGCCGTAAAAAAAGAACTGTAAAAACCAGGTAGTCCCCGCTAACGCGGAAAACAAGTAATTTTTTAGTAGCGGCGACTTGGCATTTGAGTAATCGCCGAAGGTTTTGTTGCGAAAGTTCAAAATCATGCACCAGATAAAATTGGTGGTTAAACCGCCCCAAAGTACCACTACATAAGTGACGTTATTTCTAAATAGGAAATTGCCCACGCCCGGATGGGCCGCGACCCACGCGGCATTGGCAGTTTCGGCCATCGGCTTGCCGGCCTCAAGGCCGAAATTAAAGCAGGCGCTTAATATCCCCGATACAATAGCCACAAAGATGCCCAGGCCAAAGCGGTAATCTTTGTTAAAGGCGGCTGCAGTACTATCCTTTGACAGGTCCTTTTCCTTCATCATACCTGCCTTGCCGCAAATGATAATACCTATAACACAAATGACGATACCCAGCAATACCATTTGCCCCCAGTGGTTATTCAACAACGTAGTAAAAGTGTCCTTGCCGGGCGTTGGGACGAAATTGTAGTAAACTGACGGCACCAGCGAGCCAAATACAGCGCAAAGTCCCAAAATAATGGTGCTGCCCAGCGAAACGCCCAAATAACGTACCCCCAAACCATAGGTGAGGCCGCCGATTCCCCATAAAACACCCATCAGGTACGTCCATCCGATAACGTTTAAGCCGGTATTTTTTATGATATCGGCAAAGCCGGGAATGGTTAGCCAGGCCGCCAAGGGCGGAACGATGAACCATGAAAAAATACCGCCCACGATCCAGAAACTTTCCCAGGCCCAGCCTTTTACCTTTTTGTACGGGATATAAAAGCTGCCCGAGGCAAAGCCCCCGATAAAGTGAAAAAATACGCCGAAGATTACCTGCATGTGTGTTGATTTGGTGTAGAGACGCGATGCATCGCGTCTCTTACAACGTTAACTATGGCTGTGTCGATACCGTGCTGAAATGATAAATACCTGAACCTACATTCACCACCAGGTAGCCTGGTTCGGCCGTTGCAGGTTTAATATCCGGGTTGTTTGCGACGGGCTGCCCGCCTTCCAGTAAACTGCTGCCGGTTTTAGCGGGAATGTAAACAGTCGCTGTTGTATTTACGGGGACGGTTACATCCAGTGCAACCGCTCCATTTACAACTTTCCAATGGGAGGCCACCTTGCCATAATTTGTTTCATAGTCGGCCTTCACACTATCCAGCCTGCCGCCGATTGTTGGTTTGATGGTGATCTGTTTGTACCCCGGTCCTTCGGTTTTGGTATCGATACCTGCAATAACGCGGTACATCCAGTCGCCGATGGCCCCGTAAGCGTAGTGGTTGTATGAATTCATGCTCGGGGTTTCAAACGTACCGTCGGGTTTTATGCCATCCCAGCGCTCCCAAACGGTTGTCGCGCCCATTTTCACCGGGTAAAGCCAGGATGGATAGGTGTCTTGCAACAGCAGCTGATAGGCCACGTCCGCATGACCGAAACGGCTGAGCACGTGACACAGGTAGGGTGTACCCAAAAAGCCGGTGGTCAGGTGATCATCATACCGATGTATATTCCGAACTAACCGATCGGCGGCCTGCGCCCTTAAATTTTCGGGCAGCATATCAAATTGTAAGGCAAGTACATAGGCCGTTTGCGTATCTGATGAGATGAGCCCATTTGGTGTTACATATTCGCCCAGGTAGGCGGCTTTTACCTTGGCCAGCAGATCGGTGTAATACTTTACATCTTCTGTCTTGCCCAAAACAGTTGCCGCATTGATCAGCAATTGGGTAGAATAGGCGTAAAAACATTGCGCAATCAAATATTTATTCGTTATCGCCGAGCTGCCGTCAGTATCGTCGTCCACGCTATAAAATAGCCAGTCGCCAAAGTGAAAACCGGTGTTCCAAAGGTCGTTGTGGCTTTTGGCTTGCATAAAGTCCACCCAGGCTTTCATGCTGGCATACTGGTTTTCCAATACGCGTTTGTCGCCATAGGCTAAGTATACGTTCCATGGTATTACGGTACACACATCCGCCCAGCCGGTGCTGCCACCGGGGCCGTCGGCATCGCTTCGGCCTATCACATTGGGTATAACAAATGGCACGCTGCCTGTTTTATATTGGTCGGCTGCAATGTCTTTCATCCATTTAACAAAAAAGTTATGCGCGTTCATGTTGTACGTTGCCGTGCGCGAAAATACCTGCGCATCTCCTGTCCAGCCCAAACGTTCATCGCGTTGCGGACAATCAGTAGGCACGTCCAGGAAATTCCCTTTTTGCCCCCACTCGATGTTGTGCTGCAGTTGGTTAATCATTTGGTTTGAACAGGCGAACGTTCCCATCGGCGTCATGTCCGAATAAAGCGCAATGGCGGTAAATTTTGCGGCATCAAGGTCGCCGGGATAACCTTCAACCCTGATATACCGGAAGCCCTGCCAGGTAAACTGCGGCTCGAACGTTTCTTCGCCGTCGCCGTTAAGGATGTAGGTATCCTGCGAGCGTGCGGTACGCAGGTTATCTGTGTAAAAATTGCCGGCTTTGTCAATCACTTCGGCATGCGAAATCACAATCTTGTCGCCCTTATGGCC
>JABDHD010000091.1 GCA_013285685.1 Bacteroidota bacterium
GAAATGATACGCCAGGCGGCACGCGATTTTGCGCAGCACGAATTAAAACCGGGTGTAATTGAACGTGATGAACACCAAAAATTCCCTGCTGAACAAGTAAAGAAACTCGGCGAGCTGGGCTTTTTGGGCATGATGGTTAGTCCTGAGTATGGCGGCGCAGGCCTCGATGCCGTTTCATACGTGCTGGCGATGGAAGAATTTTCAAAGATCGACGCATCTGCATCGGTTGTGGTATCGGTTAATAATTCATTGGTTTGTTATGGTCTTGAAAAATACGCCAACGAGGCGCAAAAGCAAAAGTACCTGGTACCGTTGGCTAAAGGCGAAAAATTAGGCGCCTTTTGCTTGTCGGAACCGGAAGCCGGTTCTGACGCTACCTCGCAAAAAACCACTGCAGTTGACATGGGTGACTACTATTTGCTAAACGGCGTAAAAAACTGGATAACCAATGGCGGCTCTGCTTCAACTTATTTGGTAATGGCGCAAACCCATCCAGATAAAAAGCACCATGGTATTAACACGCTCATCGTGGAGCGTGGTATGGAAGGTTTTACCGTCGGACCAAAAGAAAACAAGCTCGGCATACGCGGGTCAGATACACATTCATTAATGTTCAGTGACGTAAAAGTTCCCAAAGAAAACAGGGTTGGGGAAGATGGTTTTGGTTTTAAATTCGCCATGACCACTTTGGACGGCGGCCGCATTGGTATTGCCTCGCAGGCATTAGGCATTGCGTCCGGCGCCTATGAGCTGGCGCTGAATTATTCGAAAGAACGTAAAGCATTTGGCAACTCCATCTCAAAACTGCAGGCCATACAATTTAAGCTCGCCGACATGGCGACTGAAATAGAGTGCGCCCGTTTACTCTGCCTTAAAGCCGCCTGGCTGAAGGATCAGGGCCTGCCATACGGCCAGGCCAGCGCAATGGCCAAGCTGTACGCATCAGAAGTAGCCATGCGCACAACCATTGAAGCGGTGCAGATACACGGCGGCTATGGCTTTGTAAAGGAATATCACGTAGAGCGCCTGATGCGCGATGCCAAGATCACCCAGATATATGAGGGTACTTCCGAAATTCAAAGAATTGTCATATCGAGAGAGGTATTGAAATAGAAGAAAGAATTTTGTAGTTTTGAATATGTCGGACAAAGATCTTTTGGTTGTTATTTCGGAGATGCTGCGCAAACAGGATCAGCATTCAGAAAAACTTGATGAACACACCGAGATTTTAAAACAAACAAATGAAAGTTTGAACAATTTCATTGAGATTTCAATTCAGGAATTTGATCAGCAACGCCAGCAATATCAGCAGCAACAGCAATTCAATCAGCAGCAGCAACAATTTAATCAGCAGCAGCAACAATATAATCAGCAGCAGCAACAATATAATCAGCAGCAGCAGCAATATAATCATCAGCAACAAGAATATAATAAACGGTTTTTAGCTGGACTGGATAAATTGAATGAGAATTTTTCCAGTAACCAAGATCAGCAAAACCAATTTAATGTGCGTTTTCTAAATAGCATCGATCAACAAAACCACTTTAATGAGCGTTTTTTAAACAAGCTCGATGACATCGAAAAAGCTTTAAAAAAATAATCCCATCCAATTTAGTTATCATGAAATTAAGGGTTGCTTTAATAGCCTTATTACTTTTTATTCTTGCGAATGCAGCTTCGGCGCAAACCAAACTGCAAACCGGCGTTTGGCGTGGGGTTTTAAAAACTTCCTCAGGTGCGGAGTTGCCATTTAATTTTGATGTAAATAACTCCGGCGGGCACACCCGGCTTGCCATAATTAACGGAGCGGAGCGATTTAAGGTAACCGATGTAAGAACAAAGGGCGATTCTGTTCTTATTCACATGCCTTTATTTAATTCGGAATTTAAGTTAAAATTTGCCGGTAAAGGTTTGAAAGGACAGTGGATAAAACATTTAGGCGATAAAGACGCAATAATGGATTTTACTGCCGAACCGAATACCAACTGGCGCTTTCTGAAAGAGCCGGGCGTTCTGGCGGTTAACGTATCCGGCAGATGGTCGGCAACTTTTGGCGAAGGCACACCGGACAAAGAAAAACTTGTTGGCGAATTCAAGCAAAACGGCTCAAAAGTAACAGGCACATTTTTAAGCATCAGTGGCGATTACCGCTACCTGGAAGGTGTAGTTACAGGGCATAACCTGTACCTGTCATGCTTTGATGGCGGCCATGCTTTTTTATTCACGGGAAAGGTCGATAATGATAAAACCATAAGTGACGGGAATTATTATTCGGGGTATTCGGGACTGGACAAGTGGAGCGCGGTTAAAGACCCCAACGCCAAACTTCCGGATGCGTACTCCTTAACCGCTTTAAAACCGGGGTATAAAAAGATCGCTTTCACCTTTAAGGATATTAATGGTAAGACCGTATCATTAACCGACACGCGGTTTAAAAACAAGGTGGTTATCGTTCAGATACTCGGTTCATGGTGCCCCAACTGTATGGACGAAACACATTTCTTCGTGAGCAGCTATTACCCAAAGTATCATAAAAAGGGAGTGGAGGTTATCGGCCTGGCTTATGAACGTACGACAGATTTCGCCAAATCGCAAAAAACGCTTCAGCAGTTAAAAAATCATTTTAGTATACCGTACCCCTTGTTGATCACCGGCTATACCCCCTCCGCCGGCGACCCGCAAAAAAGCCTGCCCATGCTGGCTGATTTCAAAGGCTTTCCTACTACGATCATCATCGATAAAAAGGGAGATGTCCGCAAAATACACACCGGCTTCAGCGGACCCGGAACAGGCGTGTATTATACGCAGTATATTGACGAGTTTGAGAAACTGACGGATGATCTGCTGAATGAATGATTTCGGATTTTCGATTTCGGATTTAGCCTTTGAGATAAATTTTGCGTGTATATTGGTTTAACGCCGCGAGCGTAATTTCTGACAGGACGGCGGACTTATTCACCAATTAGAACCATTCCGCAATCGGCATTCCAACTTCCGCAATAAAAAACATCCGAAATCGAACATCCGAAATCCGAAATAAAAAATCAAACTTCTATCTTAAAAGGCTTCGCATATTCCGGCCGCAACATCTTCCAGATTATTTTATCAACCGGCTTACCATCCAGCATTGCAAATAATACTGCCGGGTATTTTTGAGTTTGAAAATATAGCGCGGTTTCCTTGCGTGTTTCAAATTGTCTAAATGCGGTTTGGCTGTCGGTGAGGATGATATCATATTGAACCTTCAACTCGTCAATCGTTTTTTTAACCCAATCATAAAACTCATCAGGTACTTTATCCAGTAAATCTTCAAACGAGCGGCCTTGCGACAAATGCTCCCAGATAACCAGGTTAGAAACACCGGTAACGATGCGATGCAGCCGCAGGTATTCAGCAAACTTAACTTTTGCACGCAGGCCGCTTTTAAACCTGATCACAAAGCCTTCTTTGTTTTCTTCTTCTAAATCTTTGAGCAATTTAAAATCGGGGATGCCATCATATTTTTTTACCATCGGAAATCCAATATCCGGCAGCTCCAGTTCGCCCCCGGTCTTATTGTCAATCAATGCCAGCAAAACCAGGTCGTCCTTGTCGCCATAGTCAACAATTATCCTGTTTTGCGGGTAAATGATCTCAAACAGGTAGGTTGAGTTCCTGTCTAACTTATTGATGGCGCCGCTGTATTTGCTGAGTAATATCCCTGAGGCGTGCACCGCCTGCTCACTTATAAAGCTCCCCCGCGTAGCAATGTAAGGCTTATCATTCAGCCAGTATAATATCCCAAGCGAGCCGTCCACCTTTTCAAAAACATCAAAAGGTTCGTCAGGAATATCATCCGCCGGGTACTCTTCCAAATTAAAAAACTTTTTAAACGGCCGCGATACGATATTCAATTCAGCATCCAGGATCAATCCCCTGCATTGCAAGGTTATCTCATTCCAAACCGCCTCGTACTGGGCCTTATTGGTATAGTTGTATATAAACAAATCCGCATCAGGATGCTTTTGAACGATAATCATCCGTTCATCCAGCATTTGCCGAAGTAATTGTTTATCCATTTTTTAGAACCTGATCTTGTTCGCCTTATAATTTTAGAGCAACATATCTTCAAATCTTCAAATCCGCACATCTTCAAATCATTTGCACATCCGCCCATCCGCACATCCGCACATCAACTCCGCTCTTCCCAAATTGCACACAAATGCAAAATCGTTTCCACCGCTTTTTGCATGTCCTGTACCGAAACCCACTCCTGCTTGCTGTGGAAAGCATGCTCGCCTGCAAAGATATTGGGGCAGGGCAGACCCATAAAAGATAGCCTTGAGCCATCGGTGCCACCCCTGATGCTGCACAATTTGGGTTCCATCCCGGCGCGTTTGATGGCCTCCAGCCCGTATTCAACAATTTCCGGGTGCTTGTCCAGCATGCTTTTCATGTTGCGGTATTGTGGTTTAGTTTGCAGCTCAAAGGACGAGTTTGGAAAATCTTTCAAAATGTCCGTAGCTACCCGCCTGATCACATTTGCATGATCAACCAGTTTTTCGTCCTCAAAATCCCGGATGATAAAGTCGATCGTGGCTGTTTCTACATGCCCTTCCATCGCAACCGGGTGCACAAAACCCTGCATCTTTGCGGTCCCTTCGGGCGATAGTTCATAAGGCAAAGCGGCTATTATCTGTCCTGCAATTTTTATCGCGCTTTCCATTTTCCCTTTTGCAAAGCCGGGATGTGCACTAACGCCGTTGATGGTCAGCTTCGCCCCATCAGCCGAAAATGTTTCGTTTTCCAGGTTCCCTGCGCTTTCGCCATCCATCGTGTAAGCGGCATAAGCGCCAATTTTAGCGATATCTACTTTGTCCACTCCCCTGCCGATCTCTTCATCCGGCGTAAAAAGTATTCTTACCGTGCCATGTTTTATTTCCGGGTGCGTCATCAGTTGGTAACAGGCGTCCATAATTTCGGCTACGCCGGCCTTGTTGTCGGCTCCCAGCAGCGTGGTGCCGCTGGCGGTTACCAGGTCGTTGCCTAACTGGTTCTTCAGATCAGGATGATCGGCCAGCCTGATCACCTGTGCCGGATCATCCGGTAATACAATGTCCCCGCCCTGATAATTTTTGTGTACAATGGGTTTTACCCCATTACCGCTGCAATCAGGCGCTGTATCCATGTGCGAACAAAAACAAATTACCGGTACACTTTGCTTGTCGGTATTTGAGGGTACTGTTGCATAAACGTAGCCGTATTCATCAAGGTGCGCATCACTTATCCCCGTCTCCAGCAATTCATTAACAAGTAACCTACCCAGATTTTTTTGCTTTTCTGTTGATGGATATGTAACCGAAACAGGGTCTGATTGCGTATCAATGGCGACGTAACGCAAAAAGCGCTCACCTGCAGTGAAATCTTTGGCAGACGTAAAATTCATATGCAATATTTAAGTAAATTTCCTATTTTTGAAAAAGCTCCTAAAATTGTAAATATTGATCAACTTTTAGTATTGAAAAGATATATTTTATTTTTTGCGCTCGGCATGCTTGCAACAGCGGTTAAGGCACAAAGCGGTTATAACTACCAGGAATGGGGCATCGGTGGTGGCGCTTTTTGGGAACGTGGTTATACAAACATCACTACACAATTTAGCCACCCGGGCTTTAATATCAATGCGGTCTATAACTACAACCCCTACATACCTGTCGAAGCTGAAATACAAATAGGCAAATTGTCAGGCGGCGGCCTTGGGCCGGGAGGTACACTTGCCCCGAAACTCGACCCCTATGGTCGTTTTTATGTTAACGATTACAAAGCCATCATTTTTCACGCAGATTTTCAACTTGGCGCCGGGATCGACTACGGCGACAGCTGGTTTTTAAACATTGTAAAAGATTTTTACGCAGGAACCGGTTTTGGCTTCATATCCAACACCAATACTGTTCAGCGTACAAGCGTAATCGATCCTACCTACGTATTTCCGGGCCACAACAGCAGTTTGGACCTGATGTGGCCGATAAGGGTGGGCTACGAGTTTAAGATATACGATGATTATAACGAGCCGAGTATGGCAATCGACATTGGCTATATCCACACATTTGCTTTTGGCGAAGGCCTTGACGGATACGACGACCCTTCTTCAAAATTCAAAAATAACGCGATCGACCAGTACCGGCAAATAACTATTGAGTTCAAATATTATTTTGGCAGAGTGGTTTCATATAACAAACTGATCCGGCCTTTTTATTAATCCGTTGAACCTCGAACAACTTCGCGAATATTGCCTTGCCAAACCCGGCGTTACCGAGGGCTTGCCATTTGGGGAAGATACGCTGGTGTTTAAAGTAGGCGACAAACTATTTCTGCTCACCAGTATAAGCCTTGGCAACCAGTTCAATGTAAAGTGCGACCCTGAACTGGCTATTGAACTGCGCGAACGCCACCCCGAAATTACCCCCGGCTATCACATGAATAAGAAGTTGTGGAATACTGTTAAGATGGACGGTACCCTGCCGGATAAGCAGCTTTTTGAAATGATCGACCATTCATACGAACAGGTTTTTAGGGGATTGCCAAAAAAGATGCGGGAAGAAATAAGTCATTCTAAATAAGGAGTTTCAATAATTAAGTTATAGGTTTATTAAAAAGATCGACATGGGACTATTTAATTTTTTTAAAAAGGATGAAGATAACTGGTTTGTGTCCGAGTTGGCATTTGAAAATAATAGAACAAAGCAAATGCAAATGACCCCTCTCACTATTAAGGAATTAAAAAAAATCGATGTAAGTGAGGATAAGGAACTCAAGTTAGAATATTTCTTTTACACCAATAGTGATAAAAAAGCAAACGCATTCGCACAGGAGCTCAAGAAGCTAAACTACGAGGTTAAATCGCGCCCATCTGCCGGCGATAAAAAACTTTTCATTATTACAGGGTGGACTACAAAAATGCAAATGGAGGATTCTATAGTCGCGAACTGGACTAAAACGATGTGCGAATTAGGATACGGTTTCGATTGTGAATTTGATGGATGGGGTACAACGCCCAATCAATAATATTCAAAACACTAGTTAATTCCCCTTTTATGAAGAATACTTTAGCGATACTGCTCGCCTTTTTTATTTTCAACAACGTGCAAGCGCAACTAACCCCTTTTGAGTTAAGCAAGGACAAAAATTATACGGCAACCTATAGCCAGGTGATTGCTTATTACCAGCAACTGGCTAAACAATACCCGCAAATGAAATTATTCCATGTCGGCACAACCGACATTGGTAAGCCGCTAACGCTGGTTGTTTTGTCGCGCGATAAGGTTTTCAATCCAACGCTTATAAAAAAGCAGGGCAAAAGGGTATTGCTCATCAACAACGGCATCCACCCCGGCGAGCCGGAAGGGATTGACGCGAGCATGATGCTCGCCCGCGATCTGCTGAAGAAAAATGCCCTGCCAAAAGACGTGGTGATCTGTATGATCGCGGTTTATAATATTGACGGCTGCCTGAACCGTGGGTTAAGCCGCATCAACCAAAACGGCCCGCGGGCTTACGGCTTCAGGGGCAATTACCGCAACCTGGACCTGAACCGTGATTTTATTAAATGCGACAGCCGGAATGCGCTGGCTTTTGAACAGATACTAAATACCTGGAAGCCCGAAGTTTTCCTGGATAACCATACCAGCGACGGCGCCGACTACCAGTATGTAATGACATTGATAGAAACGCAGAAAGACAAGCAAAACCCGGTACTGGCGGATTATACTTCCAAAACCCTTTCACCTGAACTTTATAAGCGAATGAAAGCAAGCGGTTACGAAATGACGCCGTATGTGGAAAGTGAGGATGCCAGCCCGGATTCGGGTATTGTAAGTTTTTTGGAAACGCCACGCTTCGCAACAGGCTATACCGCCCAGCACAATATCATCAGCTATATTACCGAAACGCACATGTTGAAGCCTTTTGACAAGCGCGTTTATGCTACTTATGATTTTATGCAGGCGCTGATCGATATTTACGAACGGGACGCCAAACTGATAGGCGATTTAAAACGTAAGGCCGACGAACAGGTAGCCCGCCAACAAACTTTTGCGCTGAACTGGGAAGTCGACAAGGATCATTATGATACCTTAACCTTTAAAGGGTATTACGCCGGGCATAAACCCAGCGAAGTAAGCGGACTGCCGCGTTTATATTATGACAGAAATAAGCCTTACACCAAAACGATCAGATATTTTGACAACTATAAGGCGACAATAACTGCCGATAAACCGCTGGCTTATGTTATTCCGCAGGCCTGGGGAAAGGTGATAGACCTGTATAAGCTGAATAATGTGGTCATGCACCGGTTAACACATGACACTACGCTGAATATACAGATGTACTACATCGGCGATTATAAGACCCCGCAACGGCCATTTGAAGGGCATTACCTGCACAGCAATGTAAAACTGAACCCTATTGAAATGCCGGTAAAATTTTATGAAGGGGATTATGTTGTTTACACGGACCAGCCACTTAACCGTTACATTGTTGAAACGCTGGAGCCACAGGGTGTAGACTCCTTTTTTGCCTGGAACTTTTTTGATTCGGTTTTAGGTGAGAAGGAGTATTTTTCGGACTATGTTTTTGAAGACGTTGCCGCCAACCTGCTGAAAAATGATCCCGATCTGAAGAAAAAGCTGGATGATGCAAAAGCAGCAGACCCTAAAATAGCGGGCAGCGCCGCGGCACAATTAAATTTTGTTTACCGCAACTCGCCGTATTTCGAAAAAACATACCTTCGCTACCCAATCGGCAGGCTGTTAACCCCTGCTAAACTTGATCTGAAATGAACGACCTAAATGACCTACAGGACTATATCAGGCTGGCGCCTGTTGCATCGTTCATTTTTGCATTTACAATGGCTACTTCTATTTGGGCGTTTTATAACGATAATATTTATGAAAACCTGATCCTGCATCCATACAGTGTATCGCGCGGCCGGCGGGTGTACACCCTTATTAGCAGTGGGTTTATTCATGCCGATGTAATGCACCTGGCTTTCAACATGCTTTCCTATTTTTTCTTTGCATTTCAGCTAGAGCATGGGAATAAGAACCTTGGTTTTGCAGGCATAGGGCACTGGCAGTTTGGCGTGTTATATTTCGTCAGCTTGATTTTGAGCGATTTGCCGTCAGTTTACAAACACCGTAACGACAGCTGGTACCACAGCCTGGGGGCTTCAGGCGCGATAAGTGCGGTTATATTCAGCTTTATCATGTTTAACCCGATAACAGGCAGGCTAGGGCTGATGTTTCTCCCTGGGATCGATATGCCAGCGGTTATATTTGGTGTACTTTACCTCGTTTATTGCAATTACATGTCGAAACGCGGGCGTGACAACATCAATCACGATGCACACTTTTTTGGGGCTTTAAGCGGCGTGCTGATTACGATCATCCTGTACCCCCATTCTGTACATGATTTTTTTGGGCAGATAAAAGGATGGGTGCAATCGTTTTCGCATTAATAAGCTTTCCATCCCCGTCAAATAAAAAACTCATCGGCTTCTCCGGGTTTTTGATGATCTCGAACAGCAGGAAACCCCAGGGTTTCCAAAAATTTTCAAGTACCTGTCCGTAGGTTTTATTTATCCAGTCGTCAAACAAAGGCTTGCTGCTTATGCCGCGCAAGGGCATCGCCTCAAGGAAAATTTCATCGCCAACTTCCAGCACATTGTATTCGGGCAGCCGGTTAAAAAGATAGGCCGAATAAAACACCCGTGCGCTAAATTCTTCAAATTGTACCGGATGAAGCTTTTCATCGCCGATCTTGCTGATTACCTCCTGGTGATACAGTTTATTGGCCCCGTTGTCCTGCAGGCAGATGATCAGCCCGAAATCATTTATGCGCAGCAAAAACGTTAAAGTGTTGATCTCGTCGCGATAATTAAATTCCTCTATATTGTTATCTACTTTAAATAGAAAAATACTATATGGCTTAAAGTCTTCAAAAAAAAGCGCCAGGTTAATGCTTTGCAGCATCAAATGCAGGTTACTGAACTTATGGATGATAGCCTGCGAAATATTGAATTCTTCGCCCTGTGCATGCTGCATCCGCATACCGGCCTGTATTTCGTTAAAAATAATGCCGTACAAAAGTTTGCCGGCCCACTGAAACAATTTCTGTTCATCCAGCTCTGCAACCGCTGCATAGCCTGAAGCAAAAGCATCAGCGATTTCTTTTTCCAGCGGTTCAATAAACTCATCCCGCACCTCGGTCGCGCACGGGACTTTTATGTCCTGGTAATTGGCCATATTTTCGTCCAGCATTTTAAACGGGCGGCCCGTCAGCTTATACCGTTCAATCAGCCACTGGGGGAAAACCTGCATCTTTTCATCCTCGGAGTTTAACGTTTGCCCGGTTAAAAAACAGTTGAGGTTGCTAAAGTTGAATTTTTTGAAAGGATAATAAATTTGCTGCGGCATGGGCGCAAAGATACACATCGAAATTTCACGGAAAACTTTAGATTTGAATTTCACATGAAACTGACTTATCAACCATTTGAATTGCTGCTAAAGCACACGTTCACTATTGCAAAGTTTTCGCGCACCTCAACCCCGGTTATGCTGGTGCAAGTGGCGCATGAGGGGCAAATCGGCTACGGAGAGGCCTCGATGGTGCCTTACATGGGCGAAAGTTTTCAAACTGCGACTGATTTCCTGGGTAAAGTCGATGCCGCTCAATTCAAATATCCATTTGACTTTGAGGCGATCCTAACTTACCTGGATGATATTATGCCCGGCAACTCAGCCATAAAAGCCGGTATTGACATTGCCTTGCATGACCTGGATGGCAAGCTGCGGCAAAAACCATGCTGGCAGCTGCTGGGAAGCGACCCTGCAAACATGCCGCTCACCAGCTTTACCATCGGCATCGATACACCCGAAGTGATCATCCAAAAAGTAAAGGAAAACCCGGATTGTAAGATCATCAAAGTAAAATTGGGCCGCGATAGCGATAAGGACCTGATCAATACCATCCGCACTGTAACTGATCTGCCGCTTTTTGTAGATGCCAACCAGGGCTGGACCGATTTGCAGCAAAGCCTGGATATGACGCACTGGCTGCATGAACAAGGTGTGTTATTGATAGAGCAGCCCATGCTGAAAACCGACCCCGACAGCAATGCCTGGTTAACTGAACGCAGCCCTGTACCAATCATCGGCGATGAATCTGTTCAGCGTTTGGGTGACGTGGAAAAAGCAAAGGGCGTTTATCACGGCATCAATATTAAACTGATGAAATCAGCCGGGATGTACGAAGCGCACCAGATGATTAATAAAGCCCGGCAATTGGACCTCAAAATAATGATCGGCTGCATGAGCGAAACCAGCTGCGCCACGCTGGCAGCCGCTGCCCTGGCCCCCCAATGCGATTGGGCCGACCTGGACGGTCCGTTTTTAACCAGTAATAACCCTTATCAAATGCCTAACTTCAGCGAGGGAAAATGGATATTGAATAACGACAACGGATTGGGGATTAAGGTATGATCTTCGGATCCGGTACGATTGCGCCCCGATTATAAACTGACAAACCCATTACCGCAAACCCATATTTTATTTTCATATTTATTTCTGCAAAAATCATCATCATGCTTCTTAAAAACACCTTTGTTCATCACGTGCATTTTTGGCTTAAGGATAAGGCCGATCAACAGAAATTAATAGAAGGGCTTTACAGCCTGGCGCCCATCACGCATATCCGCGATATTCATATCGGCGTTGCGGCAGAAACTTTTAGAGAGGTGATCGAGCGCTCGTATGATGCGTCACTATTGTTGCTTTTTGACACGACCGAAGCGCAGGACGCTTACCAGGCTGACCCCATACACTTGCTTTTTGTCGAAAATTACGCCAAACCGCTTTGTGCCAGGGTTGTTGTGCTGGATAATGTGAATATTGGTTCATAGTTCATGGTTCATAGTTCATAGTAGCTGCACCTATCCGGTTAAAGAAGCAGTTTGGAGGCATAACGGTCTAAATATTTTATATCAGCAAGCTAACTTTTTCTCCTACCATGAACTATGAACCATGAACCACGAACCATCAGCTATGAACCCAAAGAAAACCATCCTTCTAACCGGCGGCACAGGCCTTATCGGCAGTGAGCTGACCAGGTTATTGCTTGAAAAAGGCTATAATGTGACCCATTTAAGCCGCAGGAAAAACACTGTGCCTGGAGTGAAGACTTATTGCTGGGATGTTGCTAAACGCGAGATTGACGGACAGTGCATCGACGGTGCGGACACCATCATTCACCTGGCCGGGGAAGGCGTCGCTGATAAGCGCTGGACAGATCCGCAGAAAAAAGCCATCATCGAAAGCCGCACCAATAGTATCCGCCTTGTTTATGATCTCCTTAAAAAGCAGAAACACCAGGTGAAATCGGTTATATCGGCATCCGGAATTAGTTATTACGGTGATTCTGGCGGTCAGTTAATGAGCGAAAACAGTTTGCCCGGCAGTGGTTTTTTAGCGAATTGCTGTGTTGAATGGGAGGCAGCGGTGGATGAGGGGAAATCTTTGGGACTACGGATAGCCAAATTCCGCACAGGCGTTGTGCTCGACAAAGGGGGCGCGCTGAAAAAGATGGCGGCGCCCGTAAAATGGTATATTGGCTCCCCCCTCGGGAGCGGAAAGCAATGGATCCCATGGATACATATAAAGGACGTTATCGATATGTATCTTTTCGCTCTTGAAAATGAGGATGTGGAAGGCGTTTACAATATGGTGGCGCCTGTGCCCGTCACCAATGCACAACTTACAAAAGCAATAGCCAAACAATTGCACAGGCCGTTGTGGCTACCCAACGTACCCGCTTTCCTACTAAAAATGCTTTTGGGCGAAATGAGTACTATTGTGCTGGGCGGCGCCAAAGTATCGCCGCAAAAAATCGAGGCCGCCGGTTTTACTTTCGGATACACAGATGTGGCATCGGCGTTAATTGAAATTTATGGGTAAGGGCATTCCCGTCCCAGTTTTAACAAACCGTATTTTCGCGAAACTCACCGAAATTTACCACGATAGGTAAAAACGTTTGCTTATGGCGTTACCGAAATAATCTGCCAGGTAAACCGCAAACAGCTGAAAGCCGGAATGCTGTTAGCGGCCGGTACGCCGTACCCTAATTGCGAGGGTATTAACAGCGATATTTTAGTGCCGGCTACCGCGTAATTTGTTATACCCTCCCGTACGCCGGGTATTAAGTCGGCCATAACCGCTGTTAACGTATTAGTCCCGTTATAGGTGCCATCGAAAATACTCCCGTTGAAAAGCTGCCCGGTATAAGTGGCTGTGATGGAGCTATACAATCCTATCGGATCATTGGTTGATGCAGGGGTTAATACTTTATAGTACAAGCCGTCGGAAGTTTTGGTGTACCCGGTAAGGCTGCTGTCCCGCATGTAATTTTTGATCACAATATCAGAATATGCCGCAAAAGCCTGGGCGCTGGTGTCTGAATGGTTATCTTTAGCTATGGCGTGCACATACATATCCAGGCACTCATTGCCGCCGATCCTGTTATTAGCTACCTGGCTGCTTCCCGATCCTTTGCCGGCAGTACCATAAGCCAGGTGCGACGGAATAAGTACCCGCATACTGGCATTAGGATAAACCAACAAATTGTGAATGGCGATTTGAAGGCCGGCCGGATAGCCCTCGTCCTGTATGTGTCCCACATAATCGTCAAAATGTTGTGAAATAGTGTCGGTAATGCCATAAGTGCCGTCGAAAGTCTGTTCGGTATAAACCATTGCAAGCTTGTCAGCATATTGTATCGGCGCTCCGCTGCCCGGTACAGTTATTTTATAGTAAATACCGCTGGTGTCCCCCCCGGTAAGGTCTTTTTGAAACCCGGTTAACCCGTGCGATGCAATATAGTTTTGAATCTGTACCGAATCGTATTGCTTGATGTTAAGTTGAATCTTGTCTTTCCGGCACGACGGCAGGCCCGTCGCTAAAATTATTCCGATTATAAAAATTGATAGGATAGGGTATATGGTTTTTTTCATCATTTCTTTATTCGTGTTTACTGGCTGCCTTTTTAATTTTATGCTAATTAGTTACGTTATACACTATGATATGAAATATCAGTACCGAATTTGCCGGTAAACCCAGATCTGTTTGCGCGTAAGGGCCGTATGCATATTTCGACGGTAAAAACAACGTTATCGCACCGCCGTTACCCACCTCCGGAATTCCCAATTGCCAACCCCTTATCACGCTGCCTAACACAAACCCCGGGTGAAACTGATTCGTCGTGCCGATCACTGCTCCCTGCGTAGCGTTTGTTGCCATCAACCAGCCGGTATAAGCCACCGTCACGGTGGTTGAGTTGGTATACAGTGTGTTCGCTAAGCCTGCGGAATCCACTTTATAGTAGATGCCTGTCGGAAACCCAAGCGAATCCACCTCACTGGCTTTAATATTGTTATTGGTTAAATATTTATTGATCAACTGGTCGTCCTTTACCAGCTGCGCCGCAACAATATCGGCCGTACTGCTGGCCTTGGTGCAGGCGCTCAAAAACCCTGTCGCTACCAATACAATCAATAATAATCTGTACATCTGCTATCCCTTCCGGTTTATTTTTCCTTTAATTTTTTTACAATTATCCGGATATCTTTTTCCGCTTACCATCAGTGTTTGTACATGGAAATTTCAACCGGCAAAGTTATTCTTTTATCTTTCAAAAAAAGTGGCTTAACATTTTTTAACAAAATAAACGGTGATTGGGCAAAAAACGTGTTGCAAGGGGTGTAAAAGTTTTAAAGGTTGTAACAAGTTGCCGGGAATATCTTTACCCTTTTACAACTTACTACAACCTTTCTAACTTATTACAGCTTCTACAACCTTTAAAACTCTCCACCCGGCTTAAAGCTCAATGTAAGCTTATTGATCTTCTTCAGCATTTTTATCAGATACTCCTTATCGTTTTCGCTGATATGCTCGTTTAAATAATTATTAAACTGCCGCACCAGCACCCGCGCCAGGTGGCGCTTTTCTTTCCCCAGGGCGGTTAGGTATATCTTCACCGAACGTTTATCACCCTCGTTCGATTCACGGTAGATCAGGCCCGATTTTTCCAGCTGCCGCAGCATCCGCGACAAACTCGTCGACTTCAACCCAAGCAGCGTCGCCGCCTGCGATACGGTGGTGCCTTCTTTCTCGTCAATATTAATAAGCAAATAGCCAATGGACTGTGTAATACCAAACTCAGTGACTAACTGGTTGTACTTATTGGCAACCGTTTGCCAAACTACTTTTAAAAAATAGTCAATAGTTTCCTGGTGTCTGATATTTGCTGGCATGGATGACAAACTTACTTTTTTTTGTTCATGGTTCATGGCAGCGAAATCACATTTTAAAATTCATAGCGTCTTTTCTATAACCGGCGGGTTTTAAACCAAGTGTTCAAGTGTTCATGTTTTGCGCACAGAGGCACGTAATTATCACATGCAATTTATTGTTTATCAAGGCATTAATATTTGCATTTTCTCCAAATCGTTACGTTTTTACGGCGGCCTTTCGTAAACGCATGGATCAATGTTTTTTAAAAATTCGCATTGGGTCTGCGGTTTTCATAATGCTGAGGCGCGTTGAATACAGTCATTTTTCGTAACATGTGAACACTGCCAGGTTGGGGACACAAATCAAATCACGGCAGCATCAGGTATTTATTTTTTACCACCGGCAAATACAGCGTCCGTTAGCGGCAACTGCCATTTTTCATAAATTGCCGATACATTGACACCGGTGGCCTTGTTAAGCAGCGATGGGAATTCCTCCACCGTAAATGGCCGTTTTTCGGTTTGGGCCCATTGATACAGGTATTGAAAAACATCTTTCATGGATTTTTGGCCATTGGTTTTATCCAGCAGGTAAGTGTTGATCTCGGAGGCCATGTTAGCGCCGCGCGACGCAATAGCCACACCGATGCGGAAATCATCGCCATACTGTAATGAGGCCAGCTGCGATAGTTCAAATAAGCCCAGGTTTTTTAACTCGAGCGGCTCATACTGCATATCACTTTGATAAAACCCGGTCCAGCTTTTATCTTTCAAAGCATCGCCGCATAAAAACCAGATAAAGCCTTCATTAAACCATATGGTTTTTATAAACGCCGGGAATTCCATTACGTAAGGTTTATACAGGTCGCCATAGCATCTTAAGGGAATATAGGCATGGCCCATGTGGTGCAGGATACCAAAAATTTCGGTAAACCTCGCCGCACTGTCCATCGGCTTGGGGTGTATATCGCGAAGATCGGATGGCAATGTACAGCTATTCAAGTGCTCCATGGCATTTGCGTCTTCTTCCCTGCCAGGCTGGGGTTTAACGTGCTGTTTCACCACCGTATAATGCGCAAAAGGGACGGTTTTAAAATATCCGTTTAAGATGGACAAGCTGGTTACCGCTTGCCAGCCGATGTCGTCCAGGTAATCCGGTGCGCCCTCCGAGTAGTCGGTGACAAAAATTGGGACCAGGCCTTTAAATTGTTTAACCTGCAGCATCGGCCCCATCAGGGTTTGTCCATCGGCCAATTGATAATAGCTGCTGCAGTTAACCTGGCAGTTGCCTTTTTCCGGAACCGCTTGCGGCGATATGGTCGAAAAGATGGGCCAGTCGCTAAAAGTCGACACGTTAAACGTTAATGGCTCTGTTTCATATCCCTGGATAAAGCCAAAAATGGAATAATTCAGCAGGCCTGCATAACCCGGACGGATTACTGAAGCGTCGGTGCTGGTTGGTTCTTCTTTTTCCATCCGGTCGATATCCATCGTATACCGGATAAAGGCAACGGGCTTCTTGTTTTTTCGGTCGGAGTACCATCTCGGGCCATTCATGTCTTCGCGAAGCGTAACGACCGAACTGTCTGTCGCCACAGCTTCAAGGCCGCTGATATAGCGCTCATAATTTTTTCCCTCGTAATTGCCCGGGATAAATCGCGGCATTATGAAGCGGAAAGGCTCAGTCAAAGGGGTTTTAAAAATTATTTTTATGTAGAGAAGTTTTTTAGATGAATCGGGATAGCTGAGCTGGTAAGTTAATTGTGAAAAAGCACGACCGGCGACCAAAAACAAGCAGCAGATCAAAAATAACTTTTTCATAACTTCAAC
>JABDHD010000092.1 GCA_013285685.1 Bacteroidota bacterium
CATTGGAAGGATTTGATCCCCATGACCACTAACGTGCTGACCGCATCCACCGGGGGCGGCAAAATTTTCGCCGAATACCTGAAGGACGCCACCTCATTTGTACAGCAGTATGATATGGATGGCAAACTGGAGCGTACAATAACTTTACCGGGCATTGGCACGGCGTCGGGGTTCGGCGCCAAGCATGAGGAAAAGGAAACCTACTATACTTTCACCAATTATGTTTACCCGCCCACCATTTTTAAACTTGATATAGCAAGCGGCGGGTCGACCGTCTATAAAAAATCAAATGTACAGTTTGATCCGACGCAGTATGAAAGCACCCAGGTTTTTTATAAATCGAAGGACGGCACCAAAATACCGATGATCATCACCTATAAAAAAAGGCACGGTGATGAACGGCAGAAACCCAACGCTTTTATACGCTTATGGCGGCTTCAGCATCAGCCTGACGCCGGCCTTCAGCACCAGCAATATTATTTTGCTGGAGCATGGGGGCATTTATGCCGTGCCCAACCTGCGCGGCGGCGGCGAGTACGGCGAAAAATGGCACAAGGCCGGCATAAAAATGAAGAAGCAAAATGTTTTTGATGATTTTATTGCCGCCGCAGAATACCTCATCAAACATAAATACACTTCCAAAGATTATTTGGCTATTTCGGGCGGATCAAACGGCGGGCTGCTTATCGGTGCCACCATGACCCAGCGCCCCGACCTGTGCAAAGTGGCCCTGCCGGCCGTGGGTGTAATGGATATGCTGCGTTATAACCAGTTTACGGCCGGCGCCGGCTGGAGTTATGATTACGGTACGGCAGAAGATTCGGAAGAAATGTTTAATTACCTTTATAAATATTCGCCATACCATGCGCTGAAACCTGCTGACTACCCTGCCACGATGGTCACCACCGCCGACGACCGGGTAGTGCCTGCCCACTCGTTTAAGTTTGCAGCAAGGCTGCAGGAATACCAGGAGGGAACAGCGCCGGTAATTATCCGGATAGAAACCAAAGCGGGACATGGCGCAGGGCAAAGCACTGAGCAGGTGATCAGCGGGCAGACGGATAAATGGGCCTTTATGTTTTGGAATATCGGTGTTCAGTGGTAAATCTGAAATAGAAACCTTACGTACACACTAAAATAAAGTTAAAAAGCTAAATAAAATTTAGCCACAGAGGACGCTGAGAAGGCACAGAGAAACACAGAGAAACACAGAGAAAAAATTGACAAACTATTAAGGCTTTGTGGCCTCTGTGTCTTCCGCCTTTGTGTTCTTTGCGGTAAAACGGAATATTCCTTAAATTCGAAAAAATTAAAACGATTATGATAAAGTTTTGGGGAACGGTTTGCCGGATATTATTTGTAGCAACGCTAACGGTATTTTTGGGCAATCACCTATCCGCTCAATCCCCCAAAAAGGACATCAACATCGTTTTTATCGGCAACAGCATTACGTCTGGCGCACAGCTAACTTACCCCGAGGCGGAGGCCCCGCCGGTTATTGCTTCACAATATTTGATGCGGAAGGACCGGATAGGGCGGGTATCATTTGCCAACCAGGGGCATAGCGGCTACACGACTGTGGATTTTCTGCCAACTGGCAAACCCTTCGCCCTGGTTGAAACTGCGGCAAAATCGTTCGCCAATAAAGAAGCCCTGCTGGTTTTTTCAATCGACCTGGGTACGAACGACAGCGCCATCTCCGGCACCAACGGTGCGCCGGTTTCCACTGAACATTACCGCGAAAATTTACAATCGATTGCTGACCGCCTGTTGACCGACTTTCCAGGATGCCTGATCATCATCGAGCGGCCCATATGGTACAGCCCAAATACCTACAACGGCGCGAAGTACATGGCCGAGGGTTTAAAGCGTCTGCAGAGCTATTTCCCGCAAATTAGTCATTTAGTGCACGGTTATACGGCGAGTAACCCGAAACAGGTTTTTGTTGGCGATACCCGGGCTTTCGGCTACTTTAAAGCGCATTATCTAACGCTTCTTACGCCAGAGCAGGGCCACCAGGGTACTTTCTACCTTCACCCCAACAAAAAAGGTGCGGCCGCGCTTGGCAATTTTTGGCGCAAAGCGATTTACAGAATTGTAAAAAGTAGTTAATATTACAACTTTCAGCCCTAAAACGTTTTTATCGTCTCAGTAACGTGGGCCAAATGGTGCTTGCAGTGCCAGGCATATAAGGCCAGTGCCTTTTTTAGCTGCATGATGGAGCCTGATTCCGGATTAGTAAAGGTGTGGTTCCACTCATCCTCGGTAAAGCTTTCCAGCAGGGCGACCCAGCGTTGATGCAGCCCTTCCAGTAGGCGCAGCGAGGGTTCAACCGGCATGCGATAATCCGGCAACAGGGCCCAGTCGGCCTCGTTGTAGGGTTTTATGGTTGGTGCATCTTCAGTAAGCGCCCATTTAAAACGCAGCATCGAGTTCATGTGACTGTCGGCGCAGTGATGCACAACCTGGCGCAAGGTCCAGCCGCCGGTGCGGTAGGGCGTGTCCAGCTGTTTTTCATTCAGGCTCATGATGGCATGGCGCAGCCTGCCCGGAAATTCCTTAATGGTAGCGATCCAGCTGCGCAAGTCCTCTGAGGTGTAGCTCACAGGCGCTTTAAATTTCCCGGTGGGATAGCGTAATATGTCGTCGGTGATTGTCATTGGGATGGTCAAGTTAGATATTATTTTTATTCGCAGCAAGGTTTTGCGCTATTTTTGCGTTTGCTTTAAAAAATTTGATGCCCCGATGATAAAAAAACTGTTGCTGATACTGCTCTTTTCCTGGTGTTGTGCCGTTTATGGCCAAACGATTAAGACGGATGTGCTGGTGATTGGTAATGGCCCCTGCGCTGTTGCGGCAGCTATTCAAAGTGCGCGGAGCAAGGTGAAGACGGTGCTGGTAGCAGAAAAAATTACGTTATCCAGCGAGAATGAGAAGTTGGTTATTGAAGAAAACATACATACCCCATCGGGTATTTGGGTCGAATTCAGAAATCATGTAGCGGATTTTTATAGGAAGATGCCCGGTTTCGACACAACTTTTAACATATCCCTTCGTCTCAGCAAAACGGACGGAGAAGCCGTTTTGCTAAAAATGGCTGATACCGTCAAGAAACTCACAATGGCCTTGAACACCGCTTTCGCTGGTATAGAAAAAAGCGGTGACGAGTGGGACGTGAAGGTTTTAAAAGACGGAAAATACCAGGAAATTAAAGCCCGCGTGATTGTGGATGCGACGGAAGGCGGGATTGTAATGGAAAAGGCCGGCGGCAAGGCCGGAAATAAAATCAGCCTTCGGCAGGTTCATGATTCTAATTTATTCAGAACGGCAATCGCTGCCGGTGAAACGTGGCCGCCGCAACGACCGGAAGAAAATACCATTCATAGTTATTGGTTTATCCCGTTAAAAGCGATCGTGGCTTCAGGGGTGGAAAATGTGTTTGCGCCACAAGCAGTATTACCTGCCGGGAAGGACGCGAATTACCTGCCGGTGCAGTTAGCGGCAGGGCAGGCGGCAGGGGCGGCGGCGGCATATTGTGCATTTTTTAAAACAAGCACTGCTCATCTGAATGTTCGCCTTGTACAAGGCGAGCTGCTCGACTTTAAGGCAAACCTTGTCCCTTTTATGGACATACCCGCCACCGACCACGATTGGAGGCAAATTGAGCAAGTATCGCTTACCGGGCTACTGGGCAGCCGGGGCTTTTTTGAACCGGATGAGCCGGTCGAAACAACATCGGTGCGTCCCGTTTTAACCGAAATTTACACCCGCGCCTTCCTATGGTTCAACCGCGAAAAGCCCGGCGAAAAATTTACCATCGCCAATACCCTCTCCTTCATCAGCGACTATACGCTTACCGATCCTGTTATACTAAAAGCATCCGTCCAAAAAGCCTGGAAAACACAATTTAAATTTAAGTCGGATTTTGATTTGAGCCGGCCCATCACCCGCAGGGAATTTGCCGTTTTGGCGAATAAATACCTAAATCCCTTTGCGCGGACGGTGGATTTGAACGGGAGGCCGGTGAATTGATATTGCCCGGATGATTTTATCGCCAGTAAATATCCGTATTAATCATCGTGAGGTCCGTCCGTATTATATCAGGACACAATTTAAATCATGCCGGGATAGGCCGGCGTTGCATACCCGCAAAAGCCTGCATGCCTTTCAGCGCCAAAAGGCAGGTTTTTTGTTAGTCCCCCGCAGGGTGCAATCCACGCATTCCTTGGTTGAGGCCGTATACCCAATCACCGGCCCCACAGGCCCGGCCAACAATTGGTTGATCGGTATAAACGGGTTTGGATAGTGGCCGATATTGTAATTGATATAGTCATTAACCTGGTTGTCGCCTGTCCCGTTCACATCAAAATAGCAACATATTGCCGGAGGCTTTTCAGTCCAGTCAAATTCAAGCTTACAATTGGGATAAAATGGGATGGTTTGCCAGGTGGGTAATTGTTGGGTAGTGATGAATATCCGCTTAGTAGCGGTACTGCCAACGCTTATGTAGCCGATAACCGGCTCCATCGGGTTGGTCTCGCACAGTATATTCCCGTTAAGCTGCGAGGGCTCCGGGTCAAAAATGCTGCCCAGGCTTTCGGTATTTTTTTTCAGGTTTGTATAAAAGTCATAGGCATCTGGCGTCAGTGCATATTGCTTCACCAGGATACTGTATTCATCCTCCACTTTCTCGGATGTAGAAACCACTGATGTAAGCGGCATTTTATAAATAATGTCCTGCGACAGCTTGGCCGACGAGCCTAAAAGAATTGAGCTTGACGTATCAGTTGCCCAGCACTGGTAAACCTGGTCGGTTGTCTGGTTCCTCGTCAGTACCGTGTCGCCGTTTGAATAAAAATAGGATGAATAGGCAGAATGAAATACCCAGGTTTCGTTGTATTCCCACCGGTAGTAAAGTATCTTGCCCGCCTGATCATGTGTGGTTACATAAACATTAAGGCCCGGAATAGTAAGGGCGCCTTTTGTATCATAGCTCACGCTGTCGATAGGGGGAGAATTTAATACCGGCAAAAAGGCCGAAAGGTACATTGCGTTGTTGGCTGTTTTTATGCTCAGGCGGTATTGATGGCTATTATCCAGGTTTAGGCCGGCGCATCCATACCTGCCCTTACCCAATTCAATCAATGGGTACGAAGAATTATTATCGCCCTGTACGGCTAAAATGGCGTGCAATTCCGGTTTAAACGAAATACTGTCCAGGTTAACCGTACGGCTCAAAGTAATAAACGTCGAATCCGAGCCGCTATTGATTGCGCCTTCCACTACAAGGTATCCGTTAGGGCCGCTTACGACAGGCGGCAAATACGGCTTTTTACAGCTTACCAGGGCAATTATTGTCGCAAGCAGAGGAACCATTCTTTTCATAACCAGGATTATAACGCAAAGGATATTGCTAAGTTAAAAAAAATGTTGCACAATCGATTTGCTGTAAATGGGATTCGCAGGGAAATCGCTTTTAAAATGTTTTTGCTAAATTGTAAATAGGCATTTTACCCTCTTTCCCGCGAAGCGGAAGAGGAGGCTCGACAACATTCTCTTCGCCTGCGGCGGAAAGAGGGTAGCTGCAATTAATATTTAAAAGCGATTTCCCTGATGGGATTCGCCGCTTGTCAGGTATTTGGAAGATAGTCCGGGACCAGCTGCACAGCTAATCCGTAGCTGCCGGCATTGGCGCCCTGCGTACATCTCAGCGCCAAAAGGCAGGTTTTTTGTTGGTCCCCCGCAGGGTGCAATCCACGCATTCCCTGGTTGAGGCGGTATAACCTATCACCGGCCCCACAGGCCCGGCTAATATCGGGTCGATCGGTATAAACGGGTTTGAGTAGTGCCCGATATTGTAGTTGATATATTCATTAACCTCGTTTTGGCCAAAATAATTAAAGAAACAACACTGTTGATTCTTGTCAAACTCAAGCATGCAATTCGTATAAAATGGGATGGTTTGCCAGGTGGGTAATTGCCGGGTCGTAACAAATATCCGCACGTCTGATGTGCTGCCAACGCCTATGTAGCCGATAACAGGTTCCATCGGGTTGGTCTCGCACAGTATATTCCCGTTAAGCTGCGAGGGCTCCGGGTCAAAAATGCTGCCCAGGCTTTCGGTATTTTTTTTCAGGTTTGTATAAAAGTCATAGGCGTCCGGTGTCAGTGCATATTGCTTCACCAGGATGCTGTATTCATCCCCCACTTTCTCGGATGTAGAAGCCACCGATGTAAGCGGCATTTTATTAATAATGTCCTGAGACAGCTTGGCCGATGAACCTAAAAGAATTGAGCTTGACGTATCAGTTGCCCAGCACTGGTAAACCTGGTCGGTTGTTTGGTTTCTTGTCAGTACCGTGTCGCCGTTTGAATAAAAATAAGATGAATAGTTAGAATGAAATATCCATGTTTCATTGTACTCCCACCGGTAGTAAAGCACCTTGCCAGCCGGATCATGCGTAGTTACATAAACATTAAGGCCCGGAACGGTAAGGGCGCCTTTTGTATCATAGCTAACGCTGTCGATAGGGGGAGAATTTAATACCGGCAAAAAGGCCGAAAGGTACATTGCGTTGTTAGCTGTTTTTATGCTGAGGCGGTATTGATGGCTATTATCCAGGTTTAGGCCGGCGCATCCATACCTGCCCTTACCTAATTCAATCAATGGGTACGAAGCATTATTATCGCCCTGCACGGCTAAAATTGCATGCAACTCCGGTTTGAATGAAACGCTGTCCAGGTTAACGGTACGGCTCACGGTTATAAACGTCGAATCCGAGCCGCTATTGATCGCGCCTTCTACTACAAGGTATCCGTTAGGGCCGCTAATGGTAGGGGGGAAATAAGGCTTTTTACAGCTTACCAGGGCAACCATTAGCGCAAGCAGCCGGATCGTTCTTTTCATAACCAGGATTATAGAAGAGTTTCAGGATATCGCTAAGGTAAAGAAAAAACGTGTTATGCAATCGATTTTGTGGTAAACGCGATTCGCGGTTTCCCGGGCATGAGTAACTTATTCGGAGACTACACGCTTCTCTAATCCGCAACCACCAACGCGGGCAACATATATGCCTTTTAGCGCCAAAAGGCAGGTTTTTTGTTCGTCCCGCGCAGGGTACAATCCACACATTCCTTAGTTGAGGCGGTATACCCTATTACCGGCCCCACCGGCCCGGCTAACAGTTGGTTGATGGGGATAAATGGATTTGAATAGTGCCCGATATTGAAGTTGATATATTCATTAACCTCATTTTCGCCATTCAGGTCAAAATAACAACATATTATCGGATGCTTTGGATCCCAATTAAACTCCAGCTTACAATCGGTATAAAATGGAATGGTTTGCCAGGTGGGTAGTTGCTGGGCAGGAATAAATATCCGCATGGTAGATGTACTACCAACGCCTATGTAGCCGATAACAGGCTCCATCGGGTTGGTCTCGCATAGTATATTCCCGTTAAGCTGCGATGGCTCCGGGTCAAAAATGCTGCCCAGGCTTTCGGTGTTTTTTTTGAGGTTCGTATAAAAGTCATAGGCATCCGGTGTCAGTGCATATTGCTTCACCAGGATACTGTATTCATCCCCCACTTTCTCGGATGTAGAAGCCACCGATGTAAGGGGCATTTTATTAATAATGTCCTGCGATAGCTTGGCCGACGAGCCTAAAAGAATTGAGCTTGACGCATCACTTGCCCAGCACTGGTACACCTGGTTGTTTGTCATGTCCCTCGCCAGCACCGTGTCGCCGTTTGAATAAAAATAAGATGAATAGTTAGAATGGAATATCCATGTTTCATTGTATTCCCACCGGTAGTAAAGTATCTTGCCCGCCTGATCATGTGTGGTTACATAAACATTAAGGCCCGGAATAGTAAGGGCGCCTTTTGTATCATAGCTCACGCTGTCGATAGGGGGAGAATTTAATACCGGCAAAAAGGCCGAAAGGTACATTGCGTTGTTGGCTGTTTTTATGCTCAGGCGGTATTGATGGCTATTATCCAGATTTAGGCCGGCGCATCCGTACCTGCCCTTACCCAATTCAATCAAGGGATGCGAAGTATTATTATCGCCTTGTACGGCTAAGGTGGCGTGTAACTCTGGTTTAAATGAAACGCTGTCCAGGTTAACGGTACGGCTCACGGTTATAAACGTCGAATCCGACCCGCTATTGATCGCGCCTTCTACTACAAGGTATCCGTTAGGGCCGCTAATGGTAGGGGGGAAATAAGGTTTTTTACAGTTTGTGAGGGCAACCATTAGCGCAAGCGGCAGGATCATTCTTTTCATAACCAGGGTTATAGAACAATTTTAGGATATTGCTAAGATAAAGAAAAAACGTGTTATGTAATAAATTTTGCACTTGGCAGCCATTGACTTTCTGTCCATTTGCAACGTAGCTGAAGGCTACGCACATGGTTAATCTGCAGACGCGGCTTACAGGCAGCGGGTGGAGATATTCGCAATATTAATTGTTTTTACGCCGCGCTCATAAAGGCATCGCCACCAGGCTGAATCCCTGGCTTTTTTTAACTTAAAGAGGTTAGCCACCTGCTCTCCCGGATATTTACGCCATGGATGTTACGTTCCATATGGATAATACCTGGACCGCAGCGCGAAGTGCCGGTTAGTGCAGGGGCTGGATTAAGCGAATGGCTGCAAAATATGCACGCTTTAAGAAAGGCCGCAAATAAATAAAGAAAATCTCTTTATTTATTAAAAATTGTTGTATACTTGCATCATGAATAGAACGCCAATACAATGCTTTATACCCCAGCTGATTTATCAGAGAGGATAGGCTATGTATTGATTTGACATAAACAACATACTTGAATCCTCTTAGATAATTTCTAAGGGGATTTTTTGTTTTAGGTCGAAATTTTCAGGGTGGTATATCAATTGGTTTAGATTACGTGCTTTGGAAGCATGAGGTTCCCGGTTCGAGTCCGGGTCGCCCTACTGAAAAGGAAATATAGCTCAATGGTGAGAGCAACACCCTTATACGGTGCCGGTTAAAGGTTCAAGTCCTTTTATTTCCACTGAATTGATTTACAGGGAGAATTAGCAAGAACAATGTATGCGCCGGACCGGATCCCGATGGCTATCGGGGCCGGACAGCCGGGATCACTATCCGGGTTCTCCACATTACAATAGGTCAGGTGCCCGGGTGGTAAGGGAGCGGTCTGCAAAACCGCGTTTCACCGGTTCGAGCCCGGTTCTGACCTCTGTTATTTTCCTGTGGTGCAATGGTAGCACGCCTGATTTTGGTTCAGAAGATCGTGGTTCGAGTCCATGCAGGAAAACGTAGTTTTTAACGCGGTATTTAGTGCTGCTTTTTTGCTGATGAACTTAGGGTTGTCGGGTAGGGGACGATGTGTTCAAGTAAAGATATTTCTTTATTTTTTTCGTTTAAAAATAGGCCGGATGTATCAGCAGACTAAAAGCCCGGATACATCCGGCAGCGAAAAAACCTGGTTTCAGCTGTGTTCGGTAATTATATCCACCGCGTTCAATACCGCTCAATTTTAAATGACGATAGCGAAAAATTGGCATTGATGTGTATCTTGTTTTTTGCTGTCGCGAAATCCTGTGTTTCATAGTGATTGTCATCCTTTTTCACAAAGCCCGGAAAATCGTTGTCCGCCAGTGCCGATTCTACATGCACCTCGCAGGCTGCGCCCTGCGGTATGCGGATGGTTAAATCGCCGAGGGAGGCCTTAATTTCTACGTAGGTGTCGGCCAATACCGGCGCCAATTTTACATTCAACTCCGCCGCGGCACAGCTTAAGTCCAGTTTGTTGATCTTGAATTTTGAAAGGTCGAAGTCGCATTGGGTTGCACCCAGTTTTGCTTTGATGTCCCATTGCAGGTTGGCATTTAAACGCAGGTCCGCCCGGGCGCTGTCATCATGGAATTTATGATCGTGCCCTTTGGATATAAAATTCACCGCTTCGGCATCGCCTGTAGTTTGCTGCGATAATTCAAACTTGCGCGCGGTATTTTTTACCACCGCGTTAAACAGCTTGCCGGTAGTATCCGAAAGGTTAACCGTAAGGGCGCCGGCCTCCAGGTTCAGTTGCGCGGTTTTAACCGCGGCGCTGTTGTCCAAATTGTAAACAGTGCTGCCGCCGCCCTGCGCTACGGCGCCCGACGTTGTATCGTTGTCGTCATCATCATTATCTTTTGACGACCTGAAGCGGCAGCCGGCGGTTAAGCCGGCTAAAAGCAGTAAAAATAAAGCCTTGTTTTTCATGTAGTTGGTTGATTTAGTGCGTTTTTTGCTTTTGTTTTTTATCACCGGCAAAACAGTTTGAAGATAGGGATTTGGAAGGAATTAAAAAAGTAAGGCACGGCAATTTTGGGACGATAGTCAAAAGACTACTTCGCGCATATTGAATCCGTAAACAGCGTCTTTGGACAATAAGCTGTTTTTTACGCCAAAGTATTTACCCGGCCCTTAGTCAATAAACGTTATTTTCCCGTTAGCCAGGTCATATATCCCGCCAATGATCTTTAGCTTCCCTGCCTTTTCCATGGCGTCAAGAATTTGGCTGTCCGTGCGGATCTTCTTTATCGTAAACGCAATATTTTTTACGGCGACATCATGCACAAACTGTTTGTTTTTTGATGTCCGTTCGCCGGTTGTTTGGGTGGAATCAACCGCAGGTTTCAGGTTGCGCAGCATCGCGGTAATATTGCCCAGCTGCACATTGTCGATGGCAGACTTTATGGCCCCGCAATTCTCGTGGCCCAAAACCAGGATAACTTTGGCGCCGCTCACCTTGCAGGCGTATTCAAGGCTGCCCAGGATATCCGTATTAGCGAAATTGCCGGCCACGCGGGCTATAAACAAATCGCCGATACCGCGGTCAAAAACATGCTCGGGAGGCACCCTGGAATCGAGGCACGACAACACAGCCGCCATTGGGTATTGCCCGCTGTCGGATGTAATGCGTACCCGCATGCTGTCGTTTTTAGGCGTAAGTTTAAAGTCGTAAAAATTCGTATTCCCGTTTTTTAGTATCGTGATGATCGAGTCGGGTGTTAATTTCTCCTGGATCGCTTTGGTCATCACCCAATCAGCTGAACTGTTTGCAGGAGCGCTTGCCGTATTGTTTTGTGAGGGATTGCCACATGAAAACAACAGGACCGAGATGAATAGTAGGAAACGGCTTTTCATGGTTACTGGTTAATTAAGGTTTAAAATCAATGCAAGTTAAGCACATATCCGACCTTTTCAACTAAAAATGATTTTTTTAAGCATAAGATGGGTAAAGGACCGGGGGATCACCGCCCCGAAACGGCACCGGCAGCGAAAATTGCTTGCGGTAGCACGGGGCAATCAAGTTTATTTCTTTCAGATTAAAAAAATTACGTACAAAAACAATATTGTAATGCCTGTGTTACATAATAATATATATAAACTAATTGACAACGTTATGAAAAGGATCAGTTTAATATTATTTATAGCCGTAATGGTTTGGATAGTCCAGGCCGCACAGGCACAAACGGAGGACACGACGAAAAACCACGTCGAAGTTAAAAAGAAGGTAAAAAAAGGCGCTCACGGGCGTACAGTAACTAAAATCAGGATGACAGGCAAAGGGACTCCCGACGCTGTTGGCGATGCTGCGGACGGCGCGGTAACCGGTCATTTAAAGCCGGCCCCCGAACCCACACCGATAGTTGTAACACCACCGCCGCCTGCCCCGGAACCTGCACCAGCACCGGCGCCAACAGTAGTTGTGGTGCATGACACCGTACGTACGCCTGCGCCTGCACCGGTTGCCGCGCCGGCGCCCACAACAACTGAGGTAACTACCACTACCGAAACCAAACCGGTTACCGCAAGTGTAACAACCCGCCGTGCTACGCGTGTTTCGCCAGCTTACCACAAGCCGGTACATACTTACCACAGGACTTACCACAAAAAGACGACTACTACGCCGACCACAAAAACTACTACTACCACTACAGTTAAAAAAACTGACTAAAGGCTGGCCTGCGTAAAAATAACTTGCGCAAGCCTAATAGAGCGGGACCATCATCATTGATGGTCCCGCTTTTTTTAATGGCAATTGTTTTCGTCGTTCATCTTGCGCCCTAATGCTGATTTTGGCGCTTTTCCGCTGCCGCAACGCCCTCGCTTGTAGCCCGAGTTTAGGTAACAAACTATACCGGCAAGCCCAATTCAGCCAGAAGGCAGGCAGCGCAAATTGCTGGCGGCAGGATGGGGAAATATTTATTTCTTTTAGATTATATAAATAAAATAAAAAACAATATTGTAATAGTTGTGTTACATAATGATATATATAACTAATATACATCTATAAATTGTTATGAAAAAGATCAGTTTAATATTATTTGTAGCTGGCATGATTTGGACAGCCCAAACTGCACAGGCCCAAACTCAGGACACTACAAAAAACAACATCGAAGTTAAAAAGAAGGTTAAAAAAGGTGCTCATGGGCGTACGGTAACCAAAATTAAGATGACAGGCAAAGGGACAGCCGGCGCTATCGACGGTGCCGCGGATGGCGCCGCAACCGGTCACTTACAGCCGGCACCCGCACCCGCACCGATAGTGATAACCACACCACCGCCGCCTGCACCGGCACCCGCTGCACCAACGGTAGTTGTGGTACATGATACTGTACGCACACCGGCGCCTGCACCCGTATATGTACCTGCCCCCGCGCACACTACAACCGAGGTAACCACCACTACGGAAACCAAACCGGCTGTTACCGCTACTGTAGCAACGCACCATGTTACGCATACCGGATCAGCGTATCACAAGCCGGTACATGCTTACCACAAAACTTACCATAAAACAACGGTTACACCGGCTACAAAAACCACTACTACCACTGTAGTTAAGAAAACTGAATAAAGGCCGGGCTTGCGTAAAAATAACCTCCGCATTTGCCGGCCCATACAGCGGGACCATCAACATTGATGGTCCCGCTTTTTTTAATGGCAATTGTTTTCGTCCTCCATCTTGTTTCCTGGCGCTTGACTCATCGATTGCTGCGGGACTGCGGGATTGGAAAACTCCACTATTTTACAAAATATCCAAATCACGCGCCACATAATAACTTGGCACAAGCGGCCTGAAGCCTGTCTTTTTCCTAAGTTTTGAAATGTCCATTATGCCTTCAAACGGATCAGTTATCGGCCCCTCAGCCGGGTCGAAAGCATCAGCTGCCTGTCCAACGGAATCAGCAAGCTCATATAAGGTAATAGGCGCATCATCTGCAATATTGAATATCTCTCCGTTTAGCCCATCGGTATTAAGCAGCAAAGTTAAGGCCTGGGCAATATCCAAATGGTGGACCATGTGCATCCTCGACCCGGAGTGACGTTTCATTTTTTTCAGCAGCGGTATAATATCGTCTATATGAGGGTCTCTATCCCCATACACAAAACCCGAACGCAGTACACGCACATCGAAGCCATGGTTTTTATGAAGCTCCAGGAGTTCCTGCTCCGCTGCAATTTTGCTGGACGAGTATGCCCTGGGGTCATTTGGGTTAACCACATCATCTTCCTTCGCAGGATGCCGGTAGCCTGATCCGTAAACATTGCCGGTGCTCACAAAAATAAATCTTTTTACACCTGCCGCAATTGATGCATTTGCAAGCGCTACAGTTCCTGCATGATTTGTCTTTACAATACCTTCATTATCCGTAAAGGTGCGAAAAAGTGCAGCCAGGTGTATCACTGCGTCCATACCTTCTACAGCGGGCGGCAAAGTATTTGTGTCATATAAATCCCCGGTAACAACCCTGGCGCCGAGCGCAGCTAATGCCGATGCTTTCGCGGCATCACGCACAAGGATACTAACGTCATAGCCTTTTGCTAACATGCGCGGAACCAACCTGCTGCCTACCTTCCCGGTGGCGCCTGTAACTAAAATTTTCATAATGCATTTAATGTGTTTGGTGATTAAATTTTTAAATAGCAATCACGTTAACTAATTGAAAGTGTTTGAATTATAACGACTCCCCTCTTGAGAGGGGGTACGGCCGGGCGTGTTGTGGCGGGGGGGGTGTTAGCCCATATGGTCGTCAACACACCCCTCCTCCCCTCTCAAGAAGGGAACCGCACTGCCCGCGCTTTAAAAAAGCGTCTTCCATTATTTCAATCGCTAATCACGTTTTTAATAATTTAAAATTCCGATCAAATGAATTGATTTAATAGCACTTTTAAACCTTACAATTACCAGGGTATTGCTGCGTTTTCCCAGCGTGTGAACGTACCTGTGGGGCCATCGGGGCCGAGCAGCGCCACGCGTACCACCTCGCGGGAGCCATCCGCTACAGACTGCGTACCCTCATAGCCGTTGAGGTTCGTTTTAGTGAAGCCGGGCGATACTAAGTTGACTTTAATTCCAGTCCCCTCCAGTTCCACCATCATAGCCAGCGTTATAGCGTTGAGCGCTGTCTTGGATGCAGGGTAGACAGGGCCGAAAGACCGGTGATATGGGCCATTCGGGTCGGCGTTCAACTCCAATGAACCGACGCCGCTTGATACGTTGACGATGCGCGCATCCGATGACTCCCGCAACAGCGGCAGCATCGCCTGGTAAACGGCGAGTACGCCAAATACATTGGTCTCCCACACGGCGCGCACTTCATCCAGAGAGGCGTTGCTGGCGCGGCTTATCTTACCATACTCCTCCAGCGACAAGTCGCCCTTTCTCGTATTCGATATAGCCGCGTTGTTCACCAGCAGGTCAAGCCGGCCAAACTCCTTGCGGATGTGCGCTGCGGCGGCGGCAATAGATTCGCTGTCCGTCACATCCAGTTGCAGTGCGATAGCGCCTGCGCCTATCTCTTTTGCTGCTGCCTCACCGCGCTCAAAGCTGCGCGAGCCTACCAGCACTATGACGCCGTTTGCCACGAGTTCTTTAGCCACTTGCAGGCCCACCCCCTGGTTAGCGCCTGTGACCAGGGCGATGCGTTTTTGATCTTCTTTTGTCATAATTTATTTAAAATTTATGATGCAAAGTTCCGGCTAAAGGGCAATCTGCTGTTAAAGAGAATCAAACCAAAAAGTATGATTTTCAAACCTTTTCTTTCCTGATCGTTTTTGGGGTAACGCCTGTTAGCCGCTTAAAGTAGTTATTGAAATAGGTAGGGTATTCAAAACCCAGGCTGTAAGCAATGTCTGCCACACTCCAATCTGTAAATAGTAAAAGGGCTTTCGCTTCTGCCACAATATGTTCGGCTATATGTACAGATGTTGGCTTGCCGGTAACTTCTTTTACGGCGCGGTTAAGATAGTTTATATGTACCGCAAGGCTCCGGGCAAAATCCCGGGCGGTTCTTAATTTGAGTGGCGCTGCGGTGCTATCAATTGGGAATTGCCTTTCCAGCAGATCCATAAAAAGATAGGTGACCCTGGTAGCTGCATTTTTATACTGCAATCCATTTCGCGGCGGCTGGATGCTCAGCGCCTCGTGAATGATCAGCTCTATGAAGTTCCTGAGCAATTCATCTTTATGATCATAATTGCCGCTGTGCACAGCCAGCATCCTTTGAAAAAGACCGGCCATAAACGCGGCCTGTTCGGGGTTGAGCGGAATTACGGGGGAGGTGTCGGCGTTGCACAAGGGTGAGCTTTTCAAAATTTCTGTACGTCCCCTGCCTGCAAAAAAAGCCTCAGTAAAAAGACAGGCATGACCGGTAGTCTTTTCAGAATGGCGAACTACAGAATGGGGAACATTGGGGTTGACAAAAAACAGAACAGTATCCTTAATTTCATATTTCTTATCGCCATAGTAAACGGTCATGCTGCCGGTAACTAAGCCCATTTTATAAAAATCACGCCTGCCATGGGCAAATGAGGGATCTACAGGTTTCGACATTTCATGTATCTTAAAACCTTTCAGTTTCAATTCCTCCAAATTCACCCCCGGAATTTCGGCTACTCCATTTACAGTCATGCTGCAAAATTAATAAAATCAAACTTTTAAAAGAAAGGGGATTTAGTTTAGGACTGGGCTTGGGGTATGAATTTGAATTTAAGGCCCTTTAATAAGCAACAAACCAAGGGGCGGCAGCGAAAAATACTTTCGGCGACAATTTAAATGTTTTAAGCACCACTTGTTTTTGATGCTTTTTTTATATTTGCTTAACAGCAGGAGCATTATAAATGCTGCCGGACAACCACTGCCTTTTGCATTATTTGTTAAATTATAACCTTAAAAACAAAGCTCAGGATTATGCCAACTCAGTACTCGCTCACCGTTGTCAATAACTCCACCACCTTTGAAAATTTTAGTATTTACCAGAGCCCTCCGGATTTGGGAAACGCTAACGCGATAAGTTTAGCCTGGCTTGCCGATGCCGCCGAACCCGGTGCAAAGCTGTCTTTTGACTGGAGTATACCATCCGGGGCTAACGCCAATCAGTTTGCAACCCAGCCCAAATATTGGGTTGCATCCGGAAACCTCGAGCCGGGCACAGTTTCGGACCCTGCTCAAATGACCGGCCCGGTAGAAGTTGTGTTTCCGCCAGGTATTTACGCTATGCAGGTTATCCTAAACCCGGATAATACCTGGACTGTTGCGCCGGCTGCTGACTGACCGGCTGAAGAAATATGGTTATCATTTTGCCACCGCTGCCACAGCAAGGCGGGATTCATTTATCCAGTGAGCGTTTCAAAGTAGTATGCGTCGATCTCATACCCACCCGCAGGCTTATGGAATCGCCATCGGCATAGTATCTGCCTTTGTTTTTAATCTTCATGGTGTTGACGTTAGCCGTGAACCATAAGCTGTCGCCTTTTACCACGCCATCCGCAATATCAAAAGTGCCGATCGACGAGGTCAATGTGCCCGTTAGCGTGGCGCCATCGGTTTTAAAAGTATACGTTATCGGGAATTCATTGCCATCGGGCCCTTTTAGCATGGCAGACCACTTGCCATCAATGCCGGCAAAATATGCGAACGCCGCGCCAAAGCAAAGCAGCAAAGCCACGGTTGTAAGTATCTTTCTT
>JABDHD010000093.1 GCA_013285685.1 Bacteroidota bacterium
CATACCAAACCCCGCGCCCGCAACGCAGTCGCTAAACCAATGGGCTCGGTTGTAAATCCTTAAAACGCCCGTGGCGCCCGCCATTGTATAACCGAGGACCCCATACCAGGGTGATTTCCACGAATACTCCTGCGCCAGGAATTCCGCACATAAAAACGCGGCCCCGGTATGGCCGGACGGCCAGGAAAGCGGGTCGGTGCCGTAGGGGCGGTCGCGGTGGGCCAGGTATTTGGTACCGTCGGTAATGGTTAATATGGCGCCTGACAGGGCGAGTAAGGCGGTGCGGTCACCAAACCGGTCCTGGCCTTCATCGCCGGCCAGGTTCAGCACATATACCAGGGCAGCGGGTCCCAGCTGAAGATAGTCGTCAAACGTTGAACTATAGTTGGGAGCTGTGCGGGCCGCTACACCTTTAAAATAGTAGTCCACGTTACGAACCGGCTTTATTACAAACGACGATACGCCATAGGCAACCAATACTACCGGTACCAGGTATGTGCCCGGTTTATGGTAAACATAGTGCGATAGATCGCGCGATGAAGCGTCATTTTTTGTCGAGTCCGCAACCTGGGGGTTGGCCGCTTTCGTACTATCAGCAACCTGTGCATTAGCAGCAAACGACAGCAAGCAGGATAATATGGCTATGACCGTTTTCAACCGATGTTTTAGTCAGATAACAACTAAAACGTCGGTTGGTTTACTTTTTGTTAACTTAAAGTAAAATAATATTCTTAAAAGTAGTAGATAGAAATCTACTGCCCACTGCCACTGCTAACTGCCAACTTTTTCTATTGCCCCACCATAAACACCGCGTTGGCGAACAGCAGTTTGCCATTCTCCCAAAAGCTGCGGAAGATGGGGTCATCCACCAAATAAATTACATCGCCGCGGCCCATGGGTTGTACGCCAAGCAGCAGGCCGTCCTGTATCTTTTGTTTGCTTTTTTGGCCCACAAAGCCGGCAACATAGCCCTCCTTTTTTATGGTGCCGACGTTCCAGTCATCAGCGCCCAAAAGTTCATAAATATCGTCGCTCAGTTTCAGCGTATAATAGGCTTCATTGAGCCCGAAACCCAGCGGGTGGCTATTGTCAAGGTCGATCTTGTAAATAGCCCCGGGCACTGACGACCGAAGCGCATCTTTGTCACGATCGCCGTACCGCACCTGGGGTTGGTTTTTGGCTTTATCGTCCGTCTTATCGTCTTTCTTTTCTTCTTTTTTCTTGATGTCGAAACCTTTTTTATCCAATAGCTGTGCCACAGCACTTTGCATGGCGATAAGCCTTCCGCCCGCATGCACCCAGTCCTGCAGCCGGTCCGAGGGGAAATCTTTGTAATCGCCATCAGGAAAGATCGCCACATCAAAATCTTCCAGCCGGGCGCGTTCAAGGTCCTTATATTTTACCAGCGTAACAGGGTAACCTATTTGTTGTTCAAAAAAATGCCATACTTCACCCATCGCTTCAGCCGACACGCCATCCCCGGCAATAAGCATCACATGCGGCGGCCGGATATAATGGATAACATCCGAGCCAAAATCATGGCCCTTGTCCACAAATCCCGACGCCAGCGGGACCAATTCGCGATCGAGCGCAGCCGCGGTTTTGGTAACCGTTTCATCAAAATCGGCACGGTCATTCCCCGCCCTGGTGATCAGCAGCGACCCGGCGGCAAATTTTTTGCCTGCTGCTTCGAAAGGCTGTTCCGAATATCTTACTTTGATGCCCTTTTTCAATAGCGCCGCCAAAAACTTCACATCATTTACCGATTGCCAGGCTAAAACATAGGCATAGGCGCGGGCGCTGGGCGCTGCATGAACATTTTCGTCCGCCGGGGTGACAGAAACCGGCAGCAGCGATTCCTTCAACCCATAGGCCTTCAACCCGTAAGCATAAGGGAGCGACCAGGCCGTAATATCGTAAGTATCAGAGTCGGCAACAAAGGTCCTCGGCTCCATCAGCACTTCCAGTAAAACTGATTTAGGCTGATAAGCATTAATTACCAAATCATTCGGACCAGGATTATACTGCCCGGTTTTTCCGGTCATGTAATCATATCCGCTAACGGCTCCTTTTAGTCCGAAACCATATTGAATGCGGTTCCGGTCCAGGAGTTTTGCAAGTGTTTTTATTTTATCGGTGTTATCATTTTCTATTACATAAGTTTTATAGTCGCCGGGAGGGGTGTTGCGGCTGTTATCATAAAACTTCTTAAACTCGTCCAGCAGTTTTTGGGCATAGTTGGATGCGGTTTCGATGGTGCTCATGCTGGTCGTATGATGATGGGCGATCCTGTCAGCCAGGGTAAGTGTATCGCCCGAGCTGGTGATAACTGATAAGCCTGCGCTAATGCCGCCCTGCTCATAAGTCATGCCGATGGAGCCGTTGTAAATCGGGTAGGTATCCCCGTAGGACGGGTAAAGCAGGTCGAATTCCTGCCGGGTAAAATACAACCACCCATTCTGATCAAAATATTTGGCGTTATTTTTCCCAATAATACTCTGAAACTCCCGCTGCCAGGGGGTGATCACTTTATGGAATGGCTCCGCAGCCGGCGCAAAATAATAAGGGGCGTTGTAGCCTTGTTCGTGGTAATCAACGTGTATCTGCGGCAGCCATTTGTTGTACAGCGCCAGCCTTGCCTGCGATTCCTTTTGTGTTTGCCAGGCCCAGTCGCGGTTCAAATCAAAATAATAATGGTTTATCCTGCCGCCGGGCCAGGGTTCGGAGTGCTCACGCGCTGCAGGATTAGCGTCCGGCAAAGCCCCGCGTACAGAATTGTAAAAGTTGATATACCGTTCACGGCCGTCGGGGTTAAGGCAGGGGTCGATCACCACTATCGTATTCTTCAGCCACACTTTGGTTTGCTGATTGGACGGGTCGACCAGGTCGTACAAAACCTGCATAGCGGTTTCGCTGGAGGCCGGTTCATTGCCATGCACATTATAGCTCAGCCAGCAGATGACCGGGTTGCTCTGAGTGGCAGTAGCAGAAGCAGTAAGAGTAGCACCCGGTTTATCACTGCTACTGCTACTTAAACCTGCCACTGCTCCCAATCCCGCCAGTCTCAGGTTATTTTCCCGGATTTCCTCAAGCCGGCCGATATTTTCGTCCGACGCGATAAAAACGGCTATCAGCGGGCGCCCCTCATTTGTCGTACCATATTGCACCAGCTGTACATTTTTTGATGTTTGTGCGATGTAACGAAAGTATTCAACTATCCTTGAATGCGGGGTAAATTGCTCGCCGAGCTTATATCCTAAAAATTTCTCGGGCGAACGGATTTCCTGTGCGAAGGCCGCGAGGTTTATCGCAAAAAAGCAAACAAAAAGCAGTAGTTTTTTTGACATAGCGCCGAATTGTGATTGGCTAATTTAATGTTAAACTTACGTTTTTAAAACTAAGTTTGTTAAAAGGCCTTTTTTATATATCATGGTTATTTTTACGCATGAAAAATTCACCCGATCAGCGGGGGTACGAAAGCGAACCATTCATGCACTTTGCCGGGAGCACGGTGGAGGTTAGAGGGACACTTGAACACCTGGGTCTTTGTAAGAAATTGAGACAAATGTAAAGCCTACCCCATTACCATTTGCTTTGATATTTTTTATATTTATCGCACCTTATATTTCACAGGCTGTTAACCTAATGGGCTCTTTTAAGTTTTTTACATTCATCGTTGTCGGGGCTTATATCATTGCCCAACTGTATTCCATTGCCGTGCAGTCGACGGGAACCAGGACGATCACCGTCTATAAAAGAAATTACAGCGACTCCAGCGCCTACATTAAAGGGTACACCGTTGAAGGCGCCAAAATGGAGGTTTTTGACGTTAAGGTAAAACCCGCAAGTGTTTGGGATTGGCTGCTGCTTACGCAGGATGATGAAAATGTTTTGGTCGACCTGTTTAAAATAGCGGCGGCCCTGGTGTTTGCCCGGTATATTTTTGAAGTAGATTATGACACCCTTTTTTCAAAGCGAAACTTCAATTTGTTTTGGTTCGGGTTGTTTTTGTGTGTAATGGCCCATGCCGGCACCATCATGGGCAGCCATCACACCTCGGATTTTTACCGCGACCTTTATACCGCAAAAGGAGGGGCCGAATTTAAGTACGACTTCCAGCCTCGGCTCAGGTTCGATACTTTTAACCACGATTATTGGATGTACCTGATCGTGCCCCTGGTATTGATCAATTTTTACAAAGTATTTAAAAAGTTTCATGTGGGCGAGCCGGAGGATAATTGGTAGCGGAGCGCTTTGTTAGATTAGGTCAACCTTGGCTGCTGGGATTTCTGCCTGCATCACAGCCTGCGGCCCGGCTCAAACGCCGGCGAACCGGGGTTTTCGGCCTGACTTTGGTTTTCAATTTAAAGCGCTGAAAATTAATTGCTTTTGGTTTGGTTTTTTCGCGGGAACAGGTAAATTTATATTAAATAAAAACCTAACGTTATGAAACTTTCAACCTACGCAATTATTGTCACCATTTTGGCCATTGGCTTTGGCCTGGCATTTTTGTTTGTCCCCGAAAAAGTAGCCGAATTTTATGGCGGCAATCTTAACGGCAGCGGCATCATCGCAGCACGGTATTTTGGATCAGCCAATGTGTTTATAGGCCTTATTTACTGGTCGTACAGCGGTGTTTCGCCGGCGGCAAAATCGTGGCCCAAATTGCTGCTGTACAGCCTTTTTTACGATCTTTTACAGCTGGGCATAACCCTGGCTTCGGTGTTAAACAAGGAAGGGAACTCCATGGGCTGGTCAAGTGTGGCATTGTTTGGCTTGCTGGCTATCGCGTCGCTTTATTATATGGGGCAGTGCAGTAAAGCGAGAGCGCAGGTGTAATAAATGCCCTAATTGCGGGTAGCGGGACGTTGCGGGTGATCTTGCGTATTCATGGATACGTTCGCCGTAAGTGGGGAGCGGATTAGGATTTATATTTAAGGGCATAGATTTTTCTCAAGCCGCCGACCGGGAAAAGCAAGCCTTAGATAGCCCGATTTTCCCTAATAAATTTACATTTGTGATTGCCTGCCTATTTTGGGGTCGGCGAATCAAACAGCTTAAATACAAATGGCAACAGGCGGTTTATATGCAGATATTAAAAATATTTTAGAGCAGGCCAGGGTCAATGCTGTACGGGCGGTCAATTTTTCGATGGTTGTGGCTTATTGGGAAATTGGTAAGCGAATAGTGGAAGAAGAACAACAGGGAGAGGAGCGGGCTCGCTATGGTGGCGCTGTTTTAAAGGAAATTTCAAAGAAGCTGACGATTGATTTTGGTAGAGGGTTTTCTGCCGTGAGCCTTGAGAATTTAAGAAATTTTATGTGGTATTTTCAAATAAACCAATTTCCTCCGCACTGCGGAGGAATTTGGAAGATGAAAACACAGATTTGAACATTAACCTTGTAAATGGCGATTTAGCGACCGACGAGAAATCCGACGCACTGCGTCGGATTTTGGAAGATGACAATTCTGCCTTTCCAATTCGCTACCCACTGCGTAGAGAATTGAGCTGGACACATTATCGTTTATTGATGCGGGTTGAAAATGAAGAAGCCCGCAAATACTACATGAACGAAGCCGCCCAGCAAAACTGGAGCACCCGTACTTTAGAAAGGCAAATCAATTCCCTGTATTTCGAACGATTACTTTCCTCAAAAAATAAAAAGGCATTAATTCAACAAACCGAAAAGGAAGCGGCGCACGACAAACCCTCTATTCTTAATTTTGTAAAAGACCCGTACGTGCTGGAGTTTTTACAGCTACAGCCCAATGCCACGCTTTACGAAAAGGAACTGGAAACCTAATTGCTAAACAAGCTGCAATTGTTTTTGCTGGAATTGGGCAAAGGTTTTTCATTTGTTGCAAGGCAGCAAAGAATTTCGGCAGAGGAGGAGCACTTTTATATCGACCTGGTTTTTTACAACTATATTTTAAAATGCTTTGTATTGGTTGATTTAAAAGTAGGCAAGCTTTCGCACCAGGACATCGGCCAAATGGACCTGTATGTACGATATTACGAAGACCGGGTAAGACAAGACTCAGATAACCCAACCATCGGGCTTATCCTTTGTACCGAAAAAAAGGAAACTATTGTAAAATACTCGGTACTGAATGAAAGCAAGCAGCTTTTCGCCTCCAAATACAAATTATACCTGCCAACCGAAAAAGAGCTGATCGCCGAGTTAAACGCCGAGTTGGAACAACTTAAAAATAAAAAATTTAAATAACCGCTTGGCGCGGCTAATGTATCGGCGCTCGTGGCTTTTGCCCGGTATTCTCACGAGGATGGAGAAGCACGACGGCCTACCTGGCAGCGGCCGTGAGTCGCTTTTGCGCTTTTTGCTCACGCGTCAGACTTTAGCTTGAAGGGATGAGATTAAGGAAGTCATGATTGTTTTATTCTAAATTTATTTGCCGATCCTTAACTTTATATTTTTCATTTAGGTTAATTTCATTGTATAGTGAGGTCCCAAGATGTTTCCTTGTTACTTCATGAAATATTTCTATATGCGCCTTGTCAGTTGCGTGTTTTGTCGCGCCATCCACAACCCATAGTTGGTCAGTGCCTATCAATCTATATACAGTTCTACCGTTGTTTTTAGGAAAACTCGTTCTTTCAAATTTTGATTTATCAATTAGGACAGTTTGTTCGTCAGTAGGCGGCAGCTTGGACTTGGGATTATAAATTGTATTCGGATCGATTAGTCCAACTTCAATAAACCAATTCGAGATTGAAGTGGCATTAGAATTGCAATCTAATAGAATCGATTGGGAGGACTCTTTTATAACATCTATTTGATTTTCACTAAAAATTGGCGAACCAACAAAATTCAATAAAAATCCCTTAATAGACCTATCTTGTGTCTTTCTTTCCGCAAATTCTGCTATTGAATAACCATTATAGTCTACGTCTTTATAAACGTATGTGACCCCTTCCTTATGGATTTTCGCATTTTCCCAAGACTTAACATTATTTTTTTGAATTGAATCTTTAAATCTTAATGAGAGGTCTGTATTCTGTCTTAAAATGTCTGATAGATTAGTTTTATGAATCCCAGACATCAAATAAAGATTATCACTCCGACTAGTCTGAGATGCATTCTGTTCTTTTAAGACATCTAAACAATTAATAAACTCTTTGATTGCGTCTTTAAATTGGTCGATCGTGTAGTATTGTGAGTGTAAGGAACTCTCATTTATGAAAACTTGCATATCAAAGTCCCAATAGATGATTAAGGTCGTTGGACGCCTGGTCAAAAAAGTTCGGAGGCCAGTTGCTTATTCCGCCATCTTCATCAACGATGATTTTGTCAAAAAGCTTTTCCTCAAATCTGTCAAAATAAAGAACATTTAATTGTTCGTTTTTTATTAATTTATCTTTGACTGAAATTCTCAAGCCATTCAGTATATGTTCGCTATGTGATTCGATTAAAACTTGAACGCCAGTAGCGCTGACCAACGAAAGAAATTTAGCCAAAATGGATTGTGCATATGGGTGCAAATGTGCTTCTGGATTCTCGATAATTAAAATTTCACCGGGTTTGGCAATTAGGCCTGCAACAATTATCGGTAGAGAGTAACTAAATCCATATCCTACATTTGTGGGTTTAAAATAAACGCCTTTCCCATCAGGACTTATAAGGAGTTTTAGTAAATCTTCTCCTTTGATATTGACAACCTGTACTTTCGTGCCTTGAAAAATCTTATCGAGCCAAAAATTAACATGATCCTCAACGGTGATACTGGTATCCTCTGAAGCAACTTCAAATATTCTACAATAATCTTGAAATAATTTGCTATTAATCGGGTCTGTGCCTTTTTGATAGAGAATATTCACGGTATTTTCACCTAATGCACCGATAGTAATAAAATGGCCTAATGTCTGGTTTTCATAATAGTTCTTCGGGCCCATACGGTCGGCAGATACGTAATGAACATTAATTATATTGAGTTTGTCCTTAACTAATTGGCATTCCTTCCAGGTGTCATGTTTTACGAGAGCGCTGTCACTTATAAATAAATCGAATAGGGTGGTAGTTATTAATGTTTCATCTATTGAATGCGATGGGTTCGTTAAATCGATTTTGTAAATTTCATCATTAGTTTTTTCAATAGTAAATTTAAATTTTCTATCATGCAACTGCCCGTTAACTTCAATGTCAACAATATCCAAATCAGTTGCGTCAGATTTTGATTTAAATAAAGAATATTGTATGTCAAAATCGTCGTAGTTAAATTTAAATTTAATCTGCTCTGAAAATAGAAACTCCCTGTTCTTCACGTCATCCAAACTTCCCAATTTTATGTTCGGGCCATTAAGGATGATTTTATTTGTGGCTCTATTGTTGATAACTGACTGACTTAAAAGCAAAAATGCTTGCAAGATTGTCGACTTACCCTTACCATTAATACCAGTGAGCAGATTTATATTCGATAAAGGAACGAATACATCTGTTTGATAAAGTTTAAAATTGTTAATTGTTAAGCTTTTTATCATATTTAATTATTGTTAAGGATATCAAATGTCTTGCTAAATCGCTTTTTAACGTTTCTTTCCGAGCCCGTTGATATCCGAACAGAATCAATAAATTCATTGTCAGATAGTAAATTGTTATAGTAATTATCAATTATGCTGTCCCTGTTGCTTTCCAAATAATCGTCTGGTTTTTGATCGAAAAACACCGTTACAACTTCCATCAGTGCTATATTTATTCTCCCCCGGCTATTTCCAATTGGTAGCCGGAAATTATTTGTCCCAAAAAAATCATAAGTTTTAGACATGACTCGCAAAAACTTATTTTTTAACGTCACTATTTCTATATTAGTCATGCGATTGATTCTTCTCATGGTTTTACCAAGAAAATCGTCCAAGTCGCCCTTATAATCGGTTTCATAATCATATAACGTAAACGCAATAAATCTTAAAACCGCTTCTCTGTCTTTCATTCTTAAAGCTGGAATGCCGTAATCAATTGCTCTGCGAAAGGTATTTTCATCAGCAAGTTCGGCTAATAGTCTGGTTGAGGTTCCGATATATATACAATTCCTAATTTCCTGTCTAGTTAAAGGAGTGCCATTAGAATTTATGCGATTAAAAATATCATACACTATTGACATTGGAACGGTCGGCTTTAGTATATAAAGAAGAAGTTCTCGATCTTCGATCCTCGCTTTAATATCTTTATCTAAATCTGAATAGGATTTGCCATTCAAAAGTGGAAGAGCCTCTAAACCAACCAAGGAATAATCATTCGCCAAAAACTCAAAAATGGCCGTAGACCGTTGTAAACCGTCTACAATTATCATATTACCATCTAAATCTTGGCTTATGTAAAATGGAGGAACTGGTATGTTAAGTATTAACGATTCAATAAATCTACTTTTCTGTTGTTGTTTCCAAACCTGATTTCTTTGAAATTCCGGTACTAAGATCTTCTCCTGCTCCCTTTTTCTCAAAAGGCTTATAACCTGCATATGCGTTTCTTTGATGTCAAGCTCTTCATTCGTATAATTTGCAGGATAAATACTATCATTAAAGCTATTGGGCTCTAAAAAATCGATATCATCGAGTTGATCATTAAATTTATAGACAGTTTCCTTTTCCCCCTCTGGTAGATCTCGTATGTCCAGTTTGACAAGTGATGAATAAATGAGCCAATTGATAATAGTAAACAGTCTCCTAGAAATTGTCGAATCAGCCCCTTCTATATTGTCTGAAAGAAACAATGCCAATTCAACTCTGTTTACACCTGAATCTTTATTTTCAATATATTTTAGTATTCGATTGAAAAGTTCATTTTCTCTCAATATTGTTCTTATTTTTCTTAGTCGATTATTTTCATCTAAGACGATTAATTCTTCTCCTAACCGTGTTAGGCTAGCATTGTTATTATCGTTTTCTAAAAGCCCTAAAATTTCAGCAGCTAATCGATAATAACGTCCTTGCCTATCTGTAAATCCAACGTAATCGGCTATCTGCTGGTCGGATTTCGAATCGTTGAATACTGCTTCGACGGTAGATATGACTTTAGTTAGCTCGTCTGCTTGTGGAACCTTAGTAATAGATATTTTCATTTTTATTTCGCGATAAATAAATACTCTTTGACTTTATTTGCATTATTGCCGATTTTGTGATTTTGGTTACCAAATGAGTATTGATAATCGATTTCTTTTAATACAACGGATTCCTTGTATTTTTTTAATAGGTCAATCATTTCTTCTTTTTTAGGTATAGAATTTGAAGAATAAGACACAACTAAAATACTATTTCTAAACTTATCAAATAACTTGTCCAAAGCATCATTGACGGTATTTTTTGAATCAAAGGGCGAAGCGTATTTTTTAAATTTTTTTGTTTTAGTTCCGAGTTCGATATCAACGCCGTCCCAATTTTTAACCAATCCTTCGACAAAGTGATACCGCCGGACATAATCATTGTCCGATTTAGCCGTTAAGTACGGCGGGTCAAAATAAACCAAGTCGGCGTTTATGTCTAAGTCGAAAATATCTTTGTTAAAAGATTTGTTTATATGCCCGTTGTTAAAAACCGCCTCGTTAAAGATTTCTATGTTTTCTAAAAAATGTTCTTTTAATGATAGTTGCAAATCTCTCCTTCCATCATTATATCGTTCGCCTACATAAGTGAATATGCCTCTGGGCCTTTTTTTCATGCATGCTCTTGTTAGGGCAGCTAATGCGATTGACTTTTTTGAATCGTCCGCTAACAGCGCGATGTTCGCTACGGTATTATCTAAAAAAATGTTATCATTTTTTTCGAAATACAATCCATCAAACATTTTGGTAATAAAGTCACTGGCATCTTCATTCTTTGTCGTTAAAAATGCGATATCTTCTTTGCAAATTTTAGCGCTTGAGTTTTGTACTATTGCTTTTGTGATATTGGCGGAAAATGCCATAAAGTCATTTGAATATACCTCAATACCTTTTTGCTTTAACATATATGAGACGCAACCACTGCCCGAAAAAGCATCAAGCGCTGATTTAAATTCTAATTCTTTAATAGAATCCCATAGAAATGGAAGCATTTTATATTTGCTTCCCATATACCTTGTGCCTGGGAAATTTTCGAGTAATTCCTGCTTTGAATCTAAGCGTTTTTTACCGTTAATTGAGTATATGACTAAATCCTCGCCAGTCCTTGTTGAACTTTTGCTACTTATCAGCCTTTTGGTTTGAAATATTTCCGATTTGTGCCCGGCGTAAAGCGCTCTAACGAAATCAGTATTTGAATTTGTTAAAATAACTTTAGCTCCTATTCTTGACAATCGATTAAATTCGTCTCTAAGTTCAATATGGTCCGCATCATAAAAGGAGTCCTTTGTATACCGTTGAAAATCGGAAAAGCCTCCAACGGGGGCATATGGCGGATCCAAAAAAACAAAATCGTTATGCTGGACATATCTCCTCAAGACAGTTTTGTAATCGGCGCACAAAAGTTTTGCGTTTGTAAGGGCATGGTGAGCCCCGTAAAGGCGTTCTTCATCGCAAAAGCTAGGATTTTTAGTCCTTCCAAAAGGGACGTTAAAATCTCCTTTTTTATTTTCCCGATATAACCCGTTAAAACAAGTGCGATTCAGGTATATGAACCTTGCAGCCCGCTCTATTGCTGTTAGATTATTTAGATCGGAGGCTCTGATCCGATAGTAAAAATCTTCAGTGTTCGAATAATTCTTTAGTTCTAAAAGAAGGTTTTCGACATCGTCTCTAACTACCTCATAACAATTGATTAGTTCCGGATTAATGTCGGACAGAATCGCGTTTTGGGGCTTTAAATAAAAAAAAAGAGCCCCTCCGCCTAAAAAAGCTTCAACATATGTAGAATAATCATTTGGCACAAATCGCTTAAGTTCCGCAATGAGTTGCGTTTTCCCGCCGGCCCATTTCAAAAACGGCTTACTTGTAAAAATAGTAGATTTGGCATCAGGCATGTTTACTCGAAAATTTTGAAGGTCAAATTTAGTAAAATGCTAATTTTTTTAGCGGCAAAAATAGCGTTTTACAAAGTTATTATTATAATGTGCATTATTAAACCGATAGCATAAATTCTTCCCAACCAAATCAAGTGTCAAGTGCTTGACTTTAACAATTATTTAGGTACACGCCGAATCGGCCCACAACAACCAACTTGCATGTCATTTACGCAACAAAGGATTTATTTTACCCAACGCTTCGCGCTATGGATTGGAACGACTCCAGGCCGCCCGGGCGGTTGTCGCTAATGCAAGGTGCGGTGAGGCCGACCCGCTTCTACCCACGGGGGACGCCCTTTTTAAGCCGTGAGTCTTAAGTCGAAAGTCCTTAGTTCGCTATTCCTCTATTGTTTGTCCTCTCGATATAATAACTTAAGATGCTTTAAAGATCAACCTTTTATGAAGCTACAACTCCACCGCACCCAAAATATACTGTATAAGCAAGGGCTGATCAAGCACCGCCAGGTGCCCGGCGTTGAGCACTTTTAGCCAGCTTAGCCTGCCGCCGTTTTGTTCGTAGCCGAGCACTTTTTTGGGGTCTTTGGGGTCTGTCCATTTGGTGGTGCCTGCTATGCGGAACTCGGCTGCGGAAATGCCACCCAGTTTGTTGAGCCATGCGCCGGTGCCCAGGAAGTTGCAGTCTTTGGCATCGTTGAGGCCGGAGATGACGATAATGCGCTGTTTGAAATTGCCGTCGTGGTCCTTGTCGTCCAGCAGTTCCTGCACCAGCGGGGCAAAGCTGTCGTTAACCTGCGGGGTATAGTTTTTGGATACCACCGCCGACCAGTTTTGGGTTACCATCGTATCCTTGCCAACCGGTGGGGCGTGTACGGCCTTGCGGAAATCGTTATTGTTGAGGTATTTCATCACCGGGCCGAATGCGGGATCGCCGGTACCGGCAATATTGGCCATGTACGCGCCGCTGATGGCCTCAATTTCGGCATTGATGATGGGCAGGGCTACATTTTTATCCAGGGCTTCCTTTTGCGCGGCCGAGATGAGGCCGTGGTAATAGGCATAGGTGGTATCGGTTGCCATTTGTACCCATGGGTCAACCCAGGCATCGAGCAATACGGTGCCTGCCAGTTTAAGTTGCTGGTCTTCCCGGAGTTTGGCGTTGCCATCCACAATTTGTTTGGCCAGCAACGGCAGATAGGTGCCGGCGTATGATTCGCCAACCAGGATAATGGGGTTTTTGGCCAGTTCAGGGTGTTTGGCCAGGAAATTCAGCAGCGCCTGGTAATATTGTTCCATGCCCTGCTGAACGGTTTTGGGCACATCCTCGTCCTTTGCAAATGACAGGGTGACGCTGAGCGGGTGTTCAAATATCATGTAATTGGCATACTGGTTCCATGCGAAGGAGCGCGGATTCAGGGTGAAAGCGCCATCGGTATCCTGGCTGATCTCGTAGGGGCCATTCTCCAGGAAGAAACCCCAGAAACTGCTGGAGCCCGGCCCGCCGTTGGTCCAGATGATAGTAGGGCGTTTGGCATAATCCTCCGTCCCGGCGAACCAATAGAAAAGGCCATCGCCCGGGCCATTGGGGTTTGCGCTGCCGGTAACCGGCATATAACCTGCAAATTCTACACCCTGTACTTTATGGCCGGGTGTATTTAAACCGGGGAGGGTGTGTACCTTGTCGTCGGTTGTTGACGGAGCTGATTGTTTATTTTTCATATTTTTTGATGTTTGGGTTTGGTTAACGGGCAAAGGGCATTGCGCGGCTTTGCGGTGAATGCCTTTCGCCAATTAAATTTAAGTTGGATTAAAGGTAGGAAAGAGGTATTGAAATTGCAAGAGGGGTGGGCGGAGGAGTAGCAGTAGCAGTGGCAGTAGCAGTGAGGAGTAGCAGTAGCAGTAGTCCAATCAAACTGCCACTGCCACTCACCACTGCTACTTAATTATCAATTATTCCCTTTCACCCGGTTCTTCTCATCATCGGCGCCGCTTTGGTGCTCGCGGGCTTTTATCTTGTTGTTGCCAAAGTTGTAGGTGAAAGTAAGCCGGGCCACCTGGGTTTCGCGCTTTTGGTTAATGATAAGGTAATTATTGGCGTAAAAACTGGTTACATTATTGGTGCGCTGGTTAAATATATCGCTAACCGAAAACTTGATGTTGGCCTTTTTGTCGGCAAAGGAGTGGCTTACGCCGGCATCGGTACTGTATTGCGGCTTCACATTAAACAAGCCATACACCAGTGCCGACTGGTAGTTGCTGGTCACCTCAAACTTAATGCCTTTTATGGGCGTAAAGGTTTCGGTAGCGCGCACCTGCCAGGCGGCCTGGCCGTTGTCCAGGTTGGCGCCTTCCAGCCCGTTTGATACAAAGCCCAGGTAAAAGCCGGTGAGGTTAACATTGCCTTCCCACCATTTGGTAAAGGTATAGGGCAGGTACAGGTTAATATTATAGGCATTTTGGGTCTGCAGATTTTCATTGGTTACAAAAGATACTTTAGTTGCGGGATCGGTGCCGGGGATTTCGGTGATCACGTCGGTAGTACGGCTGTAGCCCAGCGTTAAAGTGATGTTCTTATCATAGGTGTAGTTAAACTCGAAGTTATTGGTATACTGTGGCCTTAGGTACGGGTTGCCTTTTTGGTAAGTATACGGGTCGAGGTGGTACACAAAGGGATTCAAATTGTCATACTGCGGGCGGTCGATGCGGCGGCTGTACGAGAAGTTGATCTCATTCTTATCATTGATGGTATGGTCGATGAACAGGCTGGGGAAAAGGTTGAGATAGTGCCTCGGGATGTTCTGCACCACATTGGCAGAATCGCCTACAGCCGATGAACTGGTATACTCGGCGCGCAAACCGGCCTGTACGGAATAGCCTTTAAAATCCTTGTTAAAGTTTACATAGCCGGCATCGATCTTCTCGTCATATACAAACCGGTTGTTATCCACGTAAGGCGAGTTAAGCGATTCGGTTTGCAGCAGGTCGTTATCCGTTTTAACGTCGCTAAACTTCAACCCCGACTCGAACTTCAGGGATTTGCCCAGCGGTTTGCTGTAATCAATCTTTCCGGCGCGGATGTCGATATTGGAAGGCGTGATGTTGCCCAAAAAGCTTTCCGGGTGCTGTAGGCCGCCATCGGGCAGGAAGAAATCGGTGGTATAGCCCGCAACGGAGCCATTGGCGAATTTGGAATAATCGAAGTCGGCGCTCAATTCCTGGCCCAGGGTATCGAGTTTCCAGCTGTCGTTCAAATTAAAGGCAATGTTATGATAAGTTTGACGGATAGGCGCCACGGTATGCAGTGAGGAGTCGACCTCGGCAAAACTCTGACCTATATAAGTGCGGGTGTCGTTATCATCTTCTTCGCCATTAAAATAACCGCTCACGATAAAGCCGATGGTGTTGTTGGACGACAGGTCATAATCCGCGCCGAGGCGGTAGCTGTTGTTATGGTCGGTCTCGGGCAGGTTAGTGAGCTGGTTAAAGTACGTCTTGTGGCCGGTGCTGTCGGTAATGATACGCATCAGGCCGATATCCTGGAAGCGTTTGGTATCGTTATGGCTAAACGTGCCAAAAATATTGAAGTTGCCTTCCTTGTGGTTTAAGGTAAGCGTTTCGTTATCCTTGCCATATTTGCCATAGCCTGCACCCAGGGTCACGCTGCCGTTGGTGCCGGTTTGTTTGTTCTTTTTTAGCTTGATATTGATAATGCCCGAGTTGCCCCCGGCGTCATATTTGGCCGATGGGTTGGAAATTATCTCAATGGTCGCGATGGTATTGCCATCGGTTGAGCGCAGCAAGGTTGCCAACTGAGCAGCCGTAAGGTAAGTGAGCTTATCATTGATCATCACGGTTACGCCCTGTTTGCCTTTCAGGCTGATGTTATCATCCTTATCCACGGAAACGCCGGGCGCGCGCTCGAGGATGTCCATCGCCGAGTTGCCCGCTGCCAGTACGCTGTTTTCTACGTTCATTACAGTGCGGTCTACCTTATGTTCGATCAGCGGCTTTGAGGCGGTTATGCTTACTGTGCTTAAGGTGTGACTGGCCTGCTGCATTTTTAAAACCGGCACGTTAAAGTTGAGCGACCCTGCTACCAGCGTAAAGGCATTGCTGACGGCTTTTCCATAGCCAACTTCGGTTGCTTTAATAATATAGGTGCCGGGGTTGATGTGATCGAAATTGTATGCGCCGGTTTCGTTGCTTAGCGTGCCTTTTACAACGGTTGAGTCCTGCGCCTTCAGCAGGCTCACGGTGGCGTAGTCCATGGGCTTGCCGGTTTCGTCTTTCAGGATGCCTGAAACGGTTCCCGCGTTGTTGCTTTGCGCGAACAATGCGCCTGCCGGCAAAATAATAAGGAGTAATAGTAATATTTTTATGGTGATCGTTTTCATGGTTATATCGTTTTGATGCAAATGAACGGCGCCCTGTTTTCCTGGTAAATTATTTTTGACCACCGGGCGCTTTTGGCTGACCACTGAACATTTGCTGCGTGTTTTCTTTTAAAATTTTGGCAATAGCAATCCCTTTAAAGAATTTTCAGTTCTTTTTAAATGATCGACTTATTGTGTTGATTTCCGGCCGATAACCGGCTTAGTGTTTTATAGCTGTTGAGTTAGTGTATATTATATAGGTGTATTTTCGCGCCTCATGTATTAAGAACATCGCCGAAAAACTGTTCCCGGCGCTAAAAATTTTAAATGTAATGTAACCTTGGACCCTCTT
>JABDHD010000094.1 GCA_013285685.1 Bacteroidota bacterium
AACATCGGCCACGTATAATTTTTGAATACGACAATAATTACTGGAATGCAAACGGACAGGACATTAGCGAGTGCTTCGATTTTTTAAAAGGGATGAAATACGACCTTTACCAGATTACTTCCGTTGGGTGCGAATTGATAAAAAATGCAAACGAAATAAAAGGGGGTAATTTATTTTGCATGCAGCTATAAACAATGAGTAAAGCCATCTCCATAGAGCGTTTCATCGTGCTATTCCTACCCTGGGGTTTGTCATTATTATTTCAATCAGATACTGTCTTGTCCTATTTCATTGCGTGGCTTGGTTCGTTTTTTATTTTTGCTATCACGCTGACCGGATGGGTGCGTCCCATTCCTGACGACAGAACCGTAGCTGAACAGTTAATGCGTCCGATATTCCTGGTGCAGATCATATTTGCCGGATATATGGCGTGCACCTCTATATTTTATTTCCTTACCGTACTGGGTTATGATAATTTTCATAAGCTAAACTTCTACCTTGTCGATCAGCAGCAACTTGAATCTACCGTCTCGTGCCAACGGTTTTACTGCCTTGCACACGCTTCTTTTGTCACCGGTATTCTCGTGTTTATGAATTACGAGTATAAAAAAAAATACTACGTCGAGACGGAGGATATCGCCAACCTGCTTTTTTACCTGGCTTTAATCACCTTGCCGGTATCTATTTTGTTTTTGCGTATTCCCGGATTGAGCCAGTTTAATAACCAATTCAGTTCGTTAAGCTTTATTGCCGGTACGTTGGCCCTTGCTTTTGCAATACCGTTAAAAAAACCATGGAATACATTGATCTGCGTTATACTATATGCCTTTAATTTTTACCAGGCATTAATCTCCGGTTTTAAAGAACCTATAATCATAAGCACCCTTGTATTGGGTATTTTTTTATATCCTAATTATAAAAAGCTGGTAGCAATCACGTTCGGCCCGTTCATGGTGCTTTTGTTTATCTTTTTACCCACGTACAACCAGATTTTTAGGGAAAATGCCTGGTCGGAAGATGTCGATGCCCAGGACGCATCACAATTGGCCTTTGATGCGGCGCTCGATCAATCTAATCCCGACAACAGCAATTGGGGTTTTTTGGCTTACAGGCTGAGTGAAATTGACATGTTTACCACCTATATAAAGTCCACTCCAGCTAATATCGACTACTATGGGCTGCAACTGGTTAAACAATCAGCAATAGCCATCGTTCCACGTGTAATGTGGCCGTCAAAACCAATAACCGAAGACCTGGTGATGCAGCGGGTGTATGATGCCGGCGTTGTAAACAGGAATTCTAACGTATCAGCAAAACCGCCTTTTGTGGTAGATGCGTATTTATCATTTGGGGGCATCGGGATATTTGTGTTCCTGTTTCTTTACGGGGCAACGGCCCAGTTGATCTCGGTACAGGCCGAGAAATTATTTGGTGGATATATTTTAGGAACGGCGTTGATCTTTAGCGGTTTGTTTCAAATAATGTGGCGCGGTTTAAGTTTTGAATTTTTGATCAATACTGTTTTTTGGAGCTACGCCAGCATGCTGGTCATCTTCAGGATATTGCGCGGGCGAAACATTTTAAAGGAAATTTGAAAGTTTTACAAATTTGCGCCGCCTACAAGCCGGCATATATCTATGGCGGACCGACGATGTCAGTATCCATGTTAAGCGAAAATCTGGCGAAGGCCTGCGTTGAAACAGAAGTTTATACCACGACAGCTAACGGAAAACAGGAGTTGAAAGTGACAGCCGGGCAGCCGGTAAACGTTGACGGTGTAAAAGTAACGTACTTTGAAAGGCGCACCAAAGACCATACCCATTACTCGCCGCAGTTACTCAAAAAACTAAAACAGGAAGTCAAAAATTTTGACCTGGTTCACATACACGCATGGTGGAATTTAGTGTCGATATTTTCTTGCGCGATTGCATTAAGAAGAAATATCCCTGTTATCGTGTCGCCCCGCGGTACGCTCAGCCCATACTCATTTCAAAACAGAAATATCGGCATAAAGTGGGTTATTCACCGTTTTGTTGGTAAGCGAATGCTGGAAAAATGTTTTATCCATACCACTTCCGGGAAGGAAAGCAGTGCGGTGAAGACGCTGTTTGATGCAAAAAACATCTCCGTTTTGCCAAATTTTGTAAAATTACCGGATCGGCGTTTTTACCCCGAACGGGAAACATCCGGAATTTTTAAGCTTATTTTTTTTTCGAGGATAGAAGAAAAAAAAGGCCTCGACTTGCTGATCAAGGCCCTGCCGCTTTTAACAAAAGATTATTTATTGACGGTAGCGGGCGATGGCAATGAAAGCTATATTGCTGAACTTAAAGCTTTAGCCCTTGAATGCGGAGTTGATAAGAAAATCGTTTGGCCGGGGTTTTTGGGCGTGGAGAAATTCGATGTCCTGCAGGCACATGATCTTTTTGTACTACCCTCCCACGATGAAAATTTTGGCAATGCAGTGATTGAAAGCTTGAGTGTTGGTACGCCGGTATTGATTAGCAACGAAGTTGGCTTGATGGACTATGTTGAAAAAAACAACCTGGGCTGGACCTGCAAAACGGAGGCGGCAGCAATAGGCATGGCCATAAATGACATTATCCTCAATCGCCGGGCAGAATTGAAAACGATACGCGGAATGGCGCCGGATATTATTTATGAAGACTTTAATGAGGTGAATTTGGTTGGAAAATATATTGACCTGTATACAAATATATTAAATGGCTGATTATAAGGATTACGGATACCATAGCGACGCGCCCACGCACAATATGAGCTATCAGCTGGATGAGTTGATCGGTTTGCTTGATAATACAAAAAACCAATATATCCTCGACCTTGGCTGCGGCAATGGCTACCTGGTCAGCTGCCTGCTGAATAAGGGTTATAATGCATACGGCACCGATGCATCCGAAAAGGGAATCGAAATTGCAAAAAAAAACCACGCCGGTCGCTTTTTTGTCCAGGACCTTTCTGTAGAAACTTTACCGGTGGAATTGCAAAAAGTCCCGTTCGACACCATTATCTCAACCGAAGTGATTGAACACCTGTACAACCCGGAGGCTTTTATCGGCTTTTGCAAAAACCAATTGAAGCCGGGGGGCGAATTGATCATAACCACGCCGTATCATGGCTACCTAAAAAATCTGACACTTAGTATCTTCAATAAATGGGACCGCCACATGGACCCGTTATGGCTGGGTGGGCACATCAAATTGTGGTCGAGAAAGACGTTGACCCGGGCGCTTAACAACTCGGGGTTTGAAGTTATTTCGTTTGCGGGCTGCGGGCGCATCCCCTATTTCTGGAAATCAATGATGATCAAAGCTAAGTTATCTTGAACCGGCCGTTTTCATTTATCATCATTACTTATAACGAAGAAATACATCTTCCACGCCTGCTTAATTCTATTTCGGACCTTGGTGCGCCGATTTTTGTTTTGGATTCGGGCAGTACGGATAACACCGTGCAAATTGCGGAGAAAGCAGGCGCAACCGCTTTGCAGCACCCGTTTGAAAACCATCCGAAACAATGGGATTTTGCGCTAAAAAACTTTAAAATTGAAACACCCTGGGTGATTTGCCTGGATGCCGATCAGACGGTAACGCCTGAATTAAAAAAACACCTCGATGAATTTACCGGCGAGGATCATGCCGATGTCAGTGGCATCTATTTTAACCGCAAGAATTTCTTTAAAGGCAGGTGGCTAAAACATGGGGGGTACTTTCCTTTTTATTTATTGAAAATGTTCCGATACGGGATTGGATATTCCGATTTGAACGAAAACATGGACCATCGGTTCATCGTCCCCGGTAAAACCATTATCTGGAAAGATGGCTTCCTGCTGGAAGAGAACCTGAAAGAAAATCAAATCAGCTTTTGGATCGCCAAGCATAACCGTTACAGCGACCTGGTTGCGCACGAAGAAGTTGAGCGCATGCTACTGCTGCGGCAGCAAACGCTTAAACCACGTTTTTGGGGCTCGCCGGACGAACGTACGGCCTGGCTGAAGCAGTTGTGGTGGCGGTTGCCGCGCTATGCGCGCCCTATGCTGTATTTTACTTACCGGATGATTTTTCAGTTGGGCGTATTGGACGGCCGTACCGGCATAATATTCCATTTTTTACAGGGCTTCTGGTTCAGGCTGATCGTTGATGTGAAGATCGATGAGATATTACAACAGCAGAATATCAATAAAACACCCGCAAAAAAGACAGGCAGCCCGCTAAAATTTGCGATTGTTTTTATCATACTTTTCACCTTGTTTTATTACTTCAATATTATGTTTTTCGGGTTGACCCAACCGGGGCATCATTATTCGTCATTTTTGGCCGGCCATTTGAATTATATCGCCGGTCTCCGCATTATCCTGCTCAAATCAAGCGCAGCAATACTAAACCTGCTCGGGTTTGCGGCTATAACCAATGATTATGACCTGCTGGTGGCCGGGCATGGAACTCTGCAGGTAGTTTACTCCTGCCTGGGGTTGGGCGTCATCAGCTTCTTTGCCGCGTTTGTGCTGGCTTATCCCGGGAATTGGAGGTCAAAACTAATTTTTTTGGCCGGTGGCATTATAGGCATTGAGTTTTTAAACATGCTGAGGTTTGTGTTATTGGCAATTTTTTGGGACAAACGTAATTATCATATAATTGATCACCATACGATTTTTAATATGGTGCTGTACCTGGTAATCGCCATAGTATTGTATTTTTGGGTTAAGCATGACGATGCGCCAATTTCAAACAATGCGTAAAACTGATCTTTCAACCTATAATAATCATCCTTTTCATCCCGGTGGCAGCGCCCTCAAACGATTTTTATGGTATTATATTAATGCTGTTTTTTTTAAAACCAGTTTGTTGCCGTCGAATACTTTCAGATGTTTTTTGCTGCGTTTATTCGGCGCAAAGGTTGGCAAGGGTGTTACCATTAAACCCGGCGTAAACATAAAATATGCATGGCACCTAACTGTTGGCGATGATACCTGGATAGGCGAAAATGTGTGGATAGATTGCCTGCTGCCGGTTACCATCGGTAGTCATGTTTGCCTATCACAGGGAGCCGTGTTGCTTACCGGCAATCACAACTATAAAAAACCAACTTTTGACCTGATCGTACAAGGCTTTACACTCGAAGACGGCGCCTGGATAGGCGCTTGCGCCGTTGTAAATCCCGGAATAACGGTGCACACACATGCGGTTTTAACCACCGGCTCGGTGGCCACCAGGGACCTTGAACCATACAGTATTTACCAGGGCAATCCGGCTGTTAAAATCCGGGATAGGGTAGTAGAATAAGTTCTTTTCCGCATGATCCGCATTTACTTTTAGAGATCTGTTACTAATGACATTCAAAAAAAGCAGTTTAGCCCAAATTATTCTTGTACTAACCGGCGTACTCGTGCTGATAATGGGTATCGTGTTATTTTTTATCCCGCCGGCATTATTTATCGACCCGTCGCAAGGTTTCCAGGTGCTGCAAAGTATGCAGCATGGCTCCGGGTTTAACAACCTGGTGAGCCCCGACCAGGGCGATATTTCTCAAAACTACACCCAGTTTTTAACCTGGTGGTCGCCGGGGCAATACCTGGTGCCTTATTTCTTTCAGCTGATCACCGGCCTTAACCTTGCCCATGGCATTGTGATTGCGACGATATTGGCTGAATTTTTGGGCCTGGCGGGCTTTTTTTATTTTTTCAGAAAGATTGGTTTTTCCGCAGGCATCGCATCGGTTAGTTTGCTGTTTATCGTAAGCCAGGTGGTGTTTATGGTGCCGCATGTTTATTACTCAGGCGGCGAAATATTGCTTTTTGCTTTTGAGGGGTGGTTTCTGTACGGCTGCGTTGCGCTAAACCGCGCCGATTGGAAGCTGTTTTTATTTGTAGCGTTTGCCGGTTTTACCGGTTTCTTTTTGAAGTCGTCATTTTTATGGATGTACGGAGCGGGATTATTTTGTTTATGGGTGCGGCTGGGGGAAAGCAAAGGGGAATTGGCAGTCAGGGTTAAAAATGCTTTTTGGGTTGGTGTGCCCGCAGCCATCGCAATTGCGGTGATCTACCTTTCGTTCATCGCGAAAGGCGACAGCCCCATAAGCGGCGCAAAGGGATTGAGTTTAACCGCCGAAACGTTTACCTATCCACTTGCGTCACCTATCCTGTCGGGCTTTTCACTCGACGACATGTTGAATGGCCTGGTAGATCACTTTGGGAAACCTATGTTCAGCCAGCAATGGGTGTTAATTATTTTGATAGCCGCAGCTTTGCTAAGTGTCGCATTGGTTTGGTTTATTGTCCGTCGCATACCAAACAGCAGCTACCGTTTATTTGTGATCGTTTTTTACGCCGCGGCCGCCCTGTTTTTTGGCATTTCGTACCTGCGCCAGTTAAACATCTCGATGGAGGCCAGGCATTTCCGTGTGATCGGGCTGTTGATCACGCCGGGCGTTATTTACCTGGCCGCCCGGCTCAAAACCGGATATAAAATAGCATTTGGGTTGATTTTCTTATGGATTGCAGCCTACAGTTTTTCTTACCTGGTAAACGGTTATAAAATAAACCACAAGCTTGCAAGGGGTGTCACAGGAATTGCACAACCCAATATCGACCAAACTGCATTGAACCAGGTAATGAAACTTGACCGCGAAAAAAGAGGGATCACCTTTGTTTTTATCGGCAATGATATTGGGCTGGAGTTGCAGCATAACCGTTACCTGAGCTTACCGCCAATATCCGATTCGCTAAAAATTAACACCGACGACTATGAGTATGATGGTTTTGGCGGCCCCTTATACATTATCCTGCCCGAAACCTATAATGGTCCAAAAGAAAAGCTGGTGATGAAAAGCTTTCCGAACTACGCCGGCTGGAATGTAACCATGCTCGACAATGACTATGTTTTGTACGTGGCGGATAGGAAGAAATAAATTGTTGAAACGTTTGAATGTTGGAAGGTTGCAAGGTTGAAAATTCGAAGGTTATAAGATTACAACCTTCCAACATTGCAACAGAACTAATTGTTTATCTTTTTCCATAAAAGATCTTTCAGCTCATCCAGGTTTTTCTGAGCGACTGAAGAGATAAACACAGAAGGGACACCCGCAGGGAGTTCCTTTTTCATTTCAGCCTGCAGCTCATCATCCAGCATATCCGATTTGGTAATCGCCAGTACCCGCGGCTTGTGCATTAACTCGGGATTGTATTCTTTTAGCTCGTGCAGCAGTATGCTGTATTCTTCCTTAATAGTCCGGGTAGTATCTGCCGGTATCATAAATAACAGTACCGAATTGCGCTCGATATGCCGTAAAAACCGGAATCCTAAACCTTTCCCCTGCGAGGCGCCTTCAATTATCCCGGGTATGTCAGCCATTATAAATGATTTGCTGCCGCGATAGGCAACAATACCCAGGTTGGGCACCAGGGTGGTAAAAGCATAGTCGGCTATTTCGGGTTTCGCTGCGGAAACTACTGAAAGCAAAGTTGATTTCCCGGCATTAGGGAAACCTACTAAACCAACATCAGCAAGTACCTTTAATTCCAAAACATTCCATTCTTCTTTACCCTCTTCGCCGGGCTGTGCAAAACGCGGGGTTTGCAGGGTAGGCGTTTTAAAATGCCAGTTGCCCAGCCCGCCGCGGCCGCCTTCGGTCAATATCCTGGTCTCGCCGTCTTGCGTTATCTCAAATAAAACTTCGCCGGTTTCCGCATTTTTTGCGATAGTACCCAGGGGTACTTCCAATATCTCGTCCTTACCGGTTTTGCCGGTTTTCAGCGTGCTGCCGCCCGGTTCGCCATCGCCGGAAATTACGTGTTTGCGGAATTTTAAATGAAGGAGGGTCCAAAGCTGGGCATTGCCTTTTAATATCACATGCCCGCCCCGGCCACCGTCGCCGCCATCGGGGCCGCCCTTTGAGGTGAACTTGTCGCGGTGCAAATGTGACGACCCGGCTCCGCCATGGCCTGAACGGCAGCAAATCTTTACATAATCGACGAAGTTTGAACCTTGAGACATTTTGATTTCGGAATTACGATTTACGATTTCGGATTTATTTTTAGGGGAAAGCCGGAAAAGTCCATCCATTTAACTATCAGTGAAGCCTGAAAGTTAAAAATACAATAAAGTAAATGAGCGATTGTTTTATACGAGAACTATTGGTTAGCCAACCATGAATCAAGTAGCCTGCAAACGGCATCAAATATTTCGTCAACCGTGCCAATGCCGTTGATACTTTTAAATTTATCCTGGTTTTTGTAGAAACCAGCTACGGGCGCAGTCTTATCGTTGTATTCATTAATGCGTTTGCGGATCACCTCGGGATTAGCATCGTCCGGACGCCCTGAATCTTTTCCGCGCAATAATAAACGGTACTCTAATTCCTTATCGTGTACCTCAAGTGCGATCATTCCCGATATTGGCGCATTTTTGCTTTCCAGCAATCTATCCAACGCCTCAGCCTGTGCAACCGTACGCGGAAAACCGTCAAAAATAAACCCTTTAGCATCTTTATTGGCATCCAGCTTGTGACTGATCATCCCAATGACCACCTCATCGGGAACCAGAATTCCCTGATCCATTAGCTTTTTTGCCTCTAAACCAAGTTCGGTGCCCTGTGAAATTTCCCCGCGCAGCAAATCACCGGTAGAAAGATGGATCAATCCATATTTCTCGATCAATTTTTGCGACTGTGTACCTTTTCCCGCTCCCGGAGGGCCAAATAAAACCAGATTTAGCATAGGCTGAACAAATTTAAAGCCTTTCGGTACTATACTGAAAGGCTTTTTTAGTCATTGGTCATTAGTTGAATTTTGCCAATGACTAATGACCACTGACTATGTGCACTTGAAGGGAGTCGAACCCCTAACCTCCTGATCCGTAGTCAGGTGCTCTATCCAATTGAGCTACAAGTGCTGTTAAAAACGGACTGCAAAGATAAGATTTCCTTTCAATCCGCTATAATATTTTTCAAAATTACTTGACGGCTTCGGCTATGGCGTTAAAATCGGGCAGATCCTTAGCCGATTCGAGCACCTCCGCGTAGATAATATTTTGTTCCTCGTCTATCACAAAAGCAGCCCTTTTTGATACACCCTTTAAGCCTAAATGGAATACTTCGTAAAATGCGTCATAGGCGGGTGATGCTTCTTTGTTAAAATCCGAAAGCAGCTCAAACTGGTAATTGTATTCCTGCTTAAACCTTAAAAGGGTATGCGGCGAATCGACGGAAATACCCAGGATAACGGCATTCATTCCATCGTAATAACCGAAATTATCACGCATTGTACATAGCTGCGTAGTACAGGTGCCAGTAAAAGCAAAGGGGAAAAAGTGCAGGATGACCTTCTTTCCTTTAAAATCTGATAGCGAAACAGGTTGCTTTTCAGTAGATACTAAAGTGAACTGGGGTGCGGGTTGGCCGGGTTGTAAGGACATGTTACTCGTGTTTTCTGCAAAGAAAAAGTAAATAAACCTACGGCCTTCACGCTGCCTGATTTTTTACATTACGCTGGCTTTCAATAAAAGAATTTAAAATGACCTTAATCAGCAACTTTAAGGTGGCCAACGAGATCATGGAAATACTCCGGCGACCATCTTTCAATTGCCTTTGGGTTGGGTATAAAACGAACAATATCTGCTTTAACCCGATCAATATTAACGGCTGCAATTTTGGTTTGCAGCAATTCGCGAAACTCTTTTTCCGTTATTTTCTCTTTACTCCAATCGCCGCTGTCCCTCGCCCGTAATAAAAAATGATTTAAGTTTAGCGCCACGCCTTTTTTAATATACCACTCCATATCGTACCAATCGCGCCCCTTTACATTATTTCCCCATTTACGGAACAGCAAGGCATGCATTTTGCCGGCAAACAGGTCGGAAATGGAAAAACATTTTACATAAAATGAAAATGGCTTCAGCAATAGTTTTTCGTCGGTCTCAAAACCCGAGGGCGGTTTGGTATCAACTTCCAGTTTAATTTTGATATTGGCAATTTGATCCAGTCCGCTTTGCGGGATTACATTTTCAAGTATCAATTCCTTCCAAATGGTTTCTGATTTTAAAAATGCCGACTGAATGCTGCTTTCCTTCGTTTTCTGCTTCTCCTTTATGGAAACCTTCATCCCCAGCGACTCAAATTCAATTTGTACGGCTTCAAGGTATCTATCCAATGAAAATTCAGGGTTTATCGTCAATAATGAAAAATCCAGGTCCTCCGAAAAACGATCCAGTCCATAAAATATTCTCAGGGCGGTTCCACCGTAAAATGCAGCCTTTTCAAAAAAACCGGCACGCTGGAGGCCTGCCAGGGCAATTTCCTGCATGATCTCGCGCAAGGCCTGTACAGCGTCTTCCCTGTTTCCGGGCTTGTATTCACCGAGCCATTCTTTCAGCATAAGCTTTCAATGTATTTAATAATGAGCGATAAACTATCTTTTTTCTGCGCATCGTTTAACCATGACGACATAGCGGCGGTATTAAAATTTTTCAGATCTTCTTCATCCATCCGAAGGTTTTCAACTAAATAGCTTTCCGCACTTTTTATACTTCGCAGTATTATGCCTGAAGTAGTGATCACTTTATCAAACAAGGCTTTTTCGGGCGAGGCTATCAATACATAATGCTCATCACTCAATTTTAACTGCCTTATACCAAACGAATACCAGGGCAAAGTGAGATGGGTATAGCTGAAAACACCCATAGTAGTTGTAAATTTTCGCCGGGCTTTTGGGGTTACGGACGAAATTTCATAAACGCGCTCGGGGATGAGGCCGTAGTAAGCAAGCGCGGAATCCAAAGAAATATAACTTGGCCCCAACAGGTGGTTGGCTATTAAAAAGGGCTCTGGCTTGTTGATTTTTAATACAGGGCCGGCGATGTACAAGCCTTTTTTTATCGGAGCTAATATTCCCTCATTAAGCATGGCATGAATCTTATCATTTGGGCTTTTGTACCCCTTTAACAGCGACATTAACAACTGATGTGTTAAGGGCTGACCGGCATAAGTGCGTATTGCCTGATTAATATCCATGTACAAATGTAATATTTTAATAGGATAATCGAAAAATCACGAGTACAATATCATAATTATACATAAATATTGCGTTTTAGTATTTTATTAACTAAATAATTAGTTATAACTTTATGAATCGTTTCATAGCTATGATCAAAAATTTCATCAAAACCGCTTTCCGCAGCCTTTTAAAAAACAAAGGTTTCACCTTTATAAACGTATTTGGGCTGGCGTTGGGCCTCGCTACCTGTCTGCTTATTGTACTTTACGTTTTTGATGAATTGAGCTACGACAGGTACAATGCCAAATACGATAGGATATACCGGGTAAATACCGATTTAAAATATAACGGCACGCTAAGCTCCTTCGGCACTGCCGCCAAGCCGGTTGCCGCAGGCCTGGCGCAGGAATTCCCGGAAGTTGAAAAATCGGCCCGGCTTACAGGGGCCTTAAATATCCGCTTCAAAAAAGGCAATGAAATTATACGGGAAGATGAAGACAATACCACCTTTTATTGCGACCCGGGTATTTTGGGGATTTTTACTATGCCTATGCTTTACGGCGACCCTAAAACGGCCTTAGCGGAGCCCAATTCGATCGTCATCACCGAATCAGAGGCAAAAAAATACTTTAACAGGACCAATGTCGTCGGGCGTACGCTTTTTTTGGTTACCGACAGCAGTACCTATAAAATAACCGGGGTGATGCGTGACATGCCATCACAATCGCACTTTCGCGCCAACTTTTTAATGTCAATGTCGCAAAAAACCGACAATAGCTGGAACAGCATCAGTGGTTTTTGGACGTATATATTGCTCAGGCCCGGCGCCGGCGGTAAACGCTTCGAGGCCAAACTGGACGGGTTTATGCGCCGGCGCCTGGATGGGTTACCCGGTTTTAAATATGAACAATTTGCCAGGCACGGAAATTATTTGAGGCTTAATTTAATGCCGTTGAAGGATATTCACCTGCATTCAAACCTGCAATGGCAGCTTGGGGCAGGTGGCAATGTACAATACATTTATATTTTTTCAGCCATTGCCCTGTTTATCCTGCTATTGGCCTGTGTTAATTTCATGAACCTTTCAACGGCACGCTCTGCTAACCGCGCGCGCGAGGTAGGTGTGCGTAAAGTATTAGGTTCGTCCCGTAAATATCTGATCGCCCAGTTCCTTTCAGAGTCCATTATGTTAACACTTGCCGCCGCGATAATAGCGGTATTGGCGGCCTGGGCGCTGCTTCCTTTGTTCAACCAGGTTTCGGGCAAACAGCTGGCTATAACCATGCAAACTTTTACCTGGTTATTGCCGGCGTTATTGGTCATTATTATCGTGGTCGGGGTACTGGCGGGTTCGTACCCGGCTTTTTTTCTTTCTGCTTTTCAGCCGATAACCGTTTTGAAGGGAAAATTGTCGGTAGGCTTAAAAGGCGGCGCGCTCAGGGGCTTTTTAGTTGTTTTCCAGTTCGCCATTTCTATTTTTCTCATTATCGGAACATTTGTCATTTACAATCAGCTTAACTACATGCAAAATAAGGACATCGGCTATAACCGCAACCAGGTGATGATTGTAAAAAATATGACGGCCATAGGTGATCCGAAAATCCTCAAACGTGAAATTCAGCGACTGCCCGGCGTTGTTGAGGCCACATTGACAAGCTTTTTACCGACCAACAGCGGCGCGCTTAATAATCTAATATCAAATGATAAAGGCAAGGACTTTTTTACCGCATTTTGGCCGGTTGATGAAGACTATTTGCAAACGATGGGCATGAAACTGGTAAAAGGCCGCAATTTTTCGAGGGAGTTTGCAACCGACACCGCCGCGGTGATCATTAACGAGACGGCCGCAGGAATATTCGGTTATACGAAAGATCCGTTAAATAAAATGCTTTCGAAAAAGTATCATGTTATCGGTGTGGTGAAAAATTTTAATTTCACTTCGCTCCGGGATAATATAGGCCCATTAGTTATGCAGATGGCAGATGACTGGCATGCCAGTTTAAGTATCAGGGTGAACACGTATAATTTGCCCGCATTGATGGGCCGCATTAAGGAAACCTGGAAGAGCCTGGCGCCAAATGAGCAGTTCGAATATTCGTTTATGGACGAGGATTTTAATGCACTATACAGCAATGAACAACGCATGGGCAAACTATTTATCATTTTCACTACCCTGGCTATTATTATTGCCTGCTTAGGCTTATTCGGCCTGGCGGCTTATGCGGCAGAACAACGAACCCGGGAGATAGGCATCAGAAAAGTATTGGGTGCGAATGTATCCGGATTGGTGGCGATGCTTTCGAAGGATTTTATCAAACTTATTTTGATCTCCATTTTGATCGCATCGCCGCTGGCGTGGTTAGCCATGCAAAAATGGCTGCAGGGCTTTGCTTATCGGGACGGTATCCACTGGTGGTTTTTGGCAGTGACGGCTGTTGGCGCCATTTTAATTGCGTTTGTTACGATCAGCTTTCAATCGTTTAAGGCGGCATCGGCGAATCCGGTGGATAGTTTGAGGAGTGAATGAATCCGCCGCCGCTAAAGCTATGGCGGACGATGAAGGCGAAAGGCAAACTATGTCATTTTTGTAATGCCTTGTTCAGATTGACTTTTAAAACAACGCCAACCTGTGCACCAATTCCATTCGCGCTGGCGCTGGTAATCTTTCCCTGCAGATCAAATAAGCCCAATTCGGGAGCTATGGCCAGTACCTCGCTCATATTGTGGGTAAGTCCAATCGAACCGCCGATTGCCTTCACATAGTTCTGGCTCCCGCCGCCAACCGCGGTTACGATATACGTCTCGGTATAGCGCCCATTTAAAGTAATAGATGTATTGGCCGAAAGACTTCGCGTTAACACCAGCGCCGCGCCCGGCGACCATGCGGTTTTTGATTTATCCAGCACGGTGACAAAAGAAAGGCCTCCGCCGCCAATTACACTGAACTGCCACGGCGCGTTTGCAGGCGTCAATCTAATTTTCAGGTCGGTTGCCGCGCCTAAAGAAGGGCCCACGCTGGAGTAGGGCAGTGCGACTGTACATAGCCGGTAACCAATATCGACATTTTGAAACAACCCAACCCGTATGCCGGCATGCGCCAGGAATGGCGTGAAATTAGCGGACGACGGGTTTTGAATAAAAGTGAGTTGGGACCCGGTTCCGCTAATAAAAGCAACTTGTCCGGGTTGGAGCGTTGATGCAGAGCCAAAATTGAGCAGCCATTGTGCAAAGGTGATATTACAGCCTAAAATCATTAGGGTAATTACTAACAGGGGCCGCTTTACCATATACACGAGTTAAAATAGTAATCGTCCAAAGAAAAAAGTCTTTTCTGAATTATTTCTGGAGAAAATAGTTTCAACCAAAATAGCCGGATCAGTTAAGTTTAACGGGTAATCCAGTATTTTTGGAGACATGAAGCGTTTTATATCTCTCTTCCTTCTTATTTACTCAGTTGCCGCCTTTGGGCAAAATAAAGTATTAAAAATCAGGACAACGCATCTTACGGGGAACATCTACGTTTGTACTTCATATGGCATTTTGGACGATGGCTCTGTTTTTCCGGCAAATGATATGTATATCATCACACGAACAGGAGTCATCCTTATTGATACACCCTGGGGCGAAGCGGAAACGTCCCAATTAATAGATACGCTACGGTCAAGGTACCATAAGAAAATTTTGTTGTGCGTATCCACTCATTTTCATGCGGACCGCACCGGCGGCGTGGATATATTAAAGAAAAACGGTATAAAAACATACAGCAGCCTGCTAACCAAACAACTGGCTAAGCAAAGAGGAGAAAAGCAACCGGAATTTACCTTTACAGGCGATACGACGTTTAATGTTGATAATGTTATTCTACAAGCTTACTACCCGGGAGAAGGACATACAAAAGACAATATTGTAATATGGCTCCCGCAAAGTAACGTGTTGTTTGGCGGCTGTTTTATAAAAAGCCTTGACGCAACGGATATCGGCAACCTGGCCGATGCCAACCTCAAAGCCTGGCCTTTTTCAATTGAAAAAGTTAAAGCACAGTTTAAAGACATAAAATTTGTTATTCCCGGACACCAGGGATGGCAGGGAGACACCTTAATGTTTGGGCGCACATTGGAGCTGGCAAAACAGGCAAGCCGGTGAGTTAAGGAAAACATAAACCCGGACAACGGGTTGCCCCGAAATCAGTATGTATATGAAAGCGATAGTCATCAACCAACCGGGCGGGCCGGAAGTTTTAAAGATAGAAGAAAGGCCAATTCCCGGATATTCCGAAAATGAGGTGCTCGTAAAAGTTGCCGCAGCAGGTGTTAACCGCCCGGATGTTTCCCAGCGAAAAGGCAACTACCCACCGCCGGCAGGCGCTTCGCCGGATATACCTGGGTTGGAAATAGCGGGAACTATTATTGAAACAGGCTCCAATGTTACCCGCTGGAAAACGGGCGATAAAATCTGCGCCCTGGTTACCGGAGGCGGTTATGCTGAATATTGCGCGGCGCCTGCCGGGCAATGCCTGCCAGTTCCGGAAAACCTGACTTTTGTTGAAGCGGCATCCCTGCCCGAAACCTTTTTTACCGTTTGGAGTAACTTGTTTGACAGGGGCCGGCTAAAGGCCGGGGAAACCCTGCTGGTACATGGCGGATCAAGCGGCATCGGCGTGGCTGCCATTCAAATGGCGAGGGCTTTAGGCGCTACCGTTTACGTTACCGCCGGATCTGATGAAAAATGCCGGTTTTGTGAAGACCTTGGCGCTGCGAAGGCCATCAATTATAAAGCAGAAAACTTTACGAATATGATCAAAGAAATAACCAGCGGCAAAGGCGTTGATGTGATCTTAGATATGGTCGGCGGAAATTACGTTCAAAACAATATCCGCTCGCTGGCTAATGACGGCCGCCTGGTAATGATCAACATGATGATGGGCAAGGATGTGCAGGTAGACCTGTCGCTGGTAATGACCAAGCGGCTTACCATTACCGGTTCTACGCTGCGGTCGAGAGATACAGTATTTAAAGCCACCATCGCCAAAAACCTGGAAGAAACCATTTGGCCGCTATTGGCATCGGGCAAAATAAAACCGGTAGTTAATAAAGTTTTCCCGGCCCAAAAGGCTGCGGACGCACACCGGCTGATGGAAAGCAGCGGGCATATCGGGAAAATCGTCTTAGCGTTTTAATGAAGTCCATGGTCGATAGTCCATGGACCATAGTGAAGAGACGGGGGGCCTTTTTTGCCATGGACTATGGTCCATAGAACATGGACAAAATCACCCCAAAAATTTCTTCTTCCGTAAAAAAGGGCCTTTAATTAAACTCCAATTCTATGGCTTCCTTTTGCAGTTTTTTTATCTCGGCTTCATAACTTGTGATCTCTTTTTGAAATTTCCTTTTTTCGCGATTGCGTCGTGGTTGGATTTTTAGATTCATTTTCAAGCGTTACGATCCAGGTTTTATGCACTTTGATGAGGCTATTGCACTTATAACGCTTGTAAATTGTTTTGAAGACCATGATTAGTATAAGAGCAAC